>NZ_JBIUYA010000003.1:0-304533 GCF_044744285.1 Pseudomonas sp. NPDC087336 | reverse complement strand
AAGGCAAAAGCGAGAAAAGCTGAAGGCTGCCCAAGGCAGCCTTCAGCTATGAAACATGTTTACCGGACACTAGTGACGCTCTGCGTGGGAATGCCGCCAGGGACGCTCCGCGTTCCGCTGTCGACGCATGACGTGAGCCGTGCGCAACGGTGACGCGGAGCGTCACAGGATGCATTCCCACGCAGAGCGTGGGAACGATCACGTGTTCACTTGAAATCAGGTCGGCTTTAAGGCCGCCTCGCTTTGGCTTTGGATTTGGGTACCCCGTTAAATCACGATGGCTGAACGCAGGCATTGCGCAGCGGCTAAACCGGCAGTACGCCGGTTTAGCCGCGTCATCGTTGACCTTCATCGCGAGCATGCTCGCTCCTGCAGGCCGGGCGGCGTTCCGTGCTTCCAAGGGACGCGCCATAGGGCGAAACCCTAAGTGGCCGTTACCGCAGCAATGGATATGTACACAGTCAACCACCTACCACAGCAGCGATCAAAGCTCGAACCGCAACTCCGGCCAGATCGGCGACGTGCCACGCTTTTGCGATTCAAGAATGGCCCGGCACAACGAGCACAGGCGCTGGTCCTGGAACACCCGCCGATCGACGTTCGACCAGCGTGGCTGAGCCGGCAGCAGACTGCCGCACAGGGTCCGGTCCGCCGAGCCGCCCAGCTCCAGTTGCCGGGTCACCAGGTGTACCCGCACTTCCTGGCAGGCGAACAGATCCAGCTGTTCGTCAGGCTCGATCAGTTGATAGGCATAAAGTGACCAGGCAGAACGCGGCATCGGGGGCTCCAAATCGGGGGCGCCACCTTAGCCGAAAGCCTGCTCCTAGAAAAGTGTCATAACAGCGGTTTTAGCGTAGGCCAGACATTTTCCAGCAACTTGCCCTGAGCCCCGGCTGCCGGGTGAATGCCATCGGCCTGCATCAAGTCCGGATGACCGCCCACGCCGTCGAGGAAAAACGGCACCAGCGGGACTTTTTTCTCATCGGCCAGGTTGCTGTAAACGTCACTGAAGGCCTTGGTGTATCGAGCGCCGTAATTGGGCGGCAATTGCATGCCGAGCAGCAGGACCTTGGCGCCCGCCTGCTGCGACTGCTGAATCATCGACGCAAGATTTTGTTGCAATTGTGTTGGCAGCAGTCCGCGCAGGCCGTCATTGCCCCCCAACTCCAGGATCACCAGATCCGGCTTATGCTCTGCAAGCAGCGCCGGCAGGCGTGCCTGGCCTCCGGCACTGGTGTCGCCGCTGATGGACGCATTAACCACCTTATCGTCGAAACCTTCGCGCTTGAGCCGCTGCTCGAGCAGCGACACCCACCCCAAGCGGGTATCCAGTCCGAAACCGGCGCTGATACTATCGCCAACGATCAGGACTGTACCCGCCGCTGCGTTCTGGGCCATGCACATCAAGGCCAGGCCAGCACTCAAAAACCACACACGCATCGGATTCTCCATGGGCGCAAGCATTCTCACCGCGAAGAACCTTAGCAAAGTGGTTCCCAGCGCGGAAGGTGAACTGACCATCCTGCACCAACTGAGCCTGGAACTGAACAAGGGCGACAGCCTGGCCATCGTCGGCGCCTCCGGTTCCGGGAAATCCACCCTGCTGGGCCTGCTCGCCGGCCTCGACCTGCCGAGCAGCGGTGAAGTCACCCTCGCCGGCCAGGGCCTGAGCAACCTCGACGAAGACCAGCGTGCGCGCATCCGCGCCGAACATGTGGGCTTCGTCTTCCAGTCATTCCAGCTGCTCGACAGCCTCAACGCCCTGGAAAACGTCATGCTGCCGCTGGAGCTCGATGGCCGCCAGGACGCCCGCGGCCGTGCCACCGAGTTGTTGCAGCGGGTAGGCCTTGGGCAACGCCTGACCCACTCGCCACGCCAGCTCTCCGGCGGTGAACAGCAGCGCGTGGCGATTGCCCGGGCGTTTGCCGCCGAACCCGATGTGCTGTTCGCCGACGAGCCCACCGGCAACCTCGACAGCCATACCGGCGAGCGCATCAGCGACCTGCTGTTCGAACTCAACCAGGAACGCGGCACGACCCTGGTGCTGGTGACCCACGATGAACGCCTGGCACACCGCTGCCGGCGCCTGATCCGCCTTGAAGCCGGCCTGCTGGTCGCCCCCCTGGAGCCTTGATGGCACGCCTGCCGCTGTTGCGCCTGTTCAGTCTCGCCGTCCGCCAACTGTTGCGCGATGCCCGCGCCGGTGAACTGCGCGTGCTGTTTTTCGCCCTCGTGGTCGCTGTGGCCGCCAGTACCGCCATCGGCTACTTCGGCGCACGCCTGAATGGCGCGATGATGTTGCGCG
Source organism: Pseudomonas sp. NPDC087336 (assembly GCF_044744285.1). Lineage (NCBI taxonomy): Bacteria > Pseudomonadati > Pseudomonadota > Gammaproteobacteria > Pseudomonadales > Pseudomonadaceae > Pseudomonas > Pseudomonas sp. NPDC087336. The sequence continues at coordinate 302,228 of NZ_JBIUYA010000003.1, read as the reverse complement.
CCACTGAGTTCCTTGGCGCCGACTTGCTGCTTGAAGGCAGCTCCCCTGCGCGCCCCGAGCAAGTAAGAAGCGGCACCGAGCTTGGCCTCGAACACGCCCGGGTGGTGGAGTTTTCCAGTGTCATCGCCACCGACAACGGCATACAGCTTTCCAGCATCAAGGCGGCAGACGACGTCTACCCGCTGCGCGGGGAACTGAAAAGTGCCCCTGCGCCCTTCGCCCCGGAAGAGCCCGGTGGCGGGCCGAAACCCGGTGAGGCCTGGGTCGAAGCCCGGTTGCTGACGGCGCTGGACTTGAAGATCGGCGACAACATCGATGTCGGCATGAAAACCCTGAAGCTGGCACGGGTGCTGACCTACGAGCCCGACCGCGCCGGCAACTTCTACAGCCTGACGCCACGGGTACTGATCAACCTCAGTGACCTGCAAGCCACTGGCGTGGTGCAACCCGGCAGCCGGGTCAGCTACCGCGAACTCTGGCGCGGCAAGGCCGAAGCCCTGGAAACCTATCGCCAACTGATCAAGCCCGGCCTGGCCGCCAACCAGCGCATCCAGGATGCCCGCGATGGCAACCGGCAGATCGGCGGCGCACTGGGCAAGGCCGAGCGCTATCTGAACATGGCCAGCCTGGTGGCGGTGCTGCTGGCCGGGGTGGCCGTGGCGTTGTCGGCGACGCGCTTTGCCACCCGCCGCTTCGATGCCAGCGCGCTGTTGCGTTGCCTTGGCCTGTCCCGTCGGGAAACCATGGTGCTGTTCAGCCTGCAGTTGGCCGTACTCGGTCTGCTCGCCAGCCTTGGCGGCGCCGTCATCGGCTGGCTGGCGCAATTGGGTCTGTTCGCCTTGCTGCACGATTTGTTGCCAACCGATGTCCCGCCGGGCGGCCTGCTCCCGGCCATCGCCGGTATCGGCACTGGACTGGTGGCCCTGGCCGGTTTTGCCCTGCCGCCGCTGGCGGCGCTGGGTCGGGTTCCACCCTTGCGCGTGTTGCGCCGGGACATGCTGCCGATACCTTCCAGCACCTGGATGGTCTACGGCGCCGCATTGGGCGCCCTCGGGCTGATCATGTGGCGCCTGAGCCTGGACCTGCTATTGACCTTCGCCCTGCTCGGCGGCGGCGTGGTTGCGGCACTGGTACTGGGCGGTCTGCTGTTGCTGTTATTGAAAAGCCTGCGACGCATGCTGGCCCGTGCCTCCCTGCCGTGGCGACTGGGGCTGGGGCAATTACTGCGCCATCCTTTGGCCGCCGCCGGGCAGTCCCTGGCCTTCGGCCTGATCCTGCTTTCGATGGCGTTGATCGCCCTGCTGCGTGGCGAGTTGCTGGACACCTGGCAGAACCAGCTGCCCAAGAACGCACCGAACTATTTTGCCCTGAACATCCTGCCCGCGGACAAGCAGGCGTTCACCGACCGCCTGATCTCGTTGTCGGCGCAATCGGCCCCCCTGTATCCGGTGGTTCCGGGGCGGCTGATCAGCATCAACGGCGAACCGGTGCAGCAAATCGTCACCAAGGAATCGGCGGGTGACCGGGCGATCCAGCGCGACCTGAGCCTGACCTGGGCGGCAGACCTGCCGGCGGGCAACCAGATCACCGCCGGCAACTGGTGGCCAGAGCAACCGCCGGATGACATCCCCGGCGTGTCGGTGGAGGGCAAGGTCGCCGAAAGCCTGAAGCTCAAGCTCGGCGACCACATGGTCTTCACCGTGGGCGGGGCCAATCGCGAGGCGAAAGTCACCAGCCTGCGGGAGATCAACTGGGACAACTTCCAGCCGAATTTCTTCATGATCTTCCAGCCCGGCACCTTGAAGGATTTACCGGCCACCTACCTGACCAGCTTCTATCTGGCGGCCGGGCATGACCAGCAGATCGTCGACCTGTCGCGCAGTTTTCCGGCGGTGACGATCCTGCAAGTCGAAGCGCTGCTGGCGCAACTGCGCAGCATCCTCGCCCAGGTCACCCTGGCAGTGGAGTATGTGCTGTTGTTTGTCCTGGCGGCGGGGATGGCTGTTTTGTTCTCCGGCCTGCAGGCGACCCTGGATGAACGCATCCGCCAGGGCGCCCTGCTGCGCGCGCTGGGTGCCGAGCGGCAGTTGCTGGTGAAGGCGCGACGGATCGAATTCGGATTACTGGGTGCGGTCAGCGGCCTGCTCGCGGCACTGGGTTCGGAAGTCGTCAGCCTGGTGCTCTACCGCTACGCCTTCGACCTGCCCTGGCATCCGCATCCGTGGCTGCTGGTGCTGCCGTTGATCGGCGCCGTGCTGATCGGTGGTGCCGGCGTGTTCGGCACCCGCCGTGCCTTGAACGCCAGCCCCCTGACAGTCCTGCGCGAGGGTTGATAGACTCAAGCGCTCCTGATTCGAAGAAAAGTTGCCATGAGCCGTTATCGCCCTCCCCGTACCGCCGGCACCGCGCTGATCACCCCCGAAGGTGAAGCGCGGATGCGCGCCGAGTTTCATGAACTGTGGCACGTACGCCGCCCCCAGGTGACGCAAGCTGTCAGCGAAGCGGCAGCACAAGGCGATCGTTCGGAAAACGCCGAGTACACCTACGGCAAAAAGATGCTGCGCGAGATCGACAGTCGCGTGCGCTTCCTGACCAAACGCCTGGAAGCCCTCAAGGTCGTCAGCGAAAAGCCCAGCGATCCGAACAAGGTTTATTTCGGCGCCTGGGTCACGATCGAGGACGAGGATGGCAAGCAATCACGCTATCGCATCGTCGGACCGGATGAGCTGGACTTGAAACAAGGACTGATCAGCATCGACTCGCCCTTGGCACGCGCGCTGATCGGCAAGGCACTGGACGCCGAAGTACGGGTCCAGACACCGACGGGTGAGCAATGTGTGTATATCGTGGCGATCGACTATCCATGAGCCGCAGCGCCCTGGCTCTTAGCGATCCGTGCCCCAGTGATCAGCGCCTCAGCGACGGGTAATCAGCCCTTGCCGGGCAACGCGGGTCAGTTGCCTGATCATTTCCGGGGCGTCTTCGATGCTTGGCGACTGAATCACCGCCAGGTCGAAGCTGTCCGCGGCAAAGCGCGCCAGGGATTCACCGTCTTCGACAAACTGGATCAGGAAAGCTGCCGGCCCACCGGTGCGACGTGGCCAACCATCGAGGTAACGCAGGAGCGTCGGCTGATGTTGACCGCCAAGCAGGATTTTTGGATTACGCTGGGTGAGATGTGCCGTGATCGGCGCGGGACGTACAACAGGGCTTAGTGCATTCATCGTGTCGTGTCTCAGCCTCAAAAAGTCTGCATGGCAGGTGAGAGGCAACACCGAACCAGCGCTTTAGCGGTATTTCGAAGCCTGCTTCAAGCTTCTGACGGCAACTCAATGAGTGACCTGGCGCCCCGCAAGTAGCTGTTTAAATCGGCGCATGGGCAGCATCGTAGAGAAGCTGACCGGACAGTGTCAAGAATGACGCACAACAAAAAAGGCTCGTCCAATCAAGCGACGAGCCTCCTTTTGCACAAGCCTTGGCCCTGATGGGGCCTGCATCACAGTCGATCGCGAGGGATCGCGCTGCGAATTCGCAGGATATCGGCGAGCACGGCCAGGGCGATTTCCGCCGGGGTCTTGCTGCCCAGGTTGAGCCCGATGGGCGCATGGATCCGCGCCAATTCCGCCTCCCCCAGCCCACCGATGCGCCGCAGCCGCTCGAAGCGCTTTTGCGAAGTCTGCAGTGAACCCATCACACCAATGTAGAACGCGTCGGTGCGCACCGCTTCCATCATCGCCAGGTCATCGATGCGCGGATCGTGGGTCAGCGCCACCACCGCCGTGTCGCTGTGGCAACCGCCATCGGCGATGAACACCGAGGGCAATTGACGACGAATCTCCACGCTGTCCAGCACCACGCCTTCCAGTACTTCGTCCCGCGGATCGCAAAGAATCACCTCGAAGCCCAGGCCCACGGCAAACTCCGCGCAAGCCTGGGCCACACTGGAATACCCGGCCAGCAACAGGCGCTGTGCCGCGCCGATGCGCAGCCTGACGCGATCGATCTCGCGCTCGACGCGCACACCCTGCTCGCGATCATCGAACAGACTGCGCGTGCCGCTGGCCAGGTCGACTTCGCGGATCAGCCGACGCCGGCCCAACAGCGCCGACTCCAGCTCGCGCAGATGCGCCTGCACCTCACAGACAGGCTCAAGGTTTTCCACCAGCACATCGAGCACGCCGCCGCAGGGCAGGCTGACCCGCGAGCGCGGGTCATCGCCTTCGCCGTAGCGCACGACGCTGACCGCTTGCTCGAATGCACCTTCGGCGACGCGTTCGAGGAAGTCCTCCTCGACACAGCCGCCGGACAGCGAGCCGATCCACTGCCCGTCAGCATTCACCGCCAGCAACGAACCCGGCGCACGAGGCGCCGAGCCGTAGGTGGCCAGTACGCTGCACAGCCAGACACGCTGCCCGGCCGTCGACCACGCCAGTGCCCGCCGCACCACTTGCAGATCCAGATGCTGCATGTCAGTGCGCCTTGTGCTCGAGCGGCGGCGCGTCGGCCCGCAACTTCTGCACATCGCCCAAGGCCAGATCACCCGGTTGACCGCCCCACGCCTGGCGCAGGTAGTTCAACAGATCCGCAAGCTGCTCGTCGCCAAGCTTCTGCGCGAAACCCGGCATGGGTTGCATGTGTTCGAAGCCTGCGAACTTCTGCTCGCCGATGCCATCGTCGATCACCCGCACCAGGTTGCGCGGATCTTCCAGGCGCAAGGTGGTATTGCCGCGCATGGCCACGGCGATGTGCGGTTTGCCTTCGCCATTTGGCGCGTGGCAACCGGCACAGACGTTCAGGTAGTCCTGGCGGCCGCGCTGGGCGCTGGCACTGAGCTGGTCCAGTGGCACGTCGGTCAAGACTTTCGCCGCCGGTGGCTGGTCGCCGAGCAGGAAGGTCGCCATCGCCGCCAGGTCTGGATCGCTCAGGCCCTGGGTGCTGTTGTGGAACACCGGGAACATCTCGTTGAACATGGTGCCTTGGGCGCTCATGCCGTGCTTGAGGAACGAACTCAGGTCCTGATGATTCCAGCCACGGGCCGCGAGGTCAGTGGCCAACAGGCTGGGCGCCAGGTAGCCGTTGAGAATGCCGCCGGTCATGCGTTTGTCCTGCTGCATCGCGCCCGGCAAACCGCGCGGGGTGTGGCATTCGCCGCAGTGACCGAGCACGTCGACCATGTACTGGCCGCGCTTCCAGGTTTCGCTCTTGCCTTCGGCCGGTTCCAGCTTCACATCCTTGCCGTACATCATGTTCCAGCCCATCAGGCCCGGGCGCACGTTGAACGGAAAGCTCAGGCTGGTGACCGGCGCGGCACGTTCGATCGGCGCGACGGTTTTCAGGTAGGCATGGATCGCGTCGGAGTCCTCACGCGGCATCAGGTGATACGAGGTGTACGGCATCGCCGGATACAGGTTGGCGCCGTCACGCCGCTTGCCCTCGGTGAGCGCCGCGAAGAATTCGTCATCGTTGTACAGGCCGATGCCGTGCTCTTTGCTCGGGGTGATGTTGGTGCCGTAGATCGTGCCGAACGGCGAAACGATCGGCAGGCCGCCTGCATAGGGCGCGCCACCCGGTGCGGTGTGGCAGGCCATGCAGTCGGCGGCGCGGGCCAGGTAAGCCCCGCGAACCACCTGATCATCCGCCTGCGCCAGCAATACCGGCGCAGCCAGGCCGACCGCCAGCGTCAGGCGGGTAAGTAGTTGCTTCATGCTTAGCCCTCCTTGACCAGGCCGAGATCGGTCAGCACGTTGCGCGTGGCGCTGTAGTAGCGCACGTATCCGGTGCAACGGCAGATGTGATGACCGAGGCTGTCCTCGATGACTTTTTCCAGCTGGCTCTTGACGACCGGCTGTCGCTGCAGCTTTTCCACCAGCACCGTTGCGGCATTCACAAAGCCCGGTGCGCAGTAGCTGCACTGGAAGGCGAATTCGTCGACGAAGCGCTGCTGGATCGGGTTCAGCTCGGTAACCTTGCCCTGCTCGTCACGGGTCGCATGACCTTCGATGGTGCGTACTTTCTTGCCTTCGAAATAGTGCGCGCCGGTGATGCAGGTGCGCACTTCTTCGCTGGTGCCGTCGGGGTTGTCGACGATCACCACGCAGGCGTGGCAGATGCCCTGGCCGCAGCCCAGGCGCGAGCCGGTGAGGTTCTTGTATTCGTGCAGGTAGTCGATCATCGGCAGGTCATCAGGGATGTCCACCGGGCCGACGGATTGACCGTTGAGGGTCAGTTGAAGCGGACGGTTAGCCATTGAGGGCCTCCTTGATGCGTGCAGAAGTGATAGGCAGGTCGCGGACACGTTTGCCAATGGCGTGGGCCACGGCGTTACCGATGGCACCGACCACCGGGATCATCACCACCTCGGCGATACCCTTGGACGGGTCGCTCGGCGACAGTGGCGGCAGGATTTCCGCGGTCTGTTTCCACACCGCCACGTGCCGCGCCATCGGCAAGCGATAACGGTTGAAGTTCCAGTCGCCCTCCCCCGGCCCGCCTTCGTACAGCGGCATTTCTTCCATCAGCGCATGGCCGATGCCCATGGCAATCCCGCCTTCGAGCTGGCCCTTGACCAGTTCCGGCACCAGCACCCGGCCGCACTCGACCCACGAGTGGTGATTGAGCACCGACACTTCGTTCGAACCCTTGTTGACCTTCACTTCCACCAGCGTCGCCACCGGGCTGTAGTAAGTCACCGCCGCGTTGTTCAACTGGGTCGCCGGATAGGCGATGTTCTGCCGATCCAGCAGATGGAAACCGGCGCTGTTCATCTGCGCTTTCTTCGCCTTCGGCGCACCGTCGCCGTACTTGACCGCCAGGCCATCGAGCGGCAAACGCTCACGCACGCCATCGATGCTGTACTCGGCCTCGGCCCAGCTCCAGCGGTTGAAGCCGTGCACCGTGGCTCCGGTGACCAGGCCGCGCTCGTGGGCACGTTTGGCCAGCACTGCAAACGGCAAAGGCTCCATGCCGTTGGCGGTGAGTTTGCCATCGACCCAATGGGCATCTTCGCGGCGCACCACGTAAGGGTTGGCCTGGCCGCCGAAGGGGCCTTGGCGCCAGATCTCGAGTGCCGCCGGCCACAGGCCGTGGTTGAACAGCAAACGCGCCGCTTCACGGGTGGCGTGGCTGAAGTAGTAGGCGGAGTTGGTCGCCGACGACGCCGACGCGACCTTGCCGACCCAGCGCGGGTTGCGCAGGAAGTTGTCCTGCTCGGCCTGGCTCATGATGTACGGGTTGCCGCCGCTGATCAGCTGCAACTCTTTCCATTCGGTTTCGCCGGTCTTCACTTCGTGCGCCGGGTTGCCGAGGAAATCGGCCACCACCATCGCCTGCGAGGTGGACATGCCGGTACCGATTTCGATACCGATGTGGCGCAGGGTGATGCGACCGTCCACGGTGTATTCGATGCTGGCCATTGGCGCTTCGGAACCGGTGCCGAAGTCTTTCTGGCAAATGGCGAAACCGACGCCATACCAGTTATCCGGGTCCGCCGCTTCGCGTTGTTGCTTGATCGCGCTGCGGTTTTTCCAGACTTCGTTGACCGCCGCCTTGTCGAGAATTTCGTGCAGGCGCAAGGCACCGGCCGGGACCGCGCCCTGGGTGTTTTTCATGCCCGAGCGCAGGGCATTCTTGCGCCGCAGTTCAATGGCATCGACACCGAGGCGATCGGCAATTTCATCGACCATCATCTCGGTGGACGCCATGCTCTGCAGCGTGCCGTAGCCACGCATCGACCCGGCTTCCACTGCGCGCGAGTGATAGGCGGTGACCTGCAGATCGTTCTGCGGCATGTAGTAGATCGACTGCGCCGCCGTGGCGCCCACTGCCGCCACGGACGGGCTGTAGTTGACCCGTCCGCCGCCGTCGACGCTCATCTCGGCGCGGAAGATCTTGAAGCTGTGATCGGTCTTGTCCACCGCCAGCTGGTAGCGGATGTCGAACGGGTGACGCTTGATGCCGCTCTGGAATTGCTCGTAGCGGTCGTTGGCCAGGCGTACCGGCACACCGGCGCCGTACAACGCCGCCAAGGCTGCGTAGTAGACGAAAATGTTGTGGTCTTTCGAGCCGTAGCCGACGGTGTAGCCCGGGTGCATGTTGAGGTTGGCCAGGCCGAAACGCGACGGCGCGATCATCTTCGCGGTCTCGGTCGCGGTTTCCAGCGGGCACTGGGTGGCAACGACAAAATGCAGGGTCTTGGTCGCCGGGTCGTACCAGCCGTTGCCGTTGTCCGGCTCCATCGCCGCCGGTTCGATCGACGGGGTCTTGTAGCGCTCGTCGAACACCAGCCAGTTGTCCGGCGGCGTGTCGATCTGCTGCTTCATGCGCTCGGCGTAGAACAGGCCGCGCTCGGTCAGGTTGCCGTGCAGGTTCGGCTGTGCGTTCCATACCGGCCGGCGATTGCGCAGCATCGGGAACAGGATCGTATCCTTGAGGCTGGCGAATTCGTCTTCGTCGGCCGACGTCGCGCCGCCGACGCGCACGTAGCGGAAGCTGCCATAGGGATCGCCCTCGAAAAACGGTACCTGGGCACCGTAACGAATCGCTTTGTCATTGAACTTGAGCTGAGCCTTGGCCTGGCGGAAACGCTCGAAGTCGTTCCAGATCAGGATCGCCACCGGGTGGCCGATGAACATCGGCACTTTGCCGGCCGGCAACAGGGGGTCGGGGGCGTGCTCTTCCGGGAAGACGATGCCGTCCTTGACCAGGTCGTCGGCGGTGACGATGCGGTCGGGCTGCAGGTCGGCACCGAGCCACGACAGGTCCACACCTGCATAAATGCGGTCGGCCTTGATGGTTTTCAGCAACATGGCGTGGCCTTGCTGCTGCGGCCAGCCCGGCATGTCCTTGGCGCGGATGTCGCGGGCAAAGACCTTGCTGCCGCAGACCTTGGACAAGGCATCGTTACGGGCGCGCGCCTTGCCGTTGTTACCAAGCCACTGCTCGGACGGCACGGTCACGCTGTTTTCCATCAAGGCTGCCAGCGCCTGACTGCTCAGCGGTGTAAGCGTCACGCTCACACCCGCCACCAGCCCGCCCTGAAGGAACGAGCGCCGGGATATTTCACGGTTGGACATGGATCATCCTATGGGCGGTCATGGAGGCCGCCCTTCTGGTTATGTTCTGGAAATCTCGAGTCGCGCAGAAGCCCCTTTTGACGATGCAAGGAGCTGTGATGACAATGCAAAGCTGACCGAAAGGTTAACTTTAAAGGTTTATGCGCTCGCGGAAAACAAAAAACTGACCAAGGAATCAAAAAACCGCGGCTTTTCGCCGCAGCAGATCGATGAACAGGCCCAACTCCCGACTGATGTGCTCGCCCTTGCGCAGCAGCAACCCGAACGGCGCCAGCTGCACATCCAGTTCAACCGGCAGCGCCACCACCAGGCCCATTTTCAGGTAGTCGCGCAAGGCGGTCTCCGACAGCACCATGATCGCGTCGGTCAGCTGAATCAACTGCTGCATCGAATACACCGAGCTGCATTCGATGATGTCTGCCGGCAGCGGCAAGGCCAGGCGCTGCAGGGCTTGATCCAGGCCAATACGCGCAGGGCTGGTTTCCGGTTGCAAAATCCACGGCCAGCCGCTGACCAGTTCCGCCATCTGCAGTTTTTCGCGCCGGGCCAGCGGGTGGCCAGCGTGCACCACCACCAGCAGGCGTTCGTTGCCCAGTTGTTCGAATTCGTAGTGCTCGCTATCGGTGGCGGCATTGCGCCGGGCGATGGCGAGGTCGATGCGGCCCTGCTCCAGCAACTGGATCACCTGGTCGCTGGTGTCGCCCATGATACGAATCCGCAGCTGCGGGTTGAGCGCCTTGATCTCGGCAATCGAGTCCATCACCAGGTCCGGCGCCGCGCCCATGATGGTGCCGATGGAGAGATAGCCATAACCACCCTGTTGCCGGGCTATCAGGTCCTCGGCGCACCGGTCGAGGCCACTGAGGGCCGTCTCGGCAAAGCGAATCAGCTCCTGACCCAGCGCCGTCGGTCGCATGCCCCGGGGTAAACGCTCGAACAGGTCGCAGCCAAACATGTCTTCAATCTCATGGAGCATGCGGGTGGCGGCCGGTTGCGACATGTTCAGGCTTTGCGAAGCGCGGTGCAGGTTCTGGCTCGAATTGAGCGTCACCAGCATGTGCAGATGCTTGTAGCGCAGGCGGTTGAGCAGGCTGCGGGAGATGATTGGCGTGGTCATGGTGGGCCTTGTTATCGATACCCTCAAGGTATCGGTTGTGAGCTAGATTCGATTTGTAACGCATCGATCAGCCGCCGTACAGTCTTCCCCATAAGAACAAATGCCCTACCAAAGGAAAACCGCGATGAAGACTCTACCCGCGCCCCTGCTCGCCAAGATTTCCTGGCGGCTGCTCCCGTTTCTCCTGCTGATGTACATCATGGCCTTCCTCGACCGCGCCAACGTCGGGTTCGCCAAGCAAGCCTTCCAGGCCGACACCGGTATCAGCGACGCCGCCTTCGCCTTTGGCGCCGGGGTGTTCTTCGTCGGCTACGCGTTGCTCGAAGTGCCGAGCAACCTGATCCTGCACCGCGTTGGCGCCCGTCTATGGATGTGCCGGATCATGGTTACCTGGGGCCTGGTGTCCGCAGCCATGGTCTTTGCCCATAACGAAACCACCTTCTACGTCCTGCGCTTCCTGCTGGGCGTGGCAGAAGCCGGTTTTTTCCCCGGCGTGATCCTTTATCTCACCTACTGGTTTCCCAACGCGGTACGCGGCAAGGCCATGGGTTTCTTCTACTTCGGTGCACCACTGGCCTTCATATTCGGTAGCCCGTTGTCCGGGCTACTGCTGGAAATGGACGGGTGGGCAGGTTTTCACGGCTGGCAGTGGCTGTTCGCTGTGGAAGGCTTGATGGCCACCGCCGTGGGCATCTGGGCCTACTGGTACCTGGATAATCGCCCCGCCGATGCCAAGTGGCTGTCCGCCGAGGAACGCCAACAAATCCAGAGCCTGCTCGATCAGGAAGACAGCCACAAACAGAACCATGGCCGCAGCCTGCTCAACGTGTTGTGCCAACCCTCGGTGCTGTACCTGTGCCTCATCTACCTGCTGATCCAGGCCAGTGTCTACGGCGTGGTGTTCTACCTGCCGACCCAGGTCGGCGGACTGTTGGGCACCAAGGTCGGGCTGATGGTCGGGCTGGTCACTGCGATTCCATGGATCTGCGCCATCGTCGCCGCGTACCTGATTCCCGGCTACAGCGACCGCACCGGCGAACGGCGGCGCACGGCCTGCCTGACGTTGCTGATGTCCGCCGCCGGTATCGCCTGCTCGGTGACCTTCAGCAGTCCATTCCTGGGCATCATCGCCCTGTGCTTCGCCGCTTCCGGCTTCATTGCCGTGCAACCGGTGTTCTGGACCTTCCCTTCCAGTTACCTCGCCGGTAGCGCCGCGGCGGCCGGCATCGCCCTGATCAACTCGTTCGGTGCCCTCGGCGGCTTCATCGCCCCGGTGCTGAAAAACTGGGCCGAAGGCGCCTTCCATTCCCCGGCAGCCGGTCTGTACCTGCTGTCCGCTACCACCGTCATTGCCGCGTTGCTGGTGCTGGGCGTGCGTTCGCCCAGCCATAAGGCTTCGAACAAACCGGCCACTGTTTAAACCTGAGGAGTCACACCATGGGCATTCCAACCATCAAACACGTGCGCGCTTTCACCCTGCGTGGCGGCGGCGCGGATTATCACGATCAGGCGGACGGTCACTGGATAGACGATCACATCGCCACGCCAATGAGCAAATACCCAGAGTACCGCCAGAGCCGCCGCACCTTCGGCATCAACGTGCTCGGCACCCTGGTGGTGGAGATCGAAGCCAGCGACGGCACTGTCGGTTTCGCGGTCACCACCGGTGGCGAACCCGCGGCTTACATCGTTGAGAAACACCTGGCGCGGTTCCTTGAAGGCGCGAAAGTCACCGACATCGAAAAAATCTGGGACCAGATGTACCAGTCGACCCTGTATTACGGGCGCAAAGGCATCGTGATCAACACGATTTCCGGGGTCGACCTGGCACTGTGGGATTTGCTCGGCAAGATCCGCCAGGAGCCGGTGCACCAGCTGCTCGGCGGTGCGGTGCGCGATGAATTGCAGTTCTACGCCACCGGCGCACGCCCGGACCTGGCGCAGAAAATGGGTTTCATTGGCGGCAAGATGCCACTGCACCACGGCCCGGCCGAAGGCGAGGAAGGCCTGCGCAAGAACCTCGAAGAACTGGCGACCATGCGCGAACGGGTCGGCCCGGACTTCTGGCTAATGCTCGATTGCTGGATGAGCCTGGACCTCAACTACGCCACCAAACTGGCGGTCGGCGCCCACGAACACGGCTTGAAGTGGATCGAAGAAGCGCTGCCGCCCGACGATTACTGGGGCTACGCCGCCCTGCGCAACAACGTGCCCAAAGGCATGCTGGTGACCACCGGCGAACACGAAGCCACACGCTGGGGCTTCCGCATGCTGCTGGAGATGGGCTGCTGCGACATCATCCAGCCGGATGTCGGCTGGTGCGGCGGCCTCACCGAACTGGTGAAAATCTCGGCCCTGGCTGACGCCCACAATGCCTTGGTCATTCCCCACGGCTCGTCGGTGTACAGCTATCACTTCGTCGCCACCCGGCATAACAGCCCGTTCGCCGAGTTCCTGATGATGGCGCCCAAGGCTGACGAAGTAGTGCCGATGTTCCATCCGCAATTGCTCGGCGAACCGGTACCGGTGAACGGGCGCATGCGCCTGTCGGCGCTCGACCAGCCGGGGTTCGGTGTCACCCTCAACCCGGAATGCCAACTGCATCGGCCGTATAGCCGCTGAGAAAGGAGTTCGTGATGAACATGCCGCACAACGCTTTCAAGGCCGCCCTGAAAAAAACCGCGCCCCAATACGGTATCTGGGCCGGGTTCGCCACCGGCTACGCCGCGGAGATCGTCGCCACCACCGGTTATGACTGGATGCTGATCGACGGGGAGCACGCACCCAATTGCGTGCCCGGCGTACTCGCCCAACTGCAGGCTGTGGCGCCCTACTCCACCGCCCCCATCGTGCGCGCCGTGAACGGCGACGCCAGCCTGATCAAGCAGCTGCTGGATATCGGCGCGCAGACGCTGATGATTCCGATGGTCGAAACCGCCGAACAGGCCCAAGCCCTGGTGCGCGCCATGCGTTATCCGCCCCACGGCATTCGTGGCGTCGGCGGCGGCCTGGCCCGCGCCACGCGCTGGGACGGGGTGCCGGATTACCTGAACACCGCCCATGAACAACTGTGCCTGATCGTGCAGGTGGAATCACGGCTCGGCGTGGAAAACGTCGCAGCGATTGCCGCCGTGGAAGGCGTCGACGCTGTATTCATCGGGCCGGCGGACCTGTCCATCGGTCTGGGCCATGCCGGCAATCCCGGCCATCCACAAGTTCAGGAGCGGATTCAACACGCAGTCAACGCCACGCTGGCGGCCGGCAAGGCCTGCGGCATCCTCGCGCCGAATGAAGAAGACGCACGCCGCTATCAGGGCTGGGGCTGCCAGTTCATCGCCGTGGCGATCGACATCAGCCTGTTACGCCAGAGCGCCATGACCACCCTCGCCCGCTACCGCCCAACGGCCACCGAACAAGCGCCGTCGCGTACCTACTGACCAGCCCAGGAGTCGCTCCATGTCATCCGTGCCTGTTTACGAAAATTTCATCGACGGCCAGTTCGTCGCCAGCACCGCCCACCTCGATGTGATCAACCCGGCCACCGGTGCCCTGCTGTCGAAGGTGCCGGCGTCGAATGCCGAAGATGTCGATCGCGCCTTGGCGGCTGCGCGCACCGCGCAAAAGGACTGGGCGCGCAAACCGGCCAATGACCGCGCCGGCTACTTGCGCCGCATCGCCGCCAAACTGCGGGAAAACGTTGCACACCTGGCGCGCACCATTACCCTGGAACAGGGCAAGATCAACGGCCTGGCCGAAGTCGAAGTCAATTTCACCGCTGACTACCTGGACTACATGGCCGAGTGGGCACGGCGTATCGAAGGCGAAATCATCACCAGCGACCGGCAGAACGAAAACATCTTCCTGTTCCGCAAACCGCTGGGGGTGGTGGCCGGGATCCTGCCGTGGAATTTCCCGTTCTTCCTGATCGCCCGCAAGATGGCCCCTGCTCTGCTGACCGGCAACACCATCGTCATCAAGCCCAGCGAAGAAACGCCGAACAACTGCTTCGAATTCGCCCGGCTGGTCGCTGAAACCGACCTGCCGCCCGGCGTGTTCAACGTGGTCTGTGGCGATGGCCGCGTCGGTGCGGCGTTGAGTGCGCACAAGGGCGTGGACATGATCAGTTTCACCGGTAGCGTCGCCACCGGCTCACGGATCATGGCCGCCGCCGCGCCGAACATCACCAAACTCAACCTGGAACTGGGCGGCAAGGCCCCGGCGATCGTGCTGGCGGATGCCGACCTGGACCTGGCGGTGAAGGCCATTCGCGATTCGCGGATCATCAACAGCGGCCAGGTGTGCAATTGCGCCGAGCGGGTATACGTTGAGCGCAAGGTGGCGGATCGATTCATCGAGCGTATCGCCGCCGCCATGAATGCCACCCGTTATGGCGACCCGATTGCCCAACCTGATGTGGAGATGGGCCCGCTGATCAATCGCCAGGGCCTGGACGGCGTCAATCGAAAAGTCCGCACGGCGTTGAGCCAGGGCGCAAGCCTGATCAGCGGCGGGCAGATTGCCGACCTGCCGAACGGCTTTCACTTCCAGCCCACCGTCCTGGCAGGATGCCACACCGACATGGAGATCATGCGCGAGGAGATCTTCGGCCCGGTGCTACCGATCCAGATCATCGATGACCTGGACGAAGCGATCGCCCTGGCCAACGATTGCGACTATGGACTGACCTCGTCGATCTACACCCGCGACCTGAGCAAAACGATGCACGCCATGCGCGAACTGGATTTTGGCGAAACCTACGTCAACCGCGAGAATTTCGAAGCGATGCAGGGTTTCCACGCCGGCGTGCGTAAATCCGGGATTGGTGGTGCGGATGGCAAGCATGGGTTGTATGAGTACACCCATACACATGCGGTGTACCTGCAAGGCTGAGCTTTGCGGTGTTGCTGATGCCGCCTCCGGGCGGCGTTCCGACGAAGGCGCGAAGTCAGTCAACGCAATGTCATCAGAAATCCACCGTCGCCGAGAGCAAGTAGGTCCGCGGCGTCGACAGCGTCAAACCCGGCTCGCTGTCATCCGAGGCCCCCGCCGAACTCCAGTAACGCTTGTCCGCGACGTTCTCGACATTGGCGCGCACGGTAACGTTCGTTTCATCGACTGTGAACGCGTAGCGCGCGCCCACGTCGAAACGCTCCCAGGCATCGATTTCCTTGTTGTTGGACTGGTCCAGATACTGTGAACTGGAATAAAGGCCACGGCTGGTCAGGGTCAGGCCCTGAACGTTCGGCACGTCCCACTCGGCGCCCAGGTTGACGTTGTATTTGGGCGTGGCCGGCGCCCGGTTGCCGTCAAAGGTGCCGTTGGTGGTGTCGGTCAACTCGCTGTCGATGTACATCACACCACCGAGCAGCCGGAACCCTTTGAGCGGTTCACCGAACACGCTCAGTTCCACACCCTCGTTCTGCCGTTTACCGTTGGGGCCAAAAACCCGCGTCGTGGCATTGGTCTCGTAGGCTGGCTGCCTGATCCGGAACACCGCCGCGGTGACGGCGAACGCACCGGCGTCGTACTTGGCGCCGACTTCGACCTGGCGGCTGATGAACGGCGGGAAAATCTCGTCCTCGTTGACCGACGTCGACGGGGCGATCTTGCCCTGGCTCAGGCCTTCCATGTAGTTGGCGTACAGCGACAGCTTGTCGGTGGCCTTGAACAGTATGCCACCCGACGGCGAGACCTTTTCCTCGTCGTAGGCGGTGTCGCCCTTGACGTCATCCGACCAGTCGTCCACCTGCACCCGCTGCCAGCGGGCACCGAGGGTCAACAACACCCGATCATCGAGGAAACCCAAGGTGTCGGACAAGGCCACGCTGCTGAAGCGGTTCTCGGTGTAGACCTCAGGATCGAAACGTGTGGGCCGGACAGGTGTCGGGGTTTCCACCGGGTCGTAGAGGTTGCTGGGGGCCGCGGCATAACGCGCGCCGCCATTCTCGAAGTCCATGTAGAAATAGCTGGCCGCCAGGTTGACCTGATGGCTGACCGGGCCGGTATGGAACCAGTTGCGCACACCCGCCGTGGCCGTACGGACATTTTCGTCGCGGGTGAAGTCGCGCGCCAGCACGCTGAAATCACCCGCATCGTTGCTGACCGCAACGGCATGCCGAAGAAAGTCATGATTGCTTTTGCGCGCGCCGACACCGCCATACAGCAGGACTGAGTCACTGACATCGAGTTCGCCGTTCAGCGTGCCGAAAGTGTCCGTGGTACGCGCCTGGCTCCAGGGCTGCGCGTAGTTGTGGCGGACATCGCTCGCGTTCGGCACCTGCGCGTTGACGCCAACCTGCACACGCTCCTGCGGGGCGTCGGTATCCCGCTCGGTGTGGCCGATGTCCGTCGAGAGCCGCAGGCGCTCACCGCGAAAATCCAGGCCCAGCACGGCCATCTCGCGATCGACTCGCTGGTGATCCCATTCGGTGTCGCCGGACTGCTTCACACCGTTGAAACGAAGACCGAACTTGTCCTCTTCGCCAAAGCGCCGGCCGACATCCACGGCACCGCCGAGCTGGTTGTTGGAGGCGTAACTGCCGGTGAACGACGTGATGGGCAGGTCGGTCGCGCGCTTGGGTACCACGTTGATCCCGCCCCCCACGCTGCCCCGCGGCGAGATGCCGTTGATCAGCTGGCTGGGACCCTTGAGGATATCGACGCGGTCAGCCATCTCCATGTCGATGGTATAGGTCGGCAGGACCCCGTACAGACCATTGTAGGAAACGTCGCTGTTGAACAGGCTGAGCCCGCGAATGGTGAACTGCTCATAACGCCCTCCCGCCGGGTTGGTGGCGCGAACCGATGGATCGCTGGCAACCAGGTCGCCCAGGGTACGCGCCTGCAGGTTTTTCACTGCCTCGCTGGTGTAGGTGGTCATGCTGAACGGCGTATCCATGAAGTCTTGCGAACCCAGCAAGCCTTGTGAACCGCGGCGCGCAACCTGGCCACCGGCATACGCCTGGTCGGCCGCGTCGCCCGCCGTAGCGAAAATGGAGGTCGCGCCCAGTTGCAGGCTGCTGCCGGATGGCGCGGGAACCAGGATATACGCCTGCTCCCCCACCGGCTGCAGTTGCAGGCCGGAGTTTTGCAACAAGCGGACGAAGCCCTCCTCCACCCCATACTCACCGGACAGCCCGGCGCTACTGCGGCCGCTGACCAGCGCCGGATCGACCGAGAGGTTGACCCCGGCCAGGCCTGCGAACCGGGTCAGCGCATCGCTCAGGCTGCCGGCCGGCACCTGGTAACTGCGGCGGGTGACGTCGTCGGCCCAGCCATTGGTGATGAAGATCGGGCTGGCACTCAGGCCCAACAACAGGCTCAGGCGCAACAACGGGCGCAGACCGGACGACACCGGGCGTGGACGGCAAGACTTTACGGCGGGCATTGAAGAGGCTCTCTTGTGCGTTCAGTTGCCTTGAATGACAAGCGAGTCGAAAAAAGGGGACAGGCTTCAAGCAACTTTTTTACGCGGCGTCAGCGTCACCCAATATCGAGTACGCATTTGCACCTCCAGCGGTAGGCTGGCCGCGAGCAGCGCGAGGATGCGATCGGTGTCGTCCAGGCGGAAACTGCCGGTCACCCGCAGCGCTTCAAGCTCTGGCGCCCAACGCAGGACACCGGGTCGATAGGTGTCGAGCTCACGCAAAAATTCCCCGAGTGGTTGGCTGCTGGCCATCAACACGCCTTCGCGCCAGCCGGGTTGCAAAACATCAAAGGCCTGTACCGCGGCGGCGCCTGTCGCCTGCAGACTGACCTGCTGACCCGCGCGCAACATCAGCGCTGCGCCCTGCAAGGGTTGCAACTGCACGGCGCCGTTGAACACCGACACCCGGCATCCGCGACTGTCCTGGCGCACGCAGGCTTCGCTTTGACTGAGGATCACCTGACCGAACCGGGTCTGGATCATCAATGGCGATGTTCCCGGCACATTCAGCGACATTTCGCCCTCCACCAGCGTTACCCGACGGCTCGGCAGCTCCACATCGACGGCGCTGGCGGTATTGAGTTGCAGGACACTGCCATCGGCCAGTCGTACTTGCTTGTGCTCGCCCGTGGCGGTGTGCAGGTCGGCGCGCCAGACGTCCAGCGGCAATTGCCGGCTGATCAGCCAGGCGGCCGGCACCAACGCGACCGCGCCCAATGCGCGCTTGAGCACCACGCGTCGCCCAGGATCGGGGCGGTCGAGGCTGCTCAGGGCCAACGCTGAAGGCAGGTCGGCAAAGCGTTGACGCAAGGCCTGGGCCTTTTGCCAGGCGTGCTCATGACTGGCGCAGCTGTCGCGCCAACGTTGCAGATTCGCGCGGTCCTGTTCGGTGGCACCTCCCGACTCGAGCAACGCCAGCCACTGTGCGGCGGCGCGAACGGCCTGGCGAGCCTCGGGCATCGGGCTGTTCACAGTTCCACCAACAGGCAATGCTCATAGGCTTGCGCCATGTAGCGTTTCACCGTGCGCTGCGACACCGACAAACGCTCGGCGATTTGCTGGTAGTTCAAGCCTTCGAGCTGACTCCAGAGAAAGGCCCGTCGCACTGCCCTGGGCAATCCATCGAGCAGTTCGTCCAGCGCTTGCAGGGTTTCCAGCAGCAACCAACGCTCCTCCGGGGACGGCGCACACGCTTCGGGCAAGGACGCCAACGCACTGAGGTAGGCCTGCTCGAGACTGCGGCGCTGGTAGAAATTGCTCAGCAGGCGTTTGCCCACCGTTAGCAGATAAGCACGGGGCTCCTGCAGATCAGCAATGCGCTGAGAACTGGCGAGCAAGCGCAAAAACGTATCCTGGCTCAGGTCCGCCGCATCGCAAGCACTGCCCATGCGTCGCCTGAGCCAGCCTTCGAGCCAACTACGGTGATCGCGGTACAGGTCGTGAAGGGCTTGCTCCTTCGCCATCGCTGCATCACTCATCTCAAGAAGCCCTGTGCCAGGAGTTATCGTAAATGAGAGTGATTCTAATTAATATCGCGAGACGTCACCAAGTGCTTTATGCAGCAGTTGCGCAGAAAGATTGGGCGGGAGGCTTAACAGAGGAGAAAAAAACAAATTCCAGAAACAAAAAACCCCGGTCTTTCGACCAGGGTCTTTGCTATCGACTCGAAGTAAACCCGTGGTTTTCTTCGTAGCTCCAAGGCGTTCAGTGGGCCTCGAAGCAGATATGGCGCAGCGGACGGGACTCGAACCCGCGACCCCCGGCGTGACAGGCCGGTATTCTAACCGACTGAACTACCGCTGCGTATCGCTGTGGACTTGCGTCCAGGTAACTCGCTTGGTCGAAAGCTTCGGTGCTTTTCAACCGCGAACCGGATACACCCGACTCGTTAAATATGGCGCAGCGGACGGGACTCGAACCCGCGACCCCCGGCGTGACAGGCCGGTATTCTAACCGACTGAACTACCGCTGCGCGTCGGTGGAGGCATTTCAGCCTACCTCTTGCTTTCGCAAGTTTCTCGGGAGTGGTGGGTGATGACGGGATCGAACCGCCGACATTCTGCTTGTAAGGCAGACGCTCTCCCAGCTGAGCTAATCACCCGTTTGCATCTCCGAGGCCGCGAAATTTACGCAGGTAGCGAACCTAAGTCAATAGCAGGATTGAAGTTTTTCTGAAAAAGACGAAATTCTTTCAACCGGCACAGCATCGACAACAGGCAGACCGCTTTCGCGAGCAAGCTCGCTCCTACAGTAAACTTGCATTACTCGCTGTAAATCATCTTCTTGGTCATGCCACCATCGACCACGAACTCCTGGCCCGTGACAAAACCCGCATTCTTCGACAGCAGCCAGGCCACCATCGCCGCCACGTCCTCCACCGTCCCTACCCTGCCCGCCGGATGCTGGGCATGGTCGGCATCCGTCAGCGGCTCGGCGCGACGTACGGAAGGGTCCCGTGCATCGATCCAGCCAGGGCTGACCGCATTGACCCGGATCTCCGGACCAAGACTGATAGCCAGTGCGTGAGTCAAGGCCAGCAAACCACCCTTGCTTGCGGCATAGGCCTCGGTGTCGGGTTCCGACTGCCCGGCGCGGGTCGAGGCCAGGTTGACGATCGCCCCGCTGTGGGCCCGCAGGTACGGCGCACAGTGTTTGGCCAATAGCATCGGCCCACTGAGGTTCACCGCCAGCACCCGATTCCAGTAAGCCAGGTCGAGACTTTCCAGGGTGATGTTATGCGGATCGGCAACCGCCGCATTGCACACCAGCGCATCCAGGCGACCGAACTGCCCCAGCACCTCGGCAACACCCAGCGCCACCTGCCCTTCGTTCGAGACGTCCATGGCGATGAACCAGGCATTATCGCCAAGTACCTTCGCCACCTTCGAACCACGCGTCCGGTCCAGGTCTGTCAGTACCACTTGCCAGCCTTCGCTGATCAACCAGGCCGCAATACCCAGGCCAATGCCACGCGCCGCGCCGGTCACCAGTGCAACGCGGCCATTGGAACCCGGTGGCGTGGACAACTCGATCACAAGGCAGCCAACCCGCGCGCCAGGTCGACTTGCAGGTCTGCCACGTCTTCCAGGCCGACCGCAATGCGGATCAGACTGTCACGAATGCCCGCGGCCTCACGCTCCTGCGGCGCCAGGCGGCCGTGGGAAGTGGTGCTCGGGTGGGTGATGGTGGTCTTGCTGTCGCCCAGGTTGGCCGTGATCGAAATCAGGCGGGTCGCATCGATAAAGCGCCAGGCGCCCTCTTTGCCGCCCTTGACCTCGAAACTCACGACCGCGCCAAAGCCCTTCTGCTGACGCAGGGCCAGCTCGTGCTGCGGATGGCTCTTGAGACCGGCGTAATGGACCTTCTCGATGCCGTCCTGCTGCTCCAGCCATTCGGCCAGTTGCTGGGCGTTGGCGCAATGGGCCTTCATCCGCAGGTTGAGGGTTTCCAAGCCCTTGAGGAAGATCCAGGCGTTGAACGGGCTCAAGGTCGGCCCGGCGGTGCGCAGGAAGCCGACCACTTCTTTCATCTGCTCGCTGCGCCCGGCCACGACGCCGCCCATGCAACGGCCCTGGCCATCGATGAACTTGGTTGCCGAGTGCACGACGATGTCCGCACCCATTTTCAGCGGTTGTTGCAGCGCCGGGGTACAGAAGCAGTTGTCGACCACCAGCATCGCGCCCTTGGCGTGAGCGATTTTCGCCAGCTCGGCGATGTCCACCAGTTCAGCCAGCGGGTTGGACGGCGATTCGACGAACAACAATTTGGTGTTGGCCTTGATCGCCGCATCCCATCCGGATAGGTCCGCCAGAGGCACGTAGTCGACTTCGATGCCGAAGCGTTTGAAGTACTTCTCGAACAGGCTGATGGTCGAGCCGAACACGCTACGCGACACCAATACGTGATCGCCGGCGCTGCACAGGCTCATCACCACCGCCATGATCGCGGCCATGCCAGTGGCGGTGGCCACAGCTTGCTCGGCGCTTTCCAGGGCGGCAATGCGCTCTTCGAAGGCGCGCACGGTGGGGTTGGTGTAGCGCGAGTAGACGTTACCCGGCACTTCCCCGGCAAAACGCGCGGCCGCATCGGCGGCGGTGCGGAATACGTAGCTGGAAGTGAAGAACATCGGATCACCGTGTTCGCCTTCCGGCGTACGGTGCTGACCGGCACGTACGGCCAGGGTATCGAACGCTACGCCTTCGAGGTCGCTGTCCAACCGACCGGCATCCCAATCCTGACTCATGCTGTCACTCCTTGCCTTATTCGGTAGTAGATACGAAACCGGCCTTGAGGAGAGACACCTGTGTAGGAGCTGGCTTGTGTAGGAGCTGGCTTGCCAGCGAAGGGGGCGCCACATTCAACATCACTGTTGTCTGTGAATCCGCCTTCGCTGGCAAGCCAGCTCCTACAGCCAGCTCCTACAGGCCGGTATAAATTTAGTTGTTATACAGATCGATGATCGCGCTCACTGCCTGGGTCTTGACCTTGGAGGCATCGTTACGCGCCTGCTCGATCTTGTTCAGGTAAGCCTCGTCGACGTCGCCGGTGACGTACTGGCCGTCGAACACCGCGCAATCGAACTTGTCGATCTTGATCTTGCCGCCACCGACCGCTTCGATCAAGTCAGGCAAGTCCTGGTAGATCAGCCAGTCGGCACCGATCAGGTCCGCAACGTCCTGGGTCGAACGGTTGTGGGCGATCAGCTCGTGGGCGCTCGGCATGTCGATGCCGTAGACGTTCGGGAAACGCACGGCCGGGGCTGCGGAACAGAAGTAAACGTTCTTGGCGCCCGCTTCGCGTGCCATCTGGATAATCTGCTTGCAGGTGGTGCCGCGCACAATGGAGTCGTCCACCAGCATCACGTTCTTGCCGCGGAATTCCAGTTCGATCGCGTTGAGCTTCTGGCGTACGGATTTTTTCCGTGCTGCCTGGCCCGGCATGATGAAGGTCCGGCCGATGTAGCGGTTCTTCACGAAACCTTCGCGGAACTTCACGCCCAGGTGGTTCGCCAGCTCCAGGGCCGCGGTGCGGCTGGTGTCCGGGATCGGGATGACTACGTCGATGTCGTGATCAGGACGCTCGCGCAGGATCTTCTCGGCAAGCTTCTCGCCCATGCGCAGGCGGGCCTTGTACACCGACACACCGTCGATGATCGAGTCCGGACGCGCCAGGTAGACGTGTTCGAAGATGCACGGGGTCAGGGACGGGTTGGTCGCGCACTGACGGGTGTGCAGCTTGCCGTCTTCAGTGATGTAGACCGCTTCGCCCGGTGCCAGGTCGCGAATCAGGGTGAAACCGAGCACGTCCAGGGACACGCTCTCGGAGGCGATCATGTACTCGACGCCTTCGTCAGTGTGACGCTGGCCGAACACGATCGGACGGATGCCGTGCGGGTCGCGGAAACCGACGATGCCGTAGCCCGTGATCATCGCTACGACCGCGTAGCCACCAACGCAACGGTTGTGCACGTCGGTGACGGCCGCGAACACGTCTTCTTCAGTTGGCTGCAGCTTGCCGCGCTGGGCCAGCTCGTGTGCGAACACGTTCAGCAGTACTTCCGAATCGGAACTGGTGTTGACGTGGCGCAGGTCAGATTCGTAAATCTCCTTGGCCAGTTGTTCAACGTTGGTCAGGTTACCGTTGTGCGCCAGGGTGATGCCGTAAGGCGAGTTGACGTAAAACGGTTGAGCTTCGGCCGAGGTCGAGCTGCCCGCGGTCGGGTAGCGCACATGGCCAATACCCATGTGGCCGACCAGGCGCTGCATGTGACGCTGCTGGAACACGTCACGCACCAGGCCGTTGTCCTTGCGCAGGAATAACCGGCCATCATGGCTGGTCACGATACCGGCAGCGTCCTGGCCGCGGTGCTGGAGGACGGTTAGCGCGTCATACAGCGCCTGATTGACGTTCGACTTACCGACGATACCGACGATGCCACACATGCGACGCAACCCCTACTTAATGGATCTGAACTGAACAACACTCACTGAGGCGTTTTGGCCATCGGCAAGAGCTGCTCCTTGAACGGAATATCAGCGGGTACGCTGATACCGCTGGCAAGCCACTGACTGCTCCACCCGAGAATCAGGTTTTTGGACCAGTCGGCGACCAATAAAAATTTTGGCACGAGTTGGGACTCTTTCCACCACCCGTCCTGTTGTACCGGCCCCAGGCTCAACAGCCCGACCGCCACGACCACCAGCAACACGCCACGCGCTGCGCCAAAAGCCATGCCGAGGAATCGATCGGTCCCGGACAGCCCGGTGACACGAACCAACTCGCTGATAAGATAATTGACCATTGCGCCTACGATCAGCGTGGCGACAAACATGATGGCGCAGCCCGTGATCACACGAGCCGATGGGGTCTGGATGTATCCGGCGAGGTACTCGGACAATGAGCCACCGAACATCCAGGCAACGGCTCCTGCGATGATCCAGGTCACCAGCGATAGTGCTTCCTTGACGAAGCCGCGGCTCAGACTGATCAAAGCGGAGATGGCGACGATTGCAACGATCGCCCAGTCAACCCAGGTAAATGGCACAGTGCAGCCTACGGACGGATAAGGCGGCGCATTTTAGCAGAGCCCATGCTTATCGGTAAGCTGCGATTGTCAGTGCATTTCAAATCGTGGCGATAGATTTAGCCACGCTCTGGCTGAAAGCGCACGACAAACCCCTTGAGGTTCTGTTGGCGGTTCAACAGGTCACGCAGGCGATCGGCCTCTGCACGCTCGATGAGCGGCCCGACAAACACGCGATTCTTGCCATCGGCAGTACGGATGTAGGCATTGTAACCCTGGCTGCGCAGGTTTTTTTGCAGTTTTTCCGCGCTTTCGCGATTGGCCAGGCTGGCCAGTTGCACCGACCAACTGACCGACAGGCCATTGGCGTCGACACGGCTTTGGCTGGTATCCGGCTTGCCCGGTGCAGCGTTGATCGGTTGCGACGGCGGCGTGGCAGGTTTGGCCGCCAGCGCCGGGACGGGGGCTGGGGCTGGGGCTGGGGCTGGGGGCGGCGTGACCGGCTTGGCGGCGGGCGCCGGAGCGACAGGCGCAACCGGTGCAACCGGCGCTTCCTGCTGGGCGATTTCTTCGTCGCTCGGCACGGGCTCCTGCGGCAGGGCTTGCGGTTCAGGCACCACCACGGGCTCCACCTGCACTTGCGGCATCGCCGGCGCTTGCGGCGCGGCCGGGGCCTGGACCGTCACCTGGCGCTGTTCATCCTGACGGGAAAACAGCATCGGCAGGAAAATCACCGCCAGCGCCACCAGAACCAGGGCGCCGACCATCCGCTGCTTGTAAGCCTTATCCAGCAATGCCATTTGCCGCTTCCTCCGTGGAGCGCCGGGCCAGCCACTCAAGGGCCTCGGCAACACAATAGAATGATCCGAACAACAGAATCTCGTCGTCGCTCGTCGCCTGCGCACACTGCCCTTCCAGAGCAGCGGCCACGCTATCATAGGACGTCACCGCAGCACCGCGCTTGTCCAGCGCCTGGCGCAAGTCGGCCACCGGTCGCGCCCGGGGTGAATCCAGCGGCGCGACAGCCCAATGCTCGACACTAGCACTCAATTCGCCAATTACACCATCCAGATCCTTGTCCGCCAGCAATCCGAATACCGCCAGACGCTTACCGGCCGGCGGGCGGCTGGCCAAGCGACGGGCCAGATATTGCGCGGCGTGAGGGTTATGCCCCACATCCAGCAACAGATTGAGGCGCTTGCCCTGCCAGTCGACCTGCCGGCGATCGAGTCGACCGACGATCCGCGTCGCTTGCAGCGCCTGGACAATCTGCGCACTCACCCAAGGCAAACCGAGCAACAGGTAGGCCTGCAGCGCCAGGGCGGCGTTTTCCATCGGCAGGTCGAGCAGCGGCAGATCGTGCAATTCGACCACCTGCCCCTTGGCATCGACACCGCGCCATTGCCAATGCTGATCGGTCACACCCAGGTCAAAATCGCGTCCACGCAGGAAAAACGCGCAATTGAGCTCGCGCGCCTTGTCCAGCAGGGGCTGCGGGGGATTCAAGTCGCCGCAGAGCGCAGGCGCGCCCTGGCGGAAGATGCCGGCCTTCTCGAAGGCCACGGACTCGCGGGTATCACCCAGGTAATCCGCATGATCCACGCCAATGCTGGTGACCAGCGCCATGTCGGCGTCCACCACGTTGACCGTGTCCAGGCGGCCGCCCAGCCCCACCTCCAGGACCACGGCGTCGAGCCCCGACTGTTGAAACAGCCAGAACGCCGCCAGGGTGCCCATCTCGAAATAGGTCAGGGAGGTGTCGCCGCGACCTGCCTCGACCGCGGCGAAAGCCTGGCAAAGCTCGGCGTCAGTGGCTTCGACGCCATCGACCTGCACCCGCTCGTTGTAACGCAGCAGGTGCGGCGAACTGTAGACGCCGACGCGCAGGCCCTGTGCTCGCAGCAATGAAGCCACGAATGCACAGGTAGAGCCTTTGCCATTGGTGCCGGTGACCGTGATCACCCGAGGCGCCGGCTTGCCCAGCCCCATGCGGGACGCTACCTGCTGCGAGCGCTCAAGGCCCATGTCGATGGCCGAAGGGTGCAGCTGCTCAAGGTAGGCGAGCCACTCGCCAAGGGTACGTTCGGTCATAGGTTGGCAGGTACCGGTGGAACCACGACCGGCTCGATTGGTGCAGCGACGAATTTCGGCGTCGGCAGGCCCATCATTTGCGCCAGCAGGTTACCCAGGCGCGGACGCAGTTCCTGACGGTGGATGATCATGTCGATCGCGCCGTGCTCCAACAGGAACTCACTGCGCTGGAAGCCTTCAGGCAGTTTTTCACGAACGGTTTGTTCGATTACGCGTGGACCGGCAAAGCCGATCAGGGCCTTCGGCTCGCCGACGATCACGTCGCCCAGCATCGCCAGGCTGGCGGAAACACCGCCGTAGACCGGGTCGGTCAGCACGGAGATGAACGGAATACCTTCTTCACGCAGACGCGCCAGCACCGCGGAGGTCTTGGCCATTTGCATCAGCGAGATCAGGGCTTCCTGCATCCGCGCGCCACCGGAGGCGGAGAAGCAGATCATCGGGCAGCGCTTTTCCAGCGCGTAGTTGGCGGCGCGCACGAAGCGCTCACCGACGATGGCGCCCATCGAACCGCCCATGAAGGAGAATTCGAACGCCGAAACCACCACAGGCATGCCCAGCAGGGTACCGCTCATCGAGATCAGAGCGTCTTTCTCACCGGTCTGCTTCTGCGCCGCGGTCAGGCGATCCTTGTACTTCTTGCCGTCGCGGAATTTCAGGCGGTCAACCGGCTCCAGGTCAGCACCCAGTTCGGTACGACCTTCAGCATCGAGAAAAATGTCGATACGCGCGCGCGCGCCGATACGCATGTGGTGATTGCACTTGGGGCAAACGTCCAGGGTCTTTTCCAGCTCTGGACGATACAGCACAGCCTCGCAAGACGGGCATTTGTGCCAAAGACCTTCAGGCACCGAGCTCTTCTTGACCTCGGAACGCATGATCGAAGGGATCAGTTTGTCTACTAACCAGTTGCTCATGCTTTCTTTCTCCAGTACCGGCGGCCCGAACGCTCTGGTTCGCAGCCCCGCGTATGCCCTTGAGCTAAATTCATGTGTGCGGCGATGTTCGATGGGTGCCGGGTCAGTGCAGAGACCAGCGTACGCCCCATCAATCCTCAGCCGTTTTGTACAGTGCAGTGGACGGCGGCAGTCTGCCAGCCGTCACATCAACGTGGGAGCTCCTGTGAGCTTCTGCGTACCGCGTCGATGAACGCCTGAATCTTTGCGTGATCCTTGATGCCCTTGCTCGCCTCTACTCCGCCGCTGACGTCCACGGCATAAGGTCGAACCCGCTTCACCGCCTCGGCGACGTTTTCCGGGGTCAGGCCGCCCGCCAGGATGATCGGCCTGCTCAGGCCTTGCGGTATCAATGACCAGTCGAAGGCCTGGCCGGTTCCACCGGGAACGCCTTCGACATAGGCGTCGAGCAAAATGCCGCTGGCACCGGGATAAGCAGCGCAAGCCGCCGCGATATCATCCCCCGCCTTGACCCTTAGCGCCTTGATGTACGGACGATGCCAGCCCTCGCAGTCCTCTGCAGTTTCATCACCATGAAACTGCAGCAGGTCCAGCGGCACGGCGTCGAGGATTTCTCCCAGTTCACAGCGGCTGGCGTTGACGAACAAGCCCACGGTGGTGACGAACGGCGGCAACGCCTTGATGATCGCCCGCGCCTGCTGGAACGTCACGCCCCGCGGACTCTTGGCGTAGAACACAAAGCCGATGGCATCGGCCCCGGCCTCGACCGCCGCCAACGCATCTTCCATGCGGGTAATCCCGCAAATCTTGCTGCGAACGGCTGGCATGTCGAGAAATCCTCACGGTAAATCCGGGAAAGTCCCGGATGGTAACAAAAGCGTTCGAAGGCGTCAGCCGTCAAGTTCGCTGAAACCGGTAAGGAAATGTGGGCCGATGTAACGCTCGGGCAACTGGAACTCGTCGCGGTACTCGACCTGCACCAGATACAGGCCGAACGGATGCGCCGTCACCCCGCCGGAACGGCGAATTCGGCTCTCCAGCACTTCCTTCATCCACTCCACCGGACGCTCGCCGGCACCGATGGTCATCAGCACGCCGGCAATGTTGCGCACCATGTGGTGCAGGAAGGCGCTGGCACGGATATCCAGCACGATCATCTTGCCGTGGCGCGTGACGCGCAGGTGATGCAGCTCCTTGATAGGCGACTTGGCCTGGCACTGGCCGGCACGGAAAGCGCTGAAATCATGGGTGCCCACCAGGTATCGGGCCGCTTCGGCCATGCGTTCGACGTCCAACGGACGGTGGTTCCAGGTGATTTCTTCGTTCAGGTGCGCCGGACGGATCTGGTCGTTGTAGATCACGTAGCGATAGCGCCGGGCAATGGCTTTGAACCTGGCATGAAAATGCGCCGGCATGACCTTGGCCCAACTGACGCTGACATCGTGCGGCAAATTGATATTGGCGCCCATGACCCAGGCCTTCATCGAACGCTCGACTTGCGTGTCGAAGTGCACCACTTGGCCACACGCATGCACGCCGGCATCGGTACGCCCGGCGCACAGCAGCGAAACGGGAGAGTCGGCCACCTTGGACAAGGCGTTTTCGAGGGTTTCCTGCACCGTGAGCACGCCAGAGGCCTGACGCTGCCAGCCACGGTAACGCGAGCCCTTGTATTCAACGCCCAACGCGATCCGGAAAAAGCCGTCGGCCGCCATTTCGGCGGCCGGGTTATCTATGTTTGCCAAGGAGTGACAGCCTGCTGATATACGCAAAGGGGGCATTATAAGGCTGTCCGGCGGGGATACCAGAGGGATCTCCTTTGACCATACCGGCCTCATCGCGGGCAAGCCCGCTCCCACAGGAGTTGTGAGCGGCGAATATCCCCGTGGGAGCGGCGGTGCGACGATTCGACTTGCCCGCGATGAGGCCCTGATAGTCACCATCGAATCACCCGCAAACAAAAACGGCAGCCTCAATGGACTGCCGCTTTGTCTACAACCGGTCAATCACTCAAGCCAGGCGCGCGAGCATTTCCTTGGCTTCGCTCTTCTGACCGTCGTCGCCTTCGGTCACCACCTCGTTGAGGATGTCGCGGGCACCATCGTTGTCGCCCATGTCGATGTAGGCCTGGGCCAGATCGAGCTTGGTGGCGACTTCGTCGGTACCGGACAGGAAATCGAATTCCGGCTCGTCATCCACGGTTGCCAGGGCGTCATCGACCGTGAAACTTGGCTCGCTGATGCTTTGGGACAGACTTTCCAGTTCGGCGCTGAGATCATCCAGCTCAGGGGTAACCGCCTGCGCAGGCGCCGGAACGTCCATTTCATCGGCCAGGGACAAATCGAAATCCGCCGGCAGGTCCAGATCATCGAGGGTCACTTGCGGCACGTCCGGCGCTGGCGCGGCCGGCTGGTCCTTGACGTCTTCATCCAGGCTCAACAGGAAATCGTCCTCGGCCAGCATCGCAGGCGTTGGCTCGCCACCGAGATCCATGTCCAGGTCGAACTCCGACAGGTCATCGAGGTTTTCCTTGATTTCAGTCTGTTGCTGCAAGACCGACTCGAAACTCAGGTCATCGTCCAGCGGGAAATCTTCCAGGTCGGCCAGGGTTGTTTCCGGCTCCGCAATGGGTGCTGGCTCCGGCTCCGACGCAACCGTTACCGGCGTGACGTTTTCCAGGTCATCCAGGCTCAGGTCGAACGCGCTGTCAAAGTCGTCATCAACCGCAGCCGGTGCTTGTGGCTCGTCGAGCAACAGGTCCTTGACGTACTGTGCGTCCAGCTCGGCAGCGGCGGCCGCAGCGGCAATACCGCCCGCGGCGACGAGCGCCATGGCCGGGAAACGGTTCTTGAGCTTTTCGACCTGGGCATAGTTGTCGCCATTGGCCACCAACTGGCGCTCCTGGACCACGAACGCGTCGCGATCACCCTGCAAACCGTAGACTTCCATCAACTTGAGGCGCAAATCGCTGCGTTGCGGCTCTTGCTTGACGCCGGCCTCCAGCAGCGTGACAGCCTGATTCAGGCGACCACCGTCGATGTGCAACTGCGCGCGGCCCAACACATCGTCGAAATGCTCGGCGGCGGGCGACACCAGCGGCGCGGCAATCGGCGGCGTGACCACGACCGGGGCAATCACCGGCGCGGGTGCTGGCGCTGGAGCTGGAGTCGGTTCAGGAACCGCCGCAGTGGCCAGTTTCGGGCTCGGCTGCTCAACCTCTTCCAGGTCGTCGAAAATGCCTTTTGACAGGTCAAGCTCGGAGGGAAATTCCTGCTCTTCGGCCAGGGCGCGGGCCATGCGCAGATGTTTTTCGGCTTCTTGCTGGGCTTTGCGGCGACGGGCCAGCAACAGCAGCAACAGCAGCGCTACCACTACCCCGCCACCCGCCAGGCCCAGCAGCCATGGATTGGTCAGCAATTCATTGAATTTATGCTCGTCCGAGGCTGCAGGCGTCGGTTCGACCGGCGTTTCTGCCGGGACCGGAGCAGGAGTCGCTTCTGGCGCCTCGGC
The DNA here is from genome assembly GCF_044744285.1 of Pseudomonas sp. NPDC087336. Classification (NCBI taxonomy): domain Bacteria; kingdom Pseudomonadati; phylum Pseudomonadota; class Gammaproteobacteria; order Pseudomonadales; family Pseudomonadaceae; genus Pseudomonas; species Pseudomonas sp. NPDC087336. Next base: position 271,573 of record NZ_JBIUYA010000003.1, on the reverse strand, counting down.
AGCCGGGGCAGGCGCGGGCGCTTCGGCAGGCGCTGGCGCAGGATCGGCGGGCAGCTCGGCCGGGATCGCCGCAGCGGTCGCCGTTGCCGCCGGCGCTCCCGCCGCACCTTCGGCCTGCAATTTGGCCAGCTGGTTGTTCTTCAGCTCAATGAGACGTTGCAGCTTGTCCATCTGACTTTGCAGATCGGTCATGCGGCTTTTCAGCTCAGCGCTGTCACGGCGCTTGGTATCGAGGCTTTCCTGGGTTACCGCCAGCTGGTTGTTCAAGGCCTTGGCATCGCCTGCGGCGCCCTTGCCCTTGGTCTTTCCGGATTCGGCGGAAACCAGGCTCAGCTTGTCCTGGCCAGCTTGCGCGGAAACGGTTTCGCCGCGACCACGATTGGTCGCATCGAGCTGCTGCTGGCCTGTACCCGGCTTGGCGACATAACGACGCCCCTGACGCCACGCAGTGTTTTGTGCAGCCACTTCGGCTATGGCTTTCGATTGCGGCAAGCTCGTACTTTGGGCCTGATCCGGCAGACGCAACACCTGACCGGTTTTGAGCCGGTTGATATTGCCATCGATGAAGGCATCCGGGTTCAGCGCCTGGATGGCCAGCATGGTTTGTTGAATCGAACCGCCATTACGCGCCTTCGCGGCGATTTCCCACAAGGTATCGCGCCGCGTGGTGGTGTATTCGGACGGTTTGGTCGCACCGGTGACAGGCGTAGTACCGGTTTGAACAGGTGCTGATTGCGCGGCCGCCTCAGCAGTCTGCGGCGAGAATTTGGACGGATCGAGCAGCACGCTGTAATCGCGCAGCAGGCGACCGTTGGGCCACATCACCTGAACCAGGAATTTCACCATCGGCTCGGTCAGGGGCTTGCTGGAGGTCACGCGCAGGATGCTTTTACCACTGGCATTGAGCACCGGGGTAAAGGTCAAGTCGTTGAGAAACGCCTGGCGGTCGACACCGGCCTTGGCGAAATCGTCAGGAGAAGCCAGGCTGGGCACCACTTCGGCAGCAGTGAGTTCCTTGACGTCGAGCAACTCGATTTCCGCCACCAGCGGCTGGTTCAGCGTCGACTTCAGGGTCAGTTCCCCGAGCCCGAGGGCATGCGCCATACCGGAGGACAGCGCCGAGGCGGCCGCTATTGCTAACACCAGTTTGCGAACTTGAACCATAGCTTATCCTTAGTTTTCACATTCCTCGGCCAGCGTGGCAGATAGCCGCTGCCCTAAGGCATTGCGCGCGGGCGAAGGTCGCCGCGCGCGATCGCTTCATGCATGCCCTGCAAAGCCCTTCAGGGTGGCTCGCCTTCGACAATACGGCCAAGCATGACGCTCGTTTGGAAGTATCTTTTACAGCAGGTCTTTTATCAACAATTCGGCCACCTGCACAGCATTGAGCGCCGCGCCTTTGCGTACGTTATCTGACGTCAGCCACACGTTAAGTTCCGACGGTTCGTCGATCCCCAGGCGCACCCGACCAACGTAGACCACATCCTGCCCTACCGCATCACCGACCGCTGTCGGGTAATCGCCGGCTTCCACCAGCTCGATGCCGGGCGCGTCCTCGAGCGCGGCGTTGACCTTTGCCAGGTCGATGTCGCTCGCGCACTGCAGGGTCACGCTATAGCTATCGCCAAAAAACACCGGGGCTTGAATGCAAGTGACGGAAATCTTCAATGAAGGCAACGCCATGACTTGACGCAGTTCGCGCACCAGGCGTTTTTCGAGCAGGGTATGGCCCTGCTCATCCGGCTTGCCGACCTGAGCCAGCAGGTTGAAGGCCATCTGCCGGTCAAAGAAGGTCGGCTCCAGTGGGCGCACATTCAGCAGTTCGGCGGTTTGCCGGGCCAGCTCGGTCACGGCTTCGCGGCCCTGGGCAGACACCGCCAGGCTGGCGGTCAGGTTGATGCGTTGCAAATCGAGCAGCCCCAGCAGGGGTGCGAGCAACACCGCCAAGGTGGTGGCCGCCGGGCTCGGGCTGCTGACCTGGAATGGCTTTTTCAGGCCGGCCAACACTTGCGCATTCGCTTCCGGGACAACCTGTGGCGCCTGGTCGGCCGGCAAGGCGCCGGACAGATCGATGATCGAGCAACCTGCCGCCGTGGCGCGTGCGGCGAAACTCAAGGTCGCTGCCGGGCCTGCGGCGAAGAACACCAGCTGGACCTTGCTGAAATCGAACTCATCGGCTTCGCGAACCCGCACGTTCTTGCCACGGTACGGCACCGAACTGCCAGCGGATTCGCTGCTGGCCAGCAGGTGCAGGCTGCCGATCGGAAAATCGCGCTCTTCGAGGATCTGCACCAGCGTTTCGCCGACAGTACCGGTGGCGCCGATCACGGCAATATCAATGGTCTGGCTCATGGTTTTACCTCTGGCGAAACGGGGGGAGCGGCACTTTACCGGGTGGGTGGCGTGCAGGCAATTCGGCAGGGAGATTTGTAGTGTCTGTTCCGGCCCCATCGCTGGCAAGCCAGCTCCCACAATGTTGGGGTTCGAACATAAAATGTGTGTACACCATCAAAACCTGTGGGAGCTGGCTTGCCAGCGATGGGGCCAGACCAGACAACCGAGAATTCCAGGAATAAAAAAACCCGCGCCTCTCGCAAGGCGCGGGTTCTTTCACAGCTTCAGTCGATCAACGCTCAAGCAGGATCCGCAGCATCCGACGCAGCGGCTCGGCCGCGCCCCACAGCAACTGGTCGCCGACGGTGAACGCGCCGACGAACTGCGAGCCCATGTTCAGCTTGCGCAGGCGGCCAACCGGGATGTTGAGGGTGCCGGTAACCTTGTTCGGGCTCAGCTCCTGCATGCTGATCTCGCGGTTGTTCGGCACCAGCTTGACCCATGGGTTGTGCTGGCTGATCAGCCCTTCGATATCAGCGATCGGCACGTCTTTGTTCAGCTTGATGGTCAGCGCCTGGCTGTGGCAGCGCATGGCGCCGATACGCACGCAGATGCCATCCACCGGGATCGGGCTCTTGAAGCGACCGAGGATCTTGTTGGTCTCGGCCTGGGCCTTCCACTCTTCACGGCTTTGACCGTTAGGCAGTTCCTTGTCGATCCACGGGATCAGGCTGCCGGCCAGCGGTACGCCGAAGTTTTCGGTCGGGTACGCGTCGCTGCGCATGGCTTCGGCCACACGACGGTCGATGTCGAGGATCGCGCTGGCCGGATCGGCCAGTTGATCGGCGACAGCGGCGTGGGTTGCGCCCATCTGCTTGATCAGCTCACGCATGTTCTGCGCGCCGGCGCCCGATGCCGCCTGATAGGTCATGGCGCTCATCCATTCCACCAGGCCAGCCTCGAACAGGCCGCCCAGGCCCATCAACATCAGGCTGACGGTGCAGTTGCCGCCGATATAGTTCTTGGTGCCGGCATCCAGTTGCTGGTCGATGACCTTGCGGTTGACCGGGTCCAGCACGATGACCGCGTCATCCTGCATGCGCAGGCTGGAGGCGGCATCGATCCAGTAACCCTGCCAGCCGGCTTCGCGCAGTTTCGGGAAGACTTCGCTGGTGTAGTCGCCACCCTGGCAGGTCAGGATCACGTCGAGGGTCTTCAGCTCTTCAATGCTGTAAGCGTCCTTGAGCGGAGCAATGTCCTTGCCCACGGACGGGCCTTGGCCACCGACATTGGAAGTGGTGAAAAACACCGGCTCGATAAGATCGAAATCCTGCTCTTCCAGCATCCGCTGCATGAGCACGGAACCGACCATACCGCGCCAACCGATCAGACCTACACGTTTCATCGCAACTACACCTTCTTGAAAAGTGGGCCGCTGCTTCCAGGGGTGAAAGTGGCAGCGGGCCCGAGAGATTACAGATTCCGCAGCGCGGCGACTACTGCGTCGCCCATTTCCTGCGTACCGACTTTAGTGCAACCGTTCGACCAGATGTCACCGGTGCGCAAGCCCTGGTCCAACACCAGGCTAACGGCTTTTTCGATGGCATCGGCGGCGGCCTGCTGGTTGAAGCTGTAACGCAACATCATCGAGACCGACAAAATGGTCGCCAACGGGTTGGCGATGCCTTTGCCCGCGATGTCCGGCGCCGAACCGTGGCACGGCTCGTACATGCCTTTGTTGTTGGTGTCCAGGGACGCCGACGGCAGCATGCCGATGGAACCTGTGAGCATCGATGCCTGGTCGGACAGGATATCGCCGAACATGTTGTCGGTGACGATCACGTCGAACTGCTTCGGCGCCCTCACCAGCTGCATGGCAGCATTGTCGACATACATGTGGCTCAGCTCGACCTGCGGGTAATCCTTGGCCACTTCCTCGACGATTTCACGCCACAGCTGGCTGGAGGCCAGGACGTTGGCCTTGTCCACCGAGCACAGCTTCTTGCCGCGGACCATGGCCATGTCGAAACCAACACGGGCGATGCGGCGGATTTCGCTTTCGCTGTACGGCAGGGTGTCGTAGGACTGACGCTCGCCGTTTTCCAGGGTGCGGGTGCCGCGTGGCGCGCCGAAGTAGATACCGCCGGTCAGCTCGCGAACGATCAGGATGTCCAGGCCGGCAACGATTTCCGGCTTCAGGCTGGAGGCTTCGGCCAGTTGCGGGTACAGGATCGCCGGACGCAGGTTGCCGAACAAGCCCAGTTGCGCACGGATTTTCAGCAGACCACGCTCAGGACGGATATCACGCTCGATGGTGTCCCATTTCGGGCCGCCCACCGCGCCCAACAGCACCGCGTCGGCGGCGCGCGCACGTTCCAGGGTTTCATCGGCCAAAGGTACGCCGTGCTTGTCGATGGCCGCGCCACCGATCACGTCGTGGCTCAGCTCGAAGCCCAAAGCGAACTTGTCACTGGCCAACTCCAGCACCTTGACCGCTTCGGCCATGATTTCCGGGCCAATACCGTCACCTGGGAGAATCAGAATCTGCTTGCTCATGCGTTCCTCATGTCATCAGTCGGTGCGCCTGGGGCGCTCCCGGAAAAAGTCTGTTAGTCGCTTATCTTTCAGCCATCAGTACCAGCACATCCGTACTGAACGAACCATCGGCCTCAATTTCGAAATATTCGCGCACTTCGTTGCCCATCGACTGCTGCAACTCGCGGATCGCCGCGCGCATCACCTGTGGCGTGCGCATTCGCTCGACCCAGGCGTTGTAATCCAGCCGCAGCCGCTGACGGCTGGTGCTGCGGGTATGCAGCCCTGCCTCACTGACCTGGCGCAGCCACTCACCGGCGCTATAGTCGCGCACATGGCTGGTGTCGCGCAGCACTTCGACGCTCTGCAGGTAAGTGTCGAACAACGGGCTGCCCGGTGACAACACGTCAATGAATGCCGCGACACCGCCTGGTTTCAATACTCGCCGCACTTCCCGCAAGGCCAGGCCGAGATCGCTCCAATGGTGCGCCGAATAGCGGCTGAAGACGAAGTCGAACTCGCCGTCAGCGAACGGCAGGCGCTCGGCGGCGCCGTTGACCGTGGAAATATTGCCCAGGCCCCGATCAACGGCTGCGGCGGCGACCACGTCGAGCATCTGCTGCGACAGGTCGTAGGCCACCACTTCCTTGACCAGCGAAGCCACCTGAAAACTCACGTGACCTGCCCCACAGCCCAGATCCAGTACGCGGGCATCGCCCTGCCCCGCCAATTCGGCCTGCAACAGCGCGAATTCGGTGCCTTGAGCGTGTACGGCGCTGCTCAGGTAGGCCGCGGCCTGTTCACCGAATTGCTTCTGGACTACCTGGCTGTGCTGGGCGGTGCGGGTCATGGGGGACTTCCTTTTTCAGGGTTTGGTCTTGTGGTGCTTATGCGGGCCTCTTCGCTGGCAAGCCAGCTCCTACAGGTATTGCGCTGCCCTTGTAGGAGCCGGCTTGCCAGCGAAGGCGTCATCAGGCCTTACGAAAAATCACGCGTCGCGGAACAACCACGGCTGGCTCGCCCGGTGCTTGGCCTCGAATGCCGCGATCGCATCACCGTCCTGCAACGTCAGGCCGATATCGTCAAGGCCATTGAGCAGGCAGTGCTTGCGGAACGCATCGATCTCAAAGTTCAAGACCTTGCCGTCCGGACGGGTCACGGTTTGCGCCTGCAGATCGATCTGCAACTGGTAGCCCGGATTGGCCTCGACCTGCTGGAACAGTTCGTCGACTTCCGCATCGCTCAGGATGATCGGCAGCAAGCCATTCTTGAAGCTGTTGTTGAAGAAGATGTCGGCATAGCTCGGCGCGATGATGCTGCGGAAACCGTACTCTTCCAGCGCCCACGGCGCGTGTTCACGACTGGAGCCGCAACCGAAGTTCTCACGGGCCAGCAACACGCTGGCGCCCTTGTAACGCTCGGCATTGAGGACGAAGTCCTTGTTCAGCGGACGCTTGGAGTTGTCCTGATACGGCTGACCCACGTCCAGGTAACGCCATTCGTCGAACAGGTTCGGGCCGAAACCGGTGCGTTTGATCGACTTCAAGAATTGTTTCGGGATGATCTGGTCGGTGTCGACATTGGCACGATCCAGAGGCGCGACAAGTCCAGTGTGCTGGGTGAAAGCTTTCATGCTGCGCTCCTTAAATCAATTCACGGACGTCGACGAAACGACCGTTTACGGCAGCGGCCGCGGCCATGGCCGGGCTGACGAGGTGGGTACGGCCACCGGCGCCCTGACGGCCTTCGAAGTTACGGTTGGAGGTCGAGGCGCAATGCTCGCCACTTTCCAAACGGTCCGGGTTCATCGCCAGGCACATCGAGCAACCCGGCTCACGCCATTCGAAACCGGCTTCGAGGAAAATCTTGTCCAGGCCTTCCGATTCAGCCTGGGCCTTCACCAGTCCCGAACCTGGAACGACGATGGCCTGCTTGATGGTCGAGGCCACTTTGCGGCCCTTGGCGATCACCGCTGCGGCGCGCAGGTCTTCGATCCGCGAGTTGGTGCAGGAACCGATGAACACGCGGTCGAGCTGGATGTCGGTGATCGCCTGATTGGCGGTCAAACCCATGTACTTCAAGGCACGGACGATGGAATCACGCTTGACCAGGTCCATTTCCTTCGCAGGATCCGGAACGTTCTGATCCACAGCCAATACCATCTCGGGCGAAGTGCCCCAGCTGACTTGCGGCTTGATCTGGGTCGCGTCGAGCTCAACGATGGTGTCGAACTTCGCATCGGCGTCGGACACCAGGTCTTTCCAGGCTTCGACGGCCAAATCCCATTCCGCGCCTTTCGGGGCGAATGGACGGCCCTTCACGTAAGCCACGGTTTTTTCATCGGCGGCCACCAGGCCTACGCGAGCACCGGCCTCGATGGCCATGTTGCAGATGGTCATGCGGCCTTCCACGGACAGGTCGCGAATCGCGCTGCCGGCGAACTCGATGGCGTGGCCGTTACCGCCGGCGGTGCCGATCTTGCCGATCACGGCGAGCACGATGTCCTTGGCGGTCACGCCGAACGGCAATTGGCCTTCGACGCGCACCAGCATGTTTTTCATTTTCTTGGCGACCAGGCACTGGGTGGCGAGCACGTGCTCGACCTCGGAAGTGCCGATACCGTGGGCCAGGGCACCGAACGCGCCATGGGTCGAGGTATGGGAGTCGCCGCAGACCACGGTCATGCCCGGCAAGGTGGCACCCTGCTCCGGGCCGATGACGTGGACGATGCCTTGGCGGACGTCATTCATCTTGAATTCGACGATGCCGTATTCATCGCAGTTGTCGTCGAGGGTCTGGACCTGCAAACGCGAAACCTCGTCGGCAATGGCTGCGATGCCGCCCTTGCGCTCAGGGGTGGTCGGTACGTTGTGGTCCGGGGTCGCGATGTTGGCATCGATACGCCATGGCTTGCGCCCGGCCAGTCGCAGGCCTTCGAAAGCTTGCGGCGAGGTCACTTCGTGGATGATGTGACGATCGATGTAGATCAGCGCCGAACCATCGTCGCGCTGTTTGACCAAATGCGAATCCCAGAGCTTGTCGTAGAGCGTTTTGCCGGCCATCAGACGGTTTCCTCATCAGCTTGTTTCTATGCCCTGGGTCTCGATTAATTCAATAACCCTTTGGCTTGTGAGGCTGATCCTATGGGGTTACATTAAATAACTCAAATTCATATTTTTTATGCTTTGGATAACCAGCTGGAATACTGTTATGGACCTGGCCAACCTCAATGCTTTTATTGCCATCGCCGAGACGGGAAGCTTCTCCGGCGCGGGCGAACGCTTGCACCTGACGCAGCCGGCAATCAGCAAGCGCATCGCCGGGCTGGAGCAGCAACTGAAGGTGCGACTGTTCGATCGGCTCGGCCGCGAAGTCGGCTTGACCGAGGCCGGCCGCGCCCTGTTGCCCCGGGCCTACCAGATTCTGAATGTCCTCGATGATACGCGCCGCGCCCTGACTAACCTCACCGGCGAGGTGACCGGTCGTCTGACCCTGGCCACCAGTCACCACATCGGCCTGCACCGTTTGCCGCCTTTATTGAGGGAGTTCACCCGGCGCTACCCCGAGGTGGCGCTGGACATCCAGTTTCTCGATTCGGAAGTGGCTTACGAAGAAATCCTCCACGGTCGGGCGGAACTGGCGGTCATCACCCTGGCGCCGGAACCCCACGCCCTGGTCAAGGCCACGCCGGTGTGGGACGACCCGCTGGACTTCGTGGTCGCCCCGGAGCATTCCTTGCTCCACAACGGCAAGGTCAGCCTCGCGGACATCGCCCGACACCCGGCGGTGTTCCCCGGCGGCAACACCTTTACCCACCACATCGTCCAGCGCCTGTTCGAGGCCCAGGGCCTGACGCCGAACATCGCCATGAGCACCAATTACCTGGAAACCATCAAGATGATGGTGTCGATCGGCCTGGCCTGGAGCGTCTTGCCACGCACCATGCTCGATGACCAGGTTGCGCGAATACCTTTACCGGGCATACAACTGACTCGCCAGCTAGGCTATATCCTGCACACAGAAAGGACGCTATCGAATGCAGCACGGGCCTTCATGGCCTTGCTGGATGCTCAAATCGATCTGCCAGGGACTCAAGGCTGACTTGTGCTACTCCTATAGAGCCCGAATTTCTGTACCCGATACCCAATTCAGCTCAAGGCTTGCCAATGCCGAAATCTGTTGACCGTATTCCGCCGATGCCGCGCATCCAGGCGCTTGACCCGAAAAGCTCCGAACAAAGCTGGGAAAGTGCCTCGCAATTGCTGGCCGCGCTTAACGGCGCGCGCCTGGGCGCGTGGTATTGGGATATCGAGCGTGGGCAGATCAGCTGGTCCCGAGGCACGCAGGCGCTGTTTGGCTTCGATCCCCGGCAACCGTTGCCGGCCGACCTGGAATACCTCGACCTGTTGCCTGCCGAAGATCGGGCCAAGACCCTTCGCGCCTTCCATGCCGTGATCGCCGGCGCACCGCTGGAACAAGCGATGCACCATCGCGTTCGCTGGCCCGACGGCACCCTGCATTGGCTGGAGATCAACGGCAGCCTGCTGCCGGACAAACACGGCCGTCCACGCATGATTGGCGTGATCCGCGAAATCACCCACCAACGCCTGCGCGAACAGGCGCTGAGCAGTTCGGAGAAGCGCTTCGCAACGCTGTTTCACCTGTGCCCGAACATGGTCCTGCTGACGCGCCAGGATGACGGCCTGATCACCGAAGCCAACCAGTATTTCGAAAGCCTGTTCGGCTGGCCGGTGCAGGACGCGATCGGCCGCACCACGCTGGAACTGGGCCTCTGGGTGCACCCCGAGCAACGCGCGCAACTGGTCAAGGCCACCAAGGCCAAAGGCGAACTGACCAGCATGGAGGTGCAGTTTCGCGCCAGCAACGGGCAGATCCACGATGGCATCCTCAGCGCACAAAAGGTCGAACTCGAAGGTCAGCCCTACCTGCTGAGCACCTTCCTCGACACCACCGAACGCAAAGCCGCCGAACACGCCCTCAAGGACAGCCAGGAGCGCCTCGACCTGGCCCTGGACTCGGCGCAGCTAGGCACCTGGGACTGGCACATTCCCAGCGGCATGTTGTATGGCTCGGCCCGCGCCGCCCAGTTGCACGGCATGGAGCCCATCCCTTTCCATGAATCCTTCGACGATTTTTTCGAAGGCGTGCCCGGCGAAGAACGCGACACCATGCGCGATGCCTACCGCAGCCTGCGCGAAGGCCCGGCCGGCAACTATCAGCTGACCTATCGGGTGCAAATGCCGGACGGCAGCTCACGCTACCTGGAAAGCCGCGCCCGCCTCTACCGCGATGAAAACGGCGTGCCCCTGCGCATGGCTGGCACCCTGCTTGATATCACCGACCAGGTCGAGCGCGAACAACGTTTGGTGGCCTCCGAAGAGAAATTCGCCACCCTGTTCCAGGTCAGCCCGGACCCGATCTGCGTAACGCGCCAGGACACCGGGCAGTTCATCGAGATCAACTCCAGCTTTACCCAGACCTTTGGCTGGAGCGCCGCCGATGTGATCGGGCGCAGCGCCGACGAAATCGGCCTGTGGGACGCTTCGGCAAAAAGCCTGCAGCGGATCGAACAGGTGATTCGCGAACAAGGCCTGAACAATGTGGCGATCCTCGTCCAGCACAAGGATGGGCAGTCGCTGACCTGCGTGATTTCCAGTCGCCAGATCAGCGTCAGCGAACAGTCGTGCATCGTCACCACCTTGCGCGACATCACCCAACAGCAACGCTCGGAAGCGGCGCTCAAGGCCAGCGAAGAGAAGTTCGCCAAGGCCTTCCACTCCAGCCCCGACGCCATCACCATCACTGAACGCGATACCGGACGCTACCTGGAGGTCAACGACGGCTTCTGCCGCCTGACCGGCTACCGCGCCGACGAAGTGATCGGCCGTACCGTGTACCAGGTGGGGATCTGGGCCGAAGAGAAACAACGCTCGGCATTGCTGGCCGAACTGCAGATCAAGGGTCGGGTACACCACCAGGAAATGCTCGGGCGCAACAAGCGCGGCGAGTTGCTGACGGTTGAGGTGTCGGTCGAACCGATTACCCTCAACGAAACCGCGTGCCTGCTCTTGACCGCGCGGGACGTCAGCCTGCTGAAAAATGCCGAGGCGCAGATCCGCCACCTGGCCTACCACGACCCGCTGACCAACCTGCCCAACCGCGCACTGCTGATGGATCGCCTGAGCCAGCAGATCGCCCTGCTCAAGCGCCACAACCTGCGCGGCGCATTGATGTTCCTAGACCTTGACCACTTCAAGCACATCAACGATTCCCTCGGCCACCCGGTGGGCGATACGGTGCTGAAAATCATCACCGCGCGCCTGGAAGCCAGCGTGCGCATGGAAGACACCGTCGCGCGTCTGGGCGGGGATGAATTCGTGGTGCTGCTCAGCGGTCTCGAAGGCTCGCGCAACGAGGTCAGCGATCAGGTTTGCCAGCTGGCCGACACCATTCGCGAGCTGCTGTCCGAACCGATGTTCCTCGACGGTCAACGCCTGCAAGTGACGCCGAGTATCGGCATCGCTTTGATTCCCGACCACGGCTCGACGCCGACCGACTTGCTCAAGCGCGCTGACATTGCTCTTTATCGCGCCAAGGATTCAGGGCGCAATACCGCGCAGATGTACCACAACACGATGCAGAAGGCCGCGAGCGAGCGCTTGCGCATGGAAACCGACCTGCGCCTGGCGCTTTCGCGCGGTGAGTTTCGTGTGCACTACCAACCCCAGGTGGACGCCCGGGATAACCGCATCGTCGGTGCCGAAGCGCTGGTGCGCTGGAACCATCCGGAACTCGGCGCGCAGTCGCCCACCGAGTTCATCAAGGTGCTGGAAGACAGCGGGTTGATCCTGGAAGTCGGCACCTGGATCGTCGACGAAGCCTGCCAGGCCTTCAGGCAACTGATCGCCGATGGCCGGGTGGACCCGCTGCAATTCAGCCTGTGCGTCAACATAAGCCCGCGCCAGTTCCGCCAGAACGACTTCGTCGAGCGCATCGAAAACAGCCTCGCCACCTATGGCCTGCCCTGCTCGCTGCTGAAACTGGAAATCACCGAAGGCATCGTCATCCAGAACCTGGAAGACACCATCAACAAGATGCTGCGCCTGAAAAAACTCGGCGTGAGCTTTGCCATGGACGATTTCGGTACCGGCTACTCCTCGCTGACCTACCTCAAGCGCCTGCCGGTCGACACCCTGAAAATCGACCAGTCGTTCATTCGCGACGCCACCACCGACCCCAACGACGCCGAGATCATCCGCGCCATCGTCGCCATGGCCCGCAGCCTGGGGCTGAAGATCATCGCCGAAGGGGTGGAGAATTCGGAACAGCTTGAGTTCCTGCAAGGCCTGGGCTGCCATCTCTATCAGGGGTATCTGCATAGCCGGCCGCTGCCGGTGGAGGATCTGCAAAAGCTCCTGTAGGAGCGAACTCACTGGTTGAACATCCCTTTCCTACGCGCATTCCGGAAACGTCCGATTTACGCCTGACTGCCTCATATACAACCCTTGCGCTGCACTTTGCCCTGCCTCCGTTCCTTCGGATGCAGGAGCAATTTGACCGTGAACAGACAAGGAGTTGCAGCTATGGCTAAGGGGTATTTCATTCGCAAGGGTGACAAGACCAGTTGCGGTGGCGAGGTGCTGGAGGCCGATACCCGCGTCATGATGTTTGGCTTCGCCCATGCTCGCGCCGGGGATCGGGTTTCCTGTGGCAAAAACGACGAAACTTACGAAATCATCGGTGGCATCTCGTTCATCAACAGTCACGGCAGACTGGTGGCGGGCTCGTTGGACAGCCGCAGCAACTGTCCCTGCAAGGCCGGGCTCATCCCTTCGTTTACCAACTCCACCTATGAGTCCAGACAGGATGCTGCGCCGCCAGCCGCGAGGAGTGCCCCGCAGCAGGAAGCCGCGCCCGTTGCCCCCAACCACCCGGTCGCCCCGCGACAATCCGGATTCACTTCAGCGCGGGCGCCCTCACCGACGCTCAGCGAACGGCCTGGGACGGTCTGTGAAAACCTGTGGCGCGGGTACCAGCAAAGGGTTGAAAACGTCGTGGCACCGGGCGGCAAGTTGATTGCCGACCCGAAGGCGCGCAACAAGGCGATCAATGCTGCCTACGCGCAGCTGTGGCGACATGACCCGCGTTTCCAGTGGGCCGGGCTCGCGGCCTTTGCCTCCAAGCAGGTGGGTTGCGGCCTGCTGCACGCGGCCGACACGATCGAGAAAATTCAAACGGAAGAGGAGACGATACAGCAACTGAGGGACAGTGCCAGACAAGGATTGAGAGGTTTGCTCAACCCCAGTGAGCGGGAAAAGCGCGCGACCATTCGGGCGTTTGAGCAGCGCCAGCACGAGTACGAACAGGCCAACCGTGACAACCCGGTGTGGGGCTTCACCCACTGGGGTGCCGACATGCCCTTGTCGTACTCACAACGGATGTACCGGTTTGTGTACGAGATGCTGGCCATGGGCAATACCACGCTGTTCCTGGATGTGTATCCGTTGCATGTGTTCTACAGGGAACGGGGGCTGGAGGCCCTAAAGGACTGCCTCGCCTCACGAAAAAACATCTATGGCACTGGTCAGTATCCGGTGCTGTGGCCGGTGGGGCAGGAAACTCTGGAATTTGGGACTAGCCAAGAGGAAATCCTCCTGGCCTTCGAGGCGATTGAGGCGGGTAACATCGCCAAAAGTGTTGAGCATCTAGCCAAGCACGAACAGGTCAACATCCTGCAACCGGCGATGTACAACGACAAAGGCCTGCAATGGTTGCTGCACGGTAATCACGCCTCCTACGTCATCGGTTTTCCGTCCGGTGCCGCTGAGGCCGTCGAACTTACGCTGGCCAGCCAGTGCCGCCGCATCGATGACGGACGTACCATTGGTTTTGGCAACAACCCCGTTGCCGACCTCTCCAATGTCAACCAACGCATGGCCTTCGTGCTCAGGGCCGCGAGACAGTTTGATGATCTGCTGCACAGCGACCAACGCAAGCAGCTAGAGCAATCGATACGGGATACCGCCTTGGGTGGAGGCGTGCGATGAACCTGATGCAACGCATGGGCTGGCGATGGGGCGTGCTCGCACTGGCAGTGATTACGCTCCTTACGCTGTCGGCGATTCAAGCCCTATCGGATGAGCCGGAAATCGCCCTAATGATTGGTGAGCCGTACGAGGCGATGCGACAGCGCTCCAGCGCAAGCATTGGCCCAGCAATTCCGGGGCGCTCATGGTTCAGTGTTCCAAAATCAGATGCGCGCCTGCGTTTCATTGATCCCCAGTACGGTTTTGTAACCCCACTGGCTCGCTTTTTCACGGTGATGTTTGATGATGAACATATCCACGGCGTCCGCATGTCCCCGCAAATCGAGCCACTGCTGCTCGACGACACCTTCAAGGTCGTGCTGGATCTGCAGGAGCAATGGCGCAACGCGGGCTGGGTACCCATCCGCGTCGAAGAAGACCCACCGTTCGCCGACACCCCCCAATGGCGAGCCCGATTGCGGGACGTGAACAAGGGTGGCACATCCTACTGGCATGCAGGCACCCAGTATCAAGTGATGCTGGTGGTCAATCGCTTCAAGGATTACAGGCACCCCCACCGAGGAGCGCTACCTCATCAAGCTGTCACTGGCCAAGCCATGGACGAATCCCTGACATTGCCTTATCGCGACAAGATCACGCTTTCAGCATTAAACCCATGCACTGGGCGCCGTCGCCAAATCCATCCCTAGATGCCATCTACACTCAGTAACCATATCGCCTCCGCCCGAGACCTCTCCAACGTGCCCAGCATCTACCAGATCAAACCCGCATTCCAAAACCTCCTGCGCCCCTTGGTCCAGCGCCTGTTCAACAACGGCACCACCGCTAACCAGATCACCCTGATCGCGGGCATCGGCTCAATCCTGGTGGGCGCCGTGATCGCAGGTTTCGTGCATCACCCCTGGATCTTTGCACTGGTACCGATCTGGATGATCGTGCGCATGGCGCTCAACGCCATCGACGGCATGCTGGCTCGGGAATTCGACCAGCAGTCGCGCCTGGGGGCCTATCTCAACGAGTTGTGCGACATCACCGCCGACTGCGCCTTGATCCTGCCCTTTGCCCTGCTGCCCGGTGTCAGCCTGTGGCTGGTGCTGCTGGTGGCCTTGCTCGCCTTGTTCAGCGAATACAGCGGCGTGCTGGGGCCGATGATTGGGGCTTCGCGGCGCTATGACGGGCCCATGGGCAAAAGTGACCGGGCTTTTGTATTGGGGGTGGTGGCCGCTGGCATCGTACCGGGCTGGATCGGCCCACTCTGGATCAACACGGTGTTCGCGATCATCGCGATGCTACTGGTCTGCACCCTGGTCAACCGGGTCCGCCAGGGCCTCAGGGAAACACAAATCGACAGCTCTTCAGCCGAAGGAAATGGCAATGCGTGAAGCACAACAACAGACATTCACCACCCACGACGGCGTGCAATTGTTCTACCGCCACTGGCCCGGCACCCCAGAGCCGGGAGAGCCACGCAAGGCCGTGCTGCTGTTTCACCGCGGCCACGAACACTCCGGGCGCATTGCCCATCTGGTGGATGAACTGGATCTGCCCGGTTTCGATTTCTTCGCCTGGGATGCCCGCGGTCATGGCCAATCGCCGGGCGCTCGGGGCGACAGCCCCAGCTTTGCCACCAGCGTACGGGACGTGCAGAGCTTCTGCGAGCACCTGAGCGCGACCTACCAGATAAACGAAGAAAACCTGGCGGTGATCGCCCAGAGCGTCGGCGCGGTGATCGTCGCCACCTGGGCCCACGATTACGCGCCGCGCATCCGTGCGCTGGTGCTGGCGTCGCCGGCGTTCAAGGTCAAGCTCTATGTACCCTTCGCCCGTCAGGGGTTGGCGCTGATGCGCCGGTGGCGCGGCAACTTTTTCGTCAACAGCTACGTCAAGGCACGTTTCCTCAGCCACGACCCGCAGCGCGTCGCCAGCTACGACAGCGATCCGCTGATCACCAAGGCCATTTCAGTCAATGTCCTGCTCGGTCTCTATGAGGCCGCCGACCGTGTCGTGGCCGATGCCCAGGCCATCGCGATACCCACTCAGATGCTGATCTCCGGTGCCGACTTCGTCGTGCATCGCCAACCCCAGGAACAGTTTTTCGAGCGCCTGGGCACTTTGCGCAAGGAAAAACATGTGCTGCCGGGGTTCTTCCACGACACCCTGGGCGAAAAGAACCGGGGGCCCGCCGTCGCCAGCGCACGGCGCTTCATCCTGCAGAACTTCGCACAGCCCGGCGAACGTCCCAGCCTGCTGGACGCCGATCGCCTGGGCCTGACCTGCGCCGAATCCGAATCGTTGGCCGCGCCGCTGCCGCGCAACTCCCTGCGCGATCTGTATTGGCGCATGACCCGCGCCAGCATGCGCCTGGGCAGCCGACTGTCGTCCGGGATCAAGCTGGGCTTCGACACCGGTTTCGACTCCGGCAGCACACTGGACTACGTCTATCGCAACACCCCCACGGGTACCTCGGCTGTCGGCCGCATGATCGACCGCAATTACCTCGACTCCATCGGCTGGCGCGGCATTCGCCAACGCAAGCTGCACGTCGAAGAACTGCTGCGCCTGGCGATGCAGCAATTACGCGACCAGCGCCGCGAAGTACGTATCGTCGACATCGCCGCCGGACACGGACGCTACATTCTTGAAGCCTTGCAGGGCGTCAGCCCGTTACCCGAGTCGATCCTGTTGCGTGACTACAGCGACATCAACGTGCGTGACGGCAGCGCACTGATACGCGAAAAAGGCCTGGAAGGGATCGCACGGTTCGTCAAGGGCGACGCCTTCGACCGCGCCGACCTGGCCGCGCTGGATCCCAAACCAACCCTGGCGGTAGTCTCCGGACTGTACGAGCTGTTCGCGGACAACCAGATGGTCGGTGCTTCCCTCGCGGGTCTGGCCGACGCCGTGGAGCCTGGCGGATACCTGGTCTACACCGGCCAGCCCTGGCACCCGCAACTGGAACTGATCGCCCGCGCCTTGACCAGCCACCGGGAAGGTCAGGCCTGGGTCATGCGCCGGCGCACCCAGGTGGAAATGGACCAACTGGTGGAGGCCGCCGGCTTTCGCAAGGTCGACATGCGCGTCGACGAGTGGGGCATTTTCAGCGTCGCTCTCGCGCAACGGGTGTCTTGATGCTGCGCAGCGCAACGACGACGCGCGAGCCCGGTTTGCTCAAGCCTGCGGTGCTCTGGCTGCTGCTCCTGGCGCCGTTGTTCTTCGGCACCTACGGCTTCGCCACCTGGTACACCACCCAGCGCGACGATGTCGGCAGCCTGGTGTTCGGCTGGGAAAACCACATGCCGTTCTGGGCCTGGACCATCGTCCCGTACTGGTCCATCGACTTGTTGTACGGGCTGTCCCTGCTGCTACCCGACAGTCGCGAGGCACTCAAGCGCCACGCCTTGCGCCTGCTGACCGCGCAACTCATTGCGGTCAGTTGTTTCCTGATCTGGCCGTTGCGCTTCACCTTCGCCCGGCCTGAACTGGACGGCGTATTCGGTTGGCTGTTCGATGTCCTGGCAGGTTTCGACAAGCCGTTCAATCAGGCGCCATCACTTCACATCGCACTGCTGGTGATCCTGTGGACCCTTTATCACAGGCACTTACAGGGTCTCTGGCGCGGATTGATGCACGCCTGGTTCATCTTGATCGGGCTCTCGGTGCTGACCACCTACCAGCACCACTTCATCGATCTGCCGACCGGTGCACTGCTTGGCTGGCTGTGTGTCTGGCTGTGGCCGCTGGAGGGCCCCAGCCCGCTGCAGGGCGCCCGACTGGCAAGCGGAAAGAAACGCTGGCAACTGGCGCTGTATTACCTGGTGGGCGCTGCCGTTTTCGCGGTTCCGGCCTTTTTCTTCGGCGGCACCTGGCTGTGGTTGACCTGGCCGGCAGCGGCCTTGCTACTGGTGGCACTCAACTACGCAGTGCTGGGCGCAGTAGGTTTTCAGAAGCGCGCCGATGGACGCCTGTCCCCTGCCGCACGCTGGCTGCTGGCGCCCTACCTGGCTGCCGCCAGGCTCAACTCACGCCTGTGGACCCGCAACAATCCGCTGCCCGACCAGGTGCTCGATGACGTCTGGCTCGGGCGCATACCGACTCACCGGGAACTCAAGGGCAGCACCTTCAACGCAGTGTTCGACCTGTGTGCCGAACTGTCCCTCGATCCTGGCGCCGTCGCCTACCGCGCACTGCCTGTCCTGGACCTGACCGCCCCCACCACCGCGCAATGCCAGGAAGCTGCATTGGCCATCGAAAGCCTGCGCCAGCACGGGCCGCTCCTGGTCTGCTGCGCCTTGGGCTATTCGCGCAGCGCCACCGCCGTCGCCGCCTGGCTGTTGCATACCGGCCGGGCCAGCAGTGTCGCCGAAGCCTTTTTGTTGATCCAGCGCGCACGCCCGGGGATTGTCCTGGGGCCCCGTCACCGAGAGGCGCTGGAACCGCTGGCGACCAGCATGGAGAAGCTCAGTGTCCATTGATATGCAATTGCAGGCGACAGCCAGCCTGTTGCGTCGTGGCGACTCACTGGATCGACTCTCCAGCGGATTCACCCTGCTGGGAGCCCTGCTCGGCCTGAGCCAGTATGTGATGCCCGGCCCGGGGTTGTGGAGCCTGATCTGCAGCAGCGGGCTACTGGTGCTCGGCCTGTGGCAAAAGTACTGGGCGCTGCGGGTTGCCTTCGACGCCGAGCTGTTCCGGCACCTTGCCAACCCTGCCGAAGACCTCCCTCAGCGCACCCAAGCCCTGGACCAGGCACTGGCGGCCCTGGGCCTGCAACCCGCCGACCGCGGCGACCGCCCCTGGAACGAGCGCATCGCCGGCGCACTGAAATTGTTACGCCGCCAGGCGCTGCTGGTGGCAGCACAACTGTTATTGACGCTGGCTTTCATCCTGGCCGGCCCCTGGCTGTCCATTGCTGGATAAGGAGTTCCCATGCTCGAACCCGTGGTTGCCACCCTCATCACCTCGGCCGCGCGCATCCTGACCGGCGCGCGCAGTTTGTGGCTCGGCTGTGCACCGGAACCGGTACAACGTATCTACTTCGCCAACCACAGCAGCCATGGCGATTTCGTCCTGCTGTGGGCATCGCTGCCGCCAACCCTGCGCACCATCACCCGGCCCGTTGCCGGCTCGGACTACTGGCTGAAAAGCACACTGCGGCGCTACATCATCAACCAGGTGTTCAACGGCGTGCTGGTGGACCGTGAACGCAAGGACCCTGCCGACAACCCCTTGCAGCCGATGCTCGACGCCCTGGAACACGGTGACTCGCTGATCATCTTTCCCGAAGGCACGCGCAACCCCGATGAGGGTTTACTGCCGTTCAAGAGCGGGCTGTACCACCTGGCAAGGCAATATCCCCAGGCGCAGTTGATCCCGGTGTGGATCGCCAACCTCAACCGCGTCATGCCCAAGGGGCGGGTCCTGCCGCTGCCGCTGCTATGCACCATCAGTTTTGGCGCCGCACTGACCCTGAGCGAAGACGAAAGCAAGACGCACTTTCTCGAACGCAGTCGCAATGCGCTGCTGAGCCTGGCCGGGGAGCATGCCTGACATGGATAGACAGACCTTGATGTTGTTCAGCGGGATTGGCGCGTTTCTGCTGCTGGCCTCGGCGATTGGTTGGGGGCTCAAGCGCCGCAGCCAAGGCAGCCCCAACCCGGTGATCGACAACCTCAACGCGCGGATCAACGCCTGGTGGGTGATGGTCCTGGTAATCGGCATCGCCTTCTGGCTCGGCACCACCGCCGTGATCCTGCTGTTCTACACCGTGTCCTTCTACGCCCTGCGCGAGTTCATGACCCTCACGCCCACCCGCCGCAGCGACTACCCGGCATTGGTCGCGGCCTTCTACCTGGCGCTGCCGCTGCAGTACCTGCTGATTTACTACGACTGGTACGGGCTGTTCTCGATCTTCATCCCGGTCTACGTGTTCCTGCTCCTGCCGATCCTGGCGTCCCTGGGCGGCGACAGCACGCACTTCCTCGAACGCGCCTCGAAAGTCCAGTGGGGCCTGATGATCGCAGTGTTCTGCGTATCCCATGTCCCCGCCCTCCTGACCCTGGACATCGCCGGTTACGAGGGGCGAAACCTGCTGCTGATCGCCTATCTGGTGATCGTGGTGCAGATGTCGGATGTGCTGCAGTACGTGTGCGGCAAATTGTTCGGCAAACGCAAGATCGCCCCGAACCTGTCGCCGTCCAAGACCGTGGAAGGTTTTGTCGGCGGCATCCTGCTGGCCTCGCTGATTGGCTGCGCCTTGTGGTGGATCACACCGTTCACCGCCTGGCAGTCACTGCTCATCGCCCTGCTGATCAACCTGCTGGGATTCGCCGGCGGCATCGTGATGTCGGCGATCAAGCGCGACCGTGGAGTGAAGGATTGGGGGCATATGATCGAGGGTCATGGCGGCATGCTCGATCGCCTGGATTCGGTGTGTTTTGCGGCGCCGATCTTCTTTCATCTGGTTCGGTATGGGTGGACCTGACTGCATTGCCCCAAGCCACATGAGCGGACTAGCAGTTCTGATAGTGGGCAGAAAGTGAAAATGCGCCGATGCTTTAGGTCCAGCTTTAGGGACCTTGATCGGAGCTCAGCCAATGCCCATATCACCTCGCCAGAATCTGCTGTGCAATTACCACTACGACGCCCTGGATCGATCGATTAGTTGGGCGCCTACTGGACAAGCCGGCATTCAGCGTTTTCACTGCAAAGAGCGCTTGGCCACTGAAATCCAGAACTCGGGCAGGCACAGTATTTTTCAGCATGATGACCACGTGTTGGCGCAACAACAGCACATGAATGACCAAGTGAACATTACGCTGATGGCAACTGACCTGCAAAGGACAGTTCTAAACGCGCTTGACGCAGGCCGGGCTCAACCCATCGCTTACACGCCCTACGGACATCGTCGATCCTACAACGGTTTACTTAGTCTGCTAGGGTTCAACGGCGAACGGCCCGATCCGGTAACAGGGCATTATCATTTAGGTAATGGATATCGTCAGTTTAATCCAGTATTGATGCGATTCAACAGCCCGGACAGTTTGAGCCCGTTTGGGAAGGGTGGGTTGAATGCTTATGCTTACTGTAGTGGCAATCCAGTTCTCAATGTTGATCCACATGGACGTTATATTGAAAAAGTCGTTAGAACAATGAACGCAAGGATTTTCCTAAGAACCGGTCGTACTGAAATAACTGCACACACCAGAGCAGCAATAGCAAACACACCACCTATCTGGGTTCGGGGCGACGGACATACATCACCGGATGATGTTATCCGTCAACTTATAAATGATAATATTATAGGCTCTCACGACAATGAGATTCTTCATACTTTTAAATACGCAAAACCAGCGGAGGCTGAAAGTTTGCTACCACGCGCCCGCCGACATCAAACCGAGTTCGAAAAAAGACTTGCGATAGTAACAGACGCAGAATACGCAACGGAAAACGATAACATTGATATACATACTGTAAAAAGAATGGAAACCTATCGTAAGGAACTGAATAGCGCTGCAGATAAACTGATATTTAAGGCAGAGGCTCATAAGAATCATATGAGGCGTCTCACTCCCCACAATCAGAACTCGTCGCGCACCCTTCGAAATGACTCGAAAAATCTGCGACAGCCTGAACAGTAAAGGAGTAAAGCAGGAGTAAAGGGAGGTAAAGCGAGGTAAAGGAGGTAAAGGAGGTAAAGGGGACAGGAGGTGAAGAGGTGAAGGGGACAGATTTATTTTTACTATCAAAAAAAGGGCGCCTGATGGCGCCCTCTTCCTGCTCTGACTTAGTGTTGCAGAGCCGGTTTTTGCGTCCCGTTGATCGGGATGCGCTTGGCTTTTGCCTCTTCCGGAACAACCCGCAACAGGTCGATGCTCAACAGACCGTTGCGCAGGTCCGCGGCCTTGATTTCGATGTGATCGGCCAGACGGAACGACAGCTTGAATGCACGCTGGGCGATGCCCTGGTGCAGGAAGGTCACGCCTTCATTAGCGTCGCGCTTGCCACCGCTGATGGTCAGTACGCCCTTCTCGACTTGCAGCTCCAGGTCTTCTTCCTGGAAGCCGGCCGCCGCCACGACGATGCGGTATTGGTCGTCACCGTGTTTCTCGACGTTGTAGGGTGGGTAGGTGCTGCCTGGCTCGTTGCGCAACGCGGTTTCGAACAGGTCGTTGAAACGGTCGAAGCCAACAGAGGAACGGAACAGTGGGGCCAGGGAAAATGCAGTACTCATGGTTCAAATCTCCTGAAGACATATCAGCAAGGTTTCTTGTCTCCGCGACCCGAATTCGGCATCGCGTAATCCTTAGATAGGGACCGCTGTTTGCTTTTCAAGAGATTTTTTTCAGATTTTTTTACTTTTTTTCAGGCCGCTTCAGCCACCTGCAACCCCAACAAACGCGAGACCTGATCCAGTTCGGTCTCACGACGCAGCACGCCGAACAACTCGACCGCCTCGGGATAATTGCGGGTCAGCATCGCCAGCCACTGCTTCAAGCGACCCGGCGATTGACGCGCTGTCATTTGCGCCTTGGCTTGCAGCCAGAAGTCCTGGATCAGCGGCAGCAGTTCGGCCCAGGTCATCTCGACGACTTCTTCACCGGCCTTCGCCGCCGCGATTTGTCGGGCGAGATCCGGGCGCGAAACCAGGCCGCGACCGAGCATGATGTCTTCCACACCACTGATTTCACGGCAACGGCGCCAGTCTTCGACGCTCCAGATATCGCCGTTGGCGAACACCGGCACCTTGACCACGTCCTGTACCCGCGGGATCCACTCCCAATGGGCGGGTGGCTTGTAGCCGTCGGTCTTGGTTCGTGCGTGGACCACGATATGCTCGGCGCCGCCTTCAGCCAGGGCCGTCGCGCACACCAGCGAACCGTCCGGGCTATCGAAGCCCAGGCGCATCTTGGCCGTTACCGGAATATGCGCCGGAACGGCGCGACGGACATGCTCGACGATCTGGTTGAGCAGCTCAGGCTCCTTGAGCAGCACGGCACCGCCCCGGGACTTGTTGACCGTCTTGGCCGGGCAGCCGAAATTGAGGTCGATCACCTCAGAGCCCAACTCGCACGCCAACGCGGCGTTTTCCGCCAGGCACACAGGGTCCGAACCCAGCAGCTGTACGCGTAGCGGCACGCCGGAGGCAGTCCGGGCGCCATTCAGCAGCTCCGGGCCGAATTTATGAAAATAGGCAGGCGTGAGCAGTTGGTCGTTGACCCGAATGAACTCGGTCACGCACCAATCGATACCGCCCACTCGGGTCAGCACGTCGCGCAAGATATCGTCGACCAACCCCTCCATGGGCGCCAAGGCAATTTGCATGAAAAACACACTCAACGAAAAACGTGCGGCAGTTTACTGGTTTCGGCGTCTAGAAGGTATTTCGTCAGACCGGATGATGGCGTTTGCGCAGACGTCTTCGCGGGCAAGCCTCGCTCCTACAGGAGATCACCGACCTGCAGGAGCGAGGCTTGCCCGCGAAGGTAGCGCTTAGATCGCGACTTGCAATGCCGGGCCGTAGCCCTCGATGAACTCGGCAGGCATGCGCTTGGGCTTGCCCGTGGACAGCTCGATGCAAACGAAGGTGGTTTGCGCGCGCAGCAAGGTCGAGTTGTCGCTGGGGCGCTTCAGCTGGAAATGACGGGTCATTTTCAGGCGCTGGTCCCAATCGACGATCCAGGTCGCCAACTGCAGCTCGTCGCCTTCATAGGCAGCCGCCAGGTAATCGATCTCGTGCCGCACCACCGCCATCGCCCGGTCCAGCCGCCGATATTCGACCAAATCCAGGCCCAGGCGCTGGGAGTGGCGCCAGGCACAGCGTTCGAGCCAGGTCACGTACACCGCGTTATTGGCGTGTCCCAGCCCATCGATGTCTTCGGCGCCCACTTGCAGATCAATGATAAATGGCGTTGCCCGATCCCAGCCCATGCCCCACTCCCCGGTCAGATTAATTCGACCGGGGCAGTGTAACGGATGCTCAGGCCGATTGGCGCGATTGCAGGCTGCGACCGGCCAGCAGTGATAACACGCCATCAATCACCCGCGGGTCGGCCAGTACCCGCTGATGACCGCCTTCCTGCAGACGCAGCAGGCGACTGTCGAACCAGGCTTCGTGGATCAGTTGCGACTCCTTGACCGGGACATGGGTGTCATCTTCGGCGTGCACGATCAGGCCAGGCATGTCGAGCTGGTAGTGCGCGACATCCAGCATCGCAGCGCGCATGCCAACGTCACTCTCGACCTGGCGGATGAATGCCGAGCGAGCTTTCGGGGGCAACCCTACATAGCGGGCGAAACCGCGCAACACCCCGAGAATCCGTGCCGGAGCGGCAATGCTGACCAGGGTTTCGGTACGCAAGCCCAATTGCACGGCGAGCATGGCACTGGCGCCGCCCATGGAGTGGCCGATGACTGCTTGCAGCGGTGGTAACTCGGCGGCGGCTTCAAGCATGGCACGGGCAAATAGCACGACATTCGCCTCACGCCCGGGCGAGCGACCGTGCGCCGGGCCGTCCAGGGCGACAACCGAATAACCGGCATCGACCAGCGCCGTGATCAGGCTAGCAAACTGCGTGGGCCGACCTTCCCAGCCGTGCATCAGCAACACCGCAGGGCCCTGCCCCCAGCGCAAGGCCGAGAGGCCGAAACGCAAAGTGATTCGTTCGGATTTGGCCAGCAGCGGCAATTCCCAATCACGCGGTGGAAAATCGCGCGGCGTCATGAACGCCAGCCGCATTTTGCTCGCCACCAGCTTCGGGGCGAACCAGCCCAAGGTGCCATTAACGCCACGAACCCACTTCAACGTGCTCATCGCATTCTCCCCAGGCCGCAGCCTTCAGGTCAACGCACCGCCGACTTGGCCGCGCGCAGCAAACGATCGGATAAATCACCGGGCCCCAGCGCCCGTGCCAGCGCCAGGCCGCCCACCATTAAGGCCAGATCGGCCAGGGCTTTGTCGGTGTCTTCAGGACTGGCCGCCAACTGCGCGACCATCAGTTCCATGTGCTCATTCAGTGCGATTCGAAACGCCTCAGGCAGGCGTCCGAGTTCACCGATCGAGGCCGGGATCGGGCACGCAGACTCGCTGGAATCACGGTGTTTGCGTGACAGATAAAACGCAGCAACCAACGCGCGACGCTCTTCACCGGTCAACTGGGCATCCATGTCGGCAATCAGGTCACGGCGGTGACCCAGCAACTGCTTGAACGCTTCGAGCATCATGGCGTCCTTGCTTTCGAAGTGCGCATAAAAGCCGCCGACGGTCAGGCCGGCTGCGCCCATCACTTCGCCAACGCTTGGCTCGGCCGGACCGCGCTGGATCAGCGCGGCGCTGGCAGCCTTGAGGATGCGTTCGCGGGTTTGAGCTTTTTTATCGTTCATCGATGCCTCCGAATATTACGACTAGAATATTATCTTTATAATAATTTTCTGCAAGTCGTGGATGTGACCGCTGGTCTGAAGAACAGTTTGGGAGAAAGGGGGAGATTTGGCCAAACGCCAGACAAACAAAAGGGCCATTCAATAATTGAATGACCCTCTAAAATCCCGCAGAGCGGGTAATCGTGGCGTCCCCTAGGGGACTCGAACCCCTGTTACCGCCGTGAAAGGGCGGTGTCCTAGGCCACTAGACGAAGGGGACGCAAACCCTTCTATACAATGATCAGTGCTGAGAGCTGATCGATTCAAGGCCGGTGTGGCCAGACCTTGAACTGTAAAATTGGTGGAGCTAAGCGGGATCGAACCGCTGACCTCCTGCATGCCATGCAGGCGCTCTCCCAGCTGAGCTATAGCCCCAGATTTTTCGCCTCGCGGCGGAGCGACATCTTGCAACATCGCTTCTGTAAAACTGGCGTCCCCTAGGGGACTCGAACCCCTGTTACCGCCGTGAAAGGGCGGTGTCCTAGGCCACTAGACGAAGGGGACGCAAACCCTTCTATACAACTGATCAGTGCTGAGTACTGATCGATTCAAGGCCGGTGTGGCCAGACCTTGAACTGTAAATTGGTGGAGCTAGACGGGATCGAACCGTCGACCTCTTGCATGCCATGCAAGCGCTCTCCCAGCTGAGCTATAGCCCCTCATCGTTGATGTCATCGCTGAGGACGGGGCGAATCTTAAGGGCGTATCGAAAGTCTGTCAAACTTATTTTTCAAAAATTTTAAAATTTTTTGCCGACATAACAATCACTTACCGCCCTCCCCCGTAAATCCGGGGGGTTTTCCCCACTGTAGGAGCTGGCTTGCCAGCGAAGGCGGCCGCAAGATCGACGCAAGCTTGGAGGTCGCCTTCGCCGGCAAGCCGGCTCCTACAAGGTCAGGTACGCGGGATCAGGCGATCGCGCCCAACAGCTTTTCCCACTCCTTGTTTTCTTTCTTCGACACGCCACCCAGCAGGTCGATCGCCTGGCGCAAGCGGAAACGGGTCAGGTCCGGCCCGAGGATTTCCATCGCATCGAGCACCGACACCGAGCTGGCCTGGCCAGTGATCGCGGCGAACATCAGCGGCATGGCGTCACGCAGCTTCAACTCCAGGGATTCGACCACCGCCTGAATGGTCGCGGTGATGCTGTCCTTCTCCCACTGGCGCAGGCTTTCGAGCTTCCACAGGATCAACTGCATCAACTGGCGAACCTGATCGCCCGAGAGCTTCTTCGATTCGAACAGCCTGGCGTCCGGATTCACCCCACCGGCAAAGAAGAACCCGGCCAGCGGTGCGACCTGGCTGAAGGTCTCGACGCGGCCCTGTACGTGCGGCGCGATCTTCATCATGTATTCAGAGTTGAACGCCCACTTCTGCACGCGTGCGGCGAACTCTTCCACCGGCAGGTCACGCAACCACTGGCCGTTGAGCCATGACAGCTTCTCGATGTCGAAGATCGGCCCGCCCAGCGAGACGCGCTTGAGGTCGAAGTTGTCGACCATTTCCTGCAGCGAGAACTTCTCGCGCTCGTCCGGCATCGACCAGCCCATGCGGCCCAGGTAGTTGAGCATGGCTTCGGGCATGAAGCCCATGCGCTCGTAGAAAGTCACCGAGGTCGGGTTCTTGCGCTTGGACAGCTTGCTCTTGTCCGGGTTACGCAGCAGCGGCATGTAGCACAGCTCCGGTTGTTCCCAGCCGAAGTATTCGTACAAGAGGATCAGTTTCGGTGCCGACGGCAGCCACTCTTCGCCACGCAGCACGTGGGTGATGCCCATCAGGTGATCGTCGACCACGTTGGCCAGGAAGTACGTCGGCAGGCCGTCGGTCTTCATCAGGACTTGCATGTCCATGCGGTCCCAAGGGATTTCCACGTCGCCACGCAGCATGTCCGGTACCACGCAGACGCCTTCGCTCGGTACCTTCATGCGGATCACGTGCGGTTCGCCAGCGGCAAGGCGCCGCGCCACTTCTTCCTTGGACAGCAACAGCGCACGGCCGTCGTAACGCGGGGTTTCACCACGGGCCATTTGCTCGGCGCGCATCTGGTCCAGCTCTTCGGCGGTGCAGAAGCACGGGAAGGCATGACCCAGGTCGACCAACTGCTGGCAGTACTTCTGATAGATCTCGCCGCGCTCGCTCTGACGGTACGGACCGTGCGGGCCGCCAACGTCCGGGCCTTCGCTCCAGTCGATACCCAGCCAGCGCAGGGCGTCGAAGATCTGCTGCTCAGACTCGCGGGTCGAACGCAACTGGTCGGTGTCTTCGATCCGCAGGATGAACTCACCGCCGTGCTGCTTGGCAAAGCAGTAGTTGAACAATGCGATGTAAGCGGTACCTACGTGGGGGTCCCCGGTAGGCGATGGCGCGATGCGCGTGCGGACGGTGGTCATGGCAAGTCTCGAAAAGAAGATCAAACAAAGGGCGAATGGTAACAGGCGACACCCGCCCCGCTCCAGTGAACAGGGCATTTAAGCCAAGTTTGCGTCTACAACGCCCGTATGCCGTGGTGAATGGCCGATTATCAGCCGATGGCATTTACCGTTTATCGGCTGTATGCCAGATTCACCTGCTGATAACTTTCCTTACATATTCTCGACTACAGTTTGCCCCATGCCTGCCCAACTCAAGCGTCGCCTGTCCATCTTCCTGTCGATTGTCCTGCTGATCGCCGGGGGCTTTTTCGCCCATTGGTTTTTCAACGGGCGGTTTTATGAAAGCACGGACAACGCCTATGTCCAGGGCGAGATCACCCGGGTGTCGAGCCAGTTGGGGGCGCGCATCGATCAGGTGCTGGTGCAGGACAACCAGCACGTCGAGAAAGGCCAATTGCTGATCAGGCTTGAAGGCGATGATTTTCGCCTGGCGGTCGACCGCGCCAACGCGACACTCGCCACCCGCCAGGCCGAACGCCTGCAAGCCCAGAGCAAACTGGCCCAGCAGGCCAGCCTGATCGCCGCCAGCGATGCGCAAGTGGCGTCCAGCCAGGCGAGCCTCGGCCGTTCACAGATCGACCTGACCCGTGCCGAGACTTTGCGCAAGCCCGGTTATGTCTCGGAAGAACGCGTGACCACGCTCTCCGCCGACAATCACATTGCCCGTTCACAGTTGCTCAAGGCCCAGGCGGACGCCCAGGGCCAGCGCCAGCAAATCAACGCGCTGAATGCCGAAATCAAACGCCTCGACGCGCAAATCGCCAATGCCAGGGCCGACCTGGCCCAGGCCGAGCTGAACCTCACCCGCAGTGAAATCCATGCGCCGATCAGCGGCCTGATCGGCCAGCGTGCCGCGCGCAATGGCCAATACGTACAGGCCGGCGCCTATCTGCTGTCGGTGGTGCCCGATGAAGACATCTGGATTCAGGCCAACTTCAAGGAAACCCAGATTGGCCACATGCACCCCGGACAGAAAGCCGAACTGACCTTCGACGCCTACGGCGACACGCCGATCGAAGCCCGGGTCGACAGCTTGTTCGCCGCCTCGGGTGCGCAGTTCAGCCTGCTGCCGCCGGACAATGCCACGGGCAACTTCACCAAAGTCGTGCAACGGATCCCGGTGAAACTGACCTTCGCCGCCGACAACCCTTTGCGCGGCAAGATCCGCCCGGGCATGTCGGTGACTGCCAAGGTGAACATCAAGGACGCACCTGAAGATCTCACCACCAAAGTCAGCAGCAAAGACACCCCTGACGATGGCCGGTGATCAACTGATCCGCCCGGTCGGGGAACCGACCCGGCGGGACTGGATCGCGGTGATGAGCGTGATGCTCGGCGCCTTCATGGCGGTGCTCGATATCCAGATCACCAACTCCTCGCTCAAGGACATTCAGGGCGCACTGTCGGCAACCCTGGAAGAAGGTTCGTGGATTTCCACCTCGTACCTGGTGGCGGAAATCATCATGATCCCGCTGACCGCGTGGCTGGTTCAGCTGTTGTCGGCGCGACGCCTGGCGGTGTGGGTATCCCTCGGTTTTCTCGTCGCTTCGCTGCTGTGCTCCATGGCCTGGAGCCTGGAAAGCATGATCGTCTTTCGTGCCTTGCAGGGCTTCACGGGCGGTGCGCTGATCCCGCTGGCCTTCACCCTGACCCTGATCAAACTCCCCGAGCATCACCGCGCCAAAGGCATGGCCATGTTTGCGATGACAGCAACCTTCGCCCCCTCCATCGGCCCGACGCTGGGTGGCTGGCTGACGGAAAACTGGGGCTGGGAATACATTTTCTACATCAACATCCCGCCTGGCCTGCTCATGATCGCCGGCCTGATGTACGGCCTGGAAAAGAAAGCAGCTCACTGGGAATTGCTGAAAAGCACCGACTACGCCGGTATTGTCACCCTGGGCGTCGGCCTGGGCTGCCTGCAGGTGTTCCTGGAGGAAGGTCATCGCAAGGACTGGCTCGAATCCGACCTGATCGTAGCCTTGGGCAGCATCGCCCTGATCAGCCTGATCACCTTCGTGATCGTGCAGTTTTCCAAGCCCAATCCGCTGATCAACCTCGGCATCCTGGGCAATCGCAACTTCGGTCTATCGAGCATTTCCAGCATCGGAATGGGGGTTGGCCTGTACGGGTCGATCTATCTGTTGCCGCTGTATCTGGCGCAGATCCAGAACTACAACGCCTTGCAGATCGGCGAAGTGATCATGTGGATGGGCGTGCCGCAGCTGTTCCTGATCCCGCTGGTGCCCAAGTTGATGAAAGTGGTCTCGCCGAAATGGCTGTGCACGATTGGCTTCGGCCTGTTCGGCCTGGCGAGTTTTTCCTCTGGCGTGCTCAACCCGGATTTCGCCGGGCCACAGTTCAACCAGATCCAGATCGTCCGCGCCCTTGGGCAACCGCTGATCATGGTCACCATTTCGCTGATCGCCACGGCATACATCCTGCCCCAGGATGCGGGCTCGGCGTCGAGCCTGTTCAACATCCTGCGCAACCTCGGCGGCGCCATCGGCATCGCCCTCCTCGCCACCCTGCTGGATGCGCGGACCAAGACCTACTTCGATTATCTGCGCGAGGCGATCGTGCCGAGCAATCCGCAGGTGGCGGAACGTCTTGCGTCATTGACCATCACCCTGGGAAACGAAACGGCGGCGTTGGGCAAACTCAGTGAGATCGCCCATCAGCAGGCGTCGATCATGGCCTACAACGATGCGTTTCATTTTGTCGGGATTGCGCTGGGGATCAGCATGTTGGCGGTGCTGTTGACCAAAAAACTGCCGGCCGGACTGAAGGCTGGGGAAGCGCATTGAGACCGCAGCGCGCCCATCGCGAGCAAGCTCGCTCCCACAGGGTATGAGTTGGACACAAATTATGTGAACACCTTCAATCCCTGTGGGAGCGAGCTTGCTCGCGATGAGGCCATGACAGGCATCGTAAATCAAACAGTAATCAACCGCTCCCGCAACTTGGCAATCTCGTCGCGCATCTGCGCCGCCGCTTCGAACTCCAGATCACGCGCCAACTGGTACATTTTCTCTTCCAGCGCCTTGATGCGCTTGGCGATCTCACCCGGCGAACGCAATTCGGCTTCGTACCGGGCGTTTTCCTCGGCGGCCTTGGCCATGCCCTTGCGCTTCTTGCTGCGCGAACCCGGCACGGTGGCGCCTTCCATGATGTCGGCAACGTCCTTGAACACGCCCTTGGGCGTGATGCCGTTGGCCAGGTTGAAGGCGATCTGCTTGTCGCGGCGGCGCTCGGTTTCACCGATCGCCCGCTCCATGGAACCCGTGATCCGGTCGGCATACAGAATCGCCCGGCCATTGAGGTTACGCGCTGCCCGGCCGATGGTCTGGATCAGCGAGCGCTCGGAACGCAGGAAGCCTTCCTTGTCGGCATCGAGGATCGCCACCAGCGACACTTCGGGCATGTCCAGACCCTCACGCAGCAGGTTGATCCCCACCAGCACGTCAAAGGCGCCAAGGCGCAAATCGCGGATGATTTCCACCCGTTCCACGGTGTCGATGTCCGAGTGCAGATAACGTACACGCACGCCGTGATCGGCCAGGTAGTCGGTCAAGTCCTCGGCCATGCGCTTGGTCAGCGTGGTGACCAGCACTCGCTCTTCCAGTGCGACGCGCTTGGTGATTTCCGACAGCAAGTCGTCGACCTGGGTCAGTGCCGGGCGGATCTCGATTTGCGGGTCTACCAGCCCGGTCGGACGCACCACCATGTCAATGACGCGTGCGGCGTGTTCGGCTTCATAGTTGCCCGGCGTCGCCGAGACAAAAATCGTCTGCGGGCTGATGCTTTCCCACTCGTCGAAACGCATCGGCCGGTTGTCCAGCGCCGACGGCAGGCGGAAGCCATATTCCACCAGCGTCTCTTTACGCGACCGGTCGCCTTTGTACATGGCGCCCACTTGCGGCACGCTGACGTGGGATTCGTCGATCACCAGCAAGGCATCAGCCGGCAGGTAATCGTAGAGGGTCGGTGGCGCTGCCCCCGCTTCGCGACCGGACAGGTAGCGCGAATAGTTCTCGATGCCGTTGCAATAACCCAGCTCGAGAATCATCTCCAGGTCAAACCGGGTGCGCTGCTCCAGACGTTGGGCCTCCACCAGTTTGTTGTTGGAGCGCAGGTATTCCAGGCGTTCCTGCAACTCGACCTTGATCCCTTCGACGGCGCCCATCAGGGTTTCCCGGGGCGTTACGTAGTGGCTTTTTGGATAGAAGGTGAAGCGCGGCAGCTTGCGAATGACTTCACCGGTCAGCGGATCGAATGCCGACAGGCTTTCCACTTCATCGTCGAAGAGTTCGATGCGGATCGCTTCAAAATCCGATTCCGCCGGGTGGATATCAATCACATCGCCGCGCACACGGAACGTCGCGCGGGCGAATTCCATGTCGTTGCGGGTGTATTGCAGGTCGGCCAGGCGTCGCAGCAATTCACGCTGGTCAAGCTTGTCGCCGCGATCCACGTGCAAAACCATCTTCAGATAGGTTTCCGGACTGCCCAGGCCGTAGATGCACGACACCGTGGTGACGATGATCGCGTCCTTGCGCTCCAGCAGAGCCTTGGTCGCGGACAGCCGCATCTGCTCGATATGGTCGTTGATCGAGGCGTCTTTCTCGATGAAGGTGTCCGAAGACGGCACGTAGGCTTCAGGCTGGTAGTAGTCGTAGTAGGAAACGAAGTACTCGACGGCATTGTTCGGGAAAAACGCCTTGAACTCACCATACAACTGCGCGGCGAGGGTCTTGTTGGGCGCCAGCACCAACGTCGGGCGCTGTACCTGGGCGATCACGTTGGCGATGCTGAAGGTCTTGCCTGAACCGGTCACACCGAGCAACGTCTGGTGCGCCAGGCCGGCCTCAATGCCTTCGACCATCAGGCGGATGGCCTCCGGTTGATCGCCGGCGGGCTCGAAGCGGGTGACTAGCTGGAATTCCGACATGTAAAACCCCTGGGATCACTCTTGCCGGTAAACCGACACGAACGAGAAAGACCGCAAACGACCGATGTCGCGCGAGGAAAAAACTGGATTGCGCTCAATGTGGAGCCGATTGCCAGCGCTTTCAAGGCAAACGTCCTACAACGGGTAAAGCCTTTGACGGCGCCAATCGACTAACGGTCGAAAAATAATGGAAAAAACTTACCTTAAAAGCCGATTCGTCTGTCGCCATCACTCGCGGATGGCCTCTATACTAGCTCCCCGTTTGTGCACCGCTCTAGTGCATTCGGCTGGAGCGCGACACGTCCCTCCATTCTCCATTCAGAGCCGCCGCAAAAATGAGCCTGTTCTCCGCTGTCGAAATGGCACCACGCGATCCAATCCTGGGCCTCAACGAAGCATTCAACGCCGATACCCGTACCAACAAGGTCAACCTGGGAGTCGGTGTTTATTGCAACGAGGAGGGGAAAATTCCACTCCTGCGCGCCGTTGTCGAAGCCGAAACCATTCGCGCCGCTCAACACGTTTCCCGTGGCTACCTGCCAATCGACGGCATCGCCGCCTACGACCAGGCTGTGCAAAAACTGCTGTTCGGCAATGATTCGCCGCTGATCGCCGCTGGCCGTGTAATCACCACTCAGGCTGTCGGCGGTACCGGCGCACTGAAAATCGGTGCCGACTTCCTCAAGCAACTGCTGCCGAACGCCGTTGTGGCAATCAGCGATCCGAGCTGGGAAAACCACCGCGCGCTGTTCGAAACCGCCGGTTTCCCGGTGCAGAACTACCGTTACTACGACGCCGCGACCCACGATGTGAACCGTACCGGCATGCTGGAAGACCTGAACGCGCTGCCAAATGGCTCGATCATTGTGCTGCACGCCTGCTGCCACAACCCGACCGGCGTGGACCTGAGCCCGGCGGACTGGAAAAACGTCCTGGAAGTCGTTAAAGCCAAAGGCCACGTGCCGTTCCTCGACATGGCCTACCAGGGCTTCGGCGATGGCATCGACGAAGACGCCGCTGCCGTACGCCTGTTTGCTGAGTCGGGCCTGACTTTCTTCGCTTCCAGCTCGTTCTCCAAGTCGTTCTCGCTGTACGGCGAGCGCGTTGGCGCCCTGTCGATCGTCAGCGAATCAAAAGAAGAAAGCGCGCGCGTGTTGTCGCAAGTCAAACGCGTGATCCGCACCAACTACTCCAACCCGCCGACTCACGGTGCCAGCGTTGTCGCTGCGGTGCTGAACAGCCCGGAACTGCGCGCCCAGTGGGAGGCCGAACTGGCCGAAATGCGCCTGCGCATTCGTGGCATGCGCACCCAGATGGTCGACCTGCTGGCACAAAAAGCGCCTCAGCGCGATTTCAGCTTCGTCGGTCGTCAGTGCGGCATGTTCTCGTACTCCGGCCTGAGCGTTGAACAAGTGCATCGCCTGCGCAACGAGTTCGGCATCTACGCCCTGGACACCGGTCGTATCTGCGTGGCTGCGCTGAACCAGAGCAACATCAAGGTTGTGACGGATGCGATCGTTCAGGTGATCTGATTGGTCTGCTGATACGAAAAACGGGAAGCCTTCGGCTTCCCGTTTTTTATTTGTCGCAGATAAATCTCAAAGGCTTGACCCACACCTCTAAACTGTACGCAGATCAAATGTGGGAGCGGGCTTGCCCGCTTCCACAGGTAATATGTGTACCTTGAAATTCCTGCGAGAAACGACATGAAAATCGATGACCTACGCGCTGACCGCGATGATCGCGACGACCTGGATGATTTCATCCCCCGCGCCCCGGCCAAACGACGCGGCAACAACCTGGTGATGCAAGTCGCTGCCGGCGTATTTCTCGGCGGCCTGGCCCTGTGGCTGGTGCAGCTGGGTGCCACGGCGCTCTACGCCAAACTGATGCTTGGCACCATTACCTTCGGCGGTTAGGCCAGTTCGGTTGCGCGCTGGCTGGCGGCATCGTCATAGGCGACATACAGCGATTCAGCCACCTGGCCCTTGATCGCCTTGGTGCTTTCCAGGCCCAGGACAAAACCCTCGGCCTTACCCCCTGCACGGTTCAACTCATCGGCGTTGCTGGCCTGGGTGATTGCATCGAACAGTTTTTCGGCGTGCGGGCCGACCCCCTTGGGCAGGCTGATTTGTGCGATGCTCATGGGAACACCCCGTTGTGTCGAGGTTTTGTGGCGGTCAAGCAAGTCATGGCACGTACCTTATCGGCGAATGGCCGGCAGCGCGTGAAACCACTTCCGGGCGGCCATGTTAGCCCCCGCCAGCGATTCCGGTAACCGCCAATCAGCGATAAACCACCGTCCGTCCTCATGAAACCCTCATTTTACTATCAAACGCTTGACTTCTCTTTTTGAATCAGTAACATAGGCGCCATTCCGCGATAGCTCAGTTGGTAGAGCAAGTGACTGTTAATCACTGGGTCCCTGGTTCGAGTCCAGGTCGTGGAGCCAGACAGCAATATCAAAAGCCCCTGAATCGAAAGATTCAGGGGCTTTTTTGTGGTCGATGCAAAAGGCTGCGATCTTGTGATCCGCAAAGAAAAGGCCGATCTGTCCATTCAACAGATCGGCCTTTTTTCATCCGCGATACAGGTCAGACATGCTCGCTGCTTTTAGCCAGCACCGGCCGCGGGTCGACCGTCCCGTGCGCCGACTCCACCACCGGGATCTCCTTGCCATCACAGTCGTGCAACTTGCCATCGCTGAAGTAATCCCCTTCGCGCAACGCCGCCAGGTCTTGATAGCGCAGTACCCGCTCGGTACCCGCTGCAAACACCGACTGCTGGTCGGAGTTACCGGCGGTGAGGTGGTTAAAGGTCAGGTTGAGCACGATGGCCATGATTGCCGAGGAGCTGATGCCCGAATGGAAGATCGTGGCGAACCAGCTTGGGAAGTGATCGTAGAAGTTCGGCGCGGCAATCGGGATCATGCCGAAACCGATGGAGGTCGCAACGATGATCAGGTTGACGTTATTGCGGTAGTCGACCTTGGACAGCGTCCGAATGCCGCTGGCCGCAACGGTGCCAAACAGTACGATGCCAGCTCCGCCGAGGACGGAGGTTGGTACGGCGGCGATCACACGCCCCATGAACGGCAGCAGGCCGAGGATCACCAGGAACAGGCCGCCGGTGGCCACCACATAACGGCTCTTGATGCCAGTCACCGCCACCAGCCCGACGTTCTGGGCGAAGGCGCTTTGGGTGAAGGAGCCGAAGATCGGTGCGATCATGCTCGACAGCATGTCCGCGCGCAGACCATTGCCCAGGCGCTTGGAGTCGACCTTGGTGTCGATGATTTCACCCACGGCCAGGATATCGGCCGACGTCTCCACCAGCGTCACCATGACCACGATGCACATCGACAGGATCGCCGCGAAGTGGAAGGTCGGCATGCCAAAGTGGAAGGGTGTCGGGAAACCGAACATCGGCCCCTGGCTGACGGACGAGAAATCCGCCATGCCGAGGAACACCGCGATCACCGTACCGATGACCATTGCCAACAGGATCGACAACCTTGAGATGGTGGCGCTGCCGATCTTGCTCAACAACAGCACCAGCACCAGCGTCACCGCTGCCAGGCCGATGTTGGCCATGCTGCCAAAGTCGGGGGCGTGACTGTTGCCACCCATGGCCCAGCGTGCCGCCACCGGCATCAGCGTCAGGCCGATGGTGGTGATCACGATGCCCGTGACCAGCGGCGGAAAGAACTTGGTGATTCGCGAGAACACCGGCGTGATCAGCAACCCGATCAGGGACGCGGCTATCACCGCCCCCAGGATCGACTGAAATCCGCCCTCACCGCCACTGCTGACAATCGCCACCATGGTCGCGACGCCGGAGAACGACACGCCCTGTACCAGCGGCAACTGACAACCGAAAAACGGTAGACCCAGGGTTTGCAGCAACGTGGCCAGCCCCCCCGCAAACAATGAAGCAGCAATCAACAAACCGATGTCCGCCGGCGACAGCCCGGCCGCCTGACCAATGATCAAAGGCACCGCGACGATGCCACCGTACATGGTCAGAACATGTTGCAGGCCGTAAGCCATATTCGCGCCGATCCCGAGATTCTCATCTTCAGGCCGTTGGTGTGAAACATGGGGCGTTTTCATGTTAGGGGGTTCCCTGGTTTTTGTTATGCGCACACTGTATTCAAGATCCAGGACAAATGTCTATAGAGTTGTATACAACTTGCCAGTCAAATTATGAACGGTCGTTCATGCAGACTGTGTGCCACCGCGCGCCACCTCGCAAAAAACCTGCGCCGGGCGTTGCTGACCGAGCATGCCAAAGCAGAGAGCAGCACGGCCAGGCACCTGAAAAAGGGGATCACCGCCTCTGAGTTGAAAAGCCTGGAAAAAAAGCTCGCGCAAGCCCTCAGCGAAATTCAGCGGGTGATGGAGCCCGAAGCCCGGCCGTAATCAGGCACGGAAAAGGGGCAGGCCAATCCAATCCGCACCTTTATTGTGTGCACGATGAACCGCCTATTGCGGCGCTATCAATCGCTCAAGTGTGCGCATCAACGTCGCATGCATGGGCACCCGAATCTCGAACTCGCTTTCCAACACGCCAATCAACTCCTGTAAATCGGCCACTTCCCGGCGCTCGCTGTCCTGCCCCATGCGATGGATCGCAAAGCTGCCGTTATTGAGGGTACGTCGCCACCCTTCCCCGGTTCGGGCCACCATCAGCTGCTTGGTGAACGATGATTCGGGGTGGGTCGAGACGTACCAATTGCCGACGGAGTAATCGATGCCCTCCTGGCGCTGCAGGTCGAAGATGTACATTGGGCGCCATTCATTCGCGACCTTGGCGCGCAGGGTGTAGCCGTCGGTGTGCTGCTCGATGCGATACGGCTCGTGGGGAGTCAATTGCTCATCAAGGCTGTCGAGCAACAGCGGTGCGGTGGGTACCATTCCACCAAAGCCGACGTCGGTGATGTAGCGCACGCCATCGAGCGTCACCAGGCTCAAGCGGTGCGTACGCGCGGTCCAGGCACCTTCCGGCTGGCCCATGACCACGCGCCCGCTGATGCCCCGCGCGTCGAAGCCGAGCGTCTGTAGCAAGGTCAGAAACAGATAGTTGAGTTCGTAGCAGTAACCGCCGCGCCCATCCTGCAGGACCTTTTGCTCGACCGACGCCAAGTCGATGCGCACCGGCTCGCCCGCCAGCGTGGTGAGGTTTTCAAACGCAAAGGCACCGGTGTGACGCAATTGAAGCAGGCGCAAGGTTTCAAGCGTCGGTGCCGGGGGCGCTTCGAATCCCAGGCGTTGCAGGTAGGCAGCAGGGTCTGTCAGACGTGGCTCGCTCATCGCTTGATCCTTATGCACGCAAGCTGTGGACGCTATGTATAAGGGATGAAGGGGCACGAACGACAATTGATTTAGCCAATCGGCCGGCAAGAACAATCAACGGCGCTTGCGCGAGCCCAATTGAATCCAGGTGGGCGCATGATCGCTGGCATGGGGTTCGTTGCGCACCCAGGCATCGACACCGGCCTCCTCCAGGTAAGGACTCAAGGCCGGGTTGAGCAACAGGTGATCGATGCGTAACCCGGAGTTCTTCTGCCAGTGCTGGCGAAAATAGTCCCAGAAGGTGTAGACCCGCTCGTGCGGATACAGCTGTCGCACGGCATCAGTCCAACCCTGATCCAGCAGACGCTGGTAACACTCGCGGCTCTCGGGTTGCAGCAAGGCATCCTTGAGCCAGGAACGTGGGTTGTAGATATCGAGGTCGGTGGGAACCACATTGTAGTCACCCGCCAGCACCACCGGATGCTCACTGCCCTGCAGCGCCTGAGCGTAGCGTATCAGGCGCTCGAACCAGGCCAGTTTGTAATCGAACTTCGGCCCCGGTTGCGGGTTGCCGTTGGGCAAGTACAGACAACCCACCACGATCCCGTGTACGGCAGCTTCCAGATACCGGCTGTGACTATCGTCGGCATCGCCCGGCAGACCTCGGCGGCTTTCCAGCGGCTGCGCATCCCGCGCCAGGATCGCCACCCCGTTCCACGACGCTTGCCCCTGCCAGATCGCCCCATAGCCGATGGCCTCAAGCTGCGCGGCGGGAAACGCACTGTCGACCGACTTGAGCTCCTGAAGGCAGGCGATGTCCGGTTGCTCACGCTCAAGCCAGACCAACAGATTCGGCAGGCGGGCGCGCATGCCGTTGACGTTGAACGTCGCGATTCGCAGCTTTTTCATGACTACCGTCCCGTCTGGCTGAGCCTCTTGGGTGTGACCGCGTTACCTGCCAGGTGTTCGCTCCACCGTAGCCTGCCACTCGTCATCGAGCTGGCATCAACCACCCCGACCTTCACACCAGTTTCAGGTAACGACTCATCTTTTGGAGACGGACCATGATGAACACCAGAATCACCTCGCTGTTTCTCGCTGGATTGCTGTGTACGGCCTCCCTGGCCACCTTCGCTGCGTCCGGCGATGATGCTGATGAGACAGGCACTAAATCCGGTGCAACCAGCGGCCCTGCCATGCTACCGGACAACACGCCGAGCTCGCCCTCTGGCGGCAACGCCGGTGACGCAGACTTTCCAGACGATCGCCGGACCCGATGACAGCCCGTCGCCGGCTGCCTGGATTGCCCACGCTTATATCTGCTTGACCGCCGGCGGATTCCACTTGCCGTTCAACGCCTCGGCCTTCGGACCGTACAAGCGCATGGTCAGGTTGAACGGCCCCTTGGGCGCCGGTAGCCAATTGGCTTCCAGTTCCTTGCCGGGGCTTTCATTCTGGAAGTAGATGTCCAGCGAACCGTCGGCATTGCTCTTGAACGGCATCCAGCTGCTGACCGCGAAGCGGTTGAGCCCGTTGCCCACCTGGAAACCTTCGGGGTCGTACAGCGTGATCGACCAGAAGGCGTTCACCGGAGGCGCCTCATCCTTGGGGAAATGCAGCACGTACTTGTGCGCACCGTCGAGGGGTTTGCCGTCTGCATCGCCGATATTCAATGGATAAATCGCGTCTTCGGGCAAGTTGGCGCCGAGTCCCACCTGCGCCACGATCGCGCGCTTGAGGTAGTAGTTGCCATAGACGCCCATGGTGTCGGTGTTCATCGACCAGCCGTTGACCACGCGTGCAAGGGTCGGCACCTTCCACGCCATCAATGCTTGCGCGTCCTTGGGCGCAGTCTCCAGGGCAGCTCTTACTTCAGGGGCCAGGGCATCCATGCTGAACGACTTGCCCGGCTCGATGCCGATGCGCTTGATCTGCGCCAGTAGCGGCTGGTCGGTACCGTGGGCCGGATGCACCTTGAGCAGTTCGGCGGCATAGGCGAAATAGTCGGCCGCCGACATCGTGTCGACCTGGATTTTCGGTGGGGTGGTCATGTCCACGACCGGGTCGATCTTGACAGCGACCGGTTCTGCGCCCTTGCCCAGGCGTGACAACGGCGTCACGGTGTAGCCGGCCTGGATCTTGTGCACCGCCGCGTAGTCCGCCGAGCCATCGGTCTTGGTTCTCCCGATCACCCAGACAAAGGGCGTTGGCGCCGGCAGATGGTTCAGCCCCGCAGGCACGGTGCCGGTCCAGCCCGGTGGCGTGACCAGGAACTGCGCGGCGTCGGTTCCCGTGGTGCGCCAGCCCGGCGAAGCGAATACGTCACTCCACATGTCGAGCATCGGCAGCAAATAAAAGCGTCCGGCGGTGTCCGGCGCGGCGATGACCAGTGGTTCCTTGGTCAGGTCTAGCCAGGCGATGGAATACAACGTGTCGAAATTCGAGCGCACCACGCCTTTGAAATTTGCCGGCGGGTACTCAGGCACACTCACGAACATGTTCATCGGGCCTTTGCCGAACTCCTTGCCCGGTTCGATGTTGGTAAATTGTTTGCGGGTGATGTCCATGGTCAACAGCGGGTAAAAGTAAACGTAGGCATCCACGCCGATGGCGTGCGCTTCTTCGGCGGTGATTTTCGATTGCGCCTGACTGACCAGCGGAAACACCGCGCTGGACACAACGATAAGGGCAATGGTGGTCAAAGCTTGGGTTATCGACATAGTAGCGATCGTCCGTGCGATGGGGAGATCTGCCGGGACCGGCAGAGCTATCGGAACTCTAGACGATCAATTGAACAAGTTCTGACAGGCAGACAATCGGCTACCGGCAGTCGCGCAGTTGCGCAGTTGCGTCAGCGATCCGATCGCATCAGCCCCTCGGCTACGCCCTCCATCGACAACGTCGCCGAACGGTTCCTGCCCGAATGCTTGGCCTGGTACAACGCCGCGTCCGCGCGCTGGATGAACACTTCCATGCTGTCGCGCCCCGTCGGCACGAACGAATAGCAACCGAGGCTGACGGTCACGTAGCCGCTGGGCGAACCGGTATGGCTGATGTTCTTGCCCATGACGGCGTGGCGAATCTGTTCGGCCAGGTTCATGGCACCCTGGATATCGGTATCAGGCAGCAACACCGCGAACTCTTCGCCACCGTATCGCACCGCCAGGTCGGCCTTGCGATGGCAGCAACTTTTCACGGCACGCGCCACTTCGGCCAGGCAGTGATCGCCCACCACGTGACCGTAGGTGTCGTTGTAGCGCTTGAAGAAATCGATATCGAGCATGATCAGGCTCAGTGGGCTGTGTTGCCGGGCGCCGCGCCCGAATTCGATATCGAGGGCCCGCTCGAACAACCGGCGATTGGCCAGGCCAGTCAGGCTGTCGTGGGTGGCAATCAGCTCCAGCGCTTGCTGAGCCTGGCGTAAATCCGCCTCGACCTGCTCACCCACACGCACCTGGCGAATGAACACCCAGCCGATCAGCCCGATGCCCAGCATGACCAGCACGACGATGGCGCTGGAGCGAAACGCCGTGTCGTACCAGTCCGCCAGGATCGAGTCCCGGGACGATGCCGCCGAAACCACCAGCGGGTAGGCCTCCAACTGCCGATAGCCATGCAGGCGGACAATCGAGTCCATCTCGGAGGCGAACATCGCGTTGCCGGAAGTCGCCCGGGGCAGCAGGTTCTGAAAGATTTCCCCCTTGGCCAATGACGTACCGATCTGCGCCTGTACATAGGGTCGACGGGCCAACAAGGTGCCATCGGTCAACGCCAGGAACATCGCGCCGTTGTCATCGATGCTGAAGCTTTTGAAGAAGTGCTCGAAGTACGACATCTTGATCCCGGCCAGCAACACCCCCTGGAACTGGCCATTCCTGTCATTGACCCGCCTGGAGATCGGAATGATCCATTCGCCATTTTCCCGGCTGCGGATGGCCGGGCCGATGTGGGCAACGGTTGAGACGTTCTGCTGGTGAAATTTGAAGTATTCGCGATCCGCCACGCCGTTCCCGCGAGGCAGTGCTTCAAACGAGGTGACGACCCATTGGCCCTTTTGGTCGAACAAAAGGATGCCGTGCAATTGCCCCAGCGCCTGCACCCGCCGGGCGAAGGTTTTCTGCAAGCGCGGACGCTGGGCCGGGCCGGATCCGTCGACCTGAATCCAGTCCACCAGGCTGGTCAGCACCAGATCGGCTTGCATGACGGTGTCTTGTGCCTGTTGTGCCATGGCCCGCGTCAGGTTCGACGAAGCGACCTGGGCCTGGCTCAAGTCATGGCGCCGGGATTGTTCCAGTTGCAGGTAAAGCAAGGCGCACAGGCACAGGCACACCGTGCCGATAAACAACACCGCGGCCTTGCGCAGCGGTATGCGCTTCAAGGCAACGCCCTGGGCGTGATTCAGGTC
Source organism: Pseudomonas sp. NPDC087336 (assembly GCF_044744285.1). Classification (NCBI taxonomy): domain Bacteria; kingdom Pseudomonadati; phylum Pseudomonadota; class Gammaproteobacteria; order Pseudomonadales; family Pseudomonadaceae; genus Pseudomonas; species Pseudomonas sp. NPDC087336. The sequence continues at coordinate 229,136 of NZ_JBIUYA010000003.1, read as the reverse complement.
ATCAAGGCGTGTTGGCAAAAAGCGCTCCCTGAAAGTACGAGGCACGAGCGACACCCCATGCCCCTGGTTTTGGGCGCCAAGTCTACGGTGTTACCCACGAAAAAAGCGCAACAGATGCCAAATGGTTGCCCCGCCCACCTGAAAACCGTCAGCGACATGACGCAGGACAACAGTCACATCCCCCTCAAGGAGCTACGATGAGTGTTACACCACGACAGGGAAATGAAATGAGCAAGGCAGACGATCTGGCCGCAAAACTGAAACAGACCCGGCCTACCAGCCTCATCGATCAGGCGATCGACAGCTGGCCGGACCAGGTCAACGAGCTGTATCACCGGATCGAGGCTTGGTTGCAGCCATTGACCGAGGCTGGCCTGGTCCTGCGGCGCAACCCCACTCACGTGTTCGAGAGCCATCCGCAGGGTGACACCTTCGACTATGCCATCGACCAACTGGTGATCACCGGCAATCACCACAGCATCACATTCGACCCCGTTGAGCGCTTCACGGCGGATGGCGAGGGGCGTGTCGAAATTCACGCCAGTGACAACGAACTGGCCCTGTTGCGCACCGTGGACGAACACGGCGCAACACATTGGTGGCTACAAGCGATCGAGCAAGCTGCACCGCGACCGGATGCAGTGGCGCTGACCGAAAACAATCTGCTGTCGGTGGTACAGGCAGGGCTGGCGCTCGGCTGAAGCGATCAATTACCGCAAAGGCGGAACCCGGATGTCTCCGGCGCGGCATTGGGTCTTCACACCTTTGCCGCAAGAGGCAAACACCAGGTCCTTGTCCATGCAGACCCGAACCTCGGACAACTGCGGCCCGTTGCAGATCACCACAATTCCATCTTCCGCCATCCCTGGATTGCTCTGGCGAAACATCTGCGCAATATCCCTGGCTGAAAAATAATGGGTGCTGCTCAACGGTTGCAGTTGCTCGGGAATCCTGACCGCGCCCAAGGCCTTGTCGGAAGCCTCCAGATAACCGATGGCGCCGAGGCCGCTGCAAGTGCCGTGCTTGGCCCATTCGTGCTCGAGCAGCTTCTGCGACGGGAACAGCATCAAGCCCTTGGCCCGCTCCTGCGACGAGAGTTTCACCCTCGGCGCGCAGGACTTCGGCCAACCACCCCGAGTGTATTGCGGCCAAAGGCCGTGAAGCACAAAGCCATAGCCTTTGCCGGAACATTGCGCATCGTCAGCATGGGTCAGGCAGTAGGTGGGTGACCAGGACAGCGCCAACAGGTAGTAGTCGAACACCCCCGCCACGGATTGCGGCCTGGTGTTTCCTGAATCCCGGGCGCTGCTCGGGCCGACGTTGGCGAACGTCAGCACGATCAGCGCTACCACGGCGTTAAGTCTGTTCATCGGCACGCTCCTGCGGGCGGACTTGACCGCCAATATCATCGAGCGACGATGGGCCGGTCTAAAAAAGCCGGTACTTTGGCAAAGCCACGGACGCTTTCGCACCACGAGAGTGATTCGAAATGATTAATGTCGTGCAGATGAACAATCCGTCAGAGCAACCTGTCGAGTTCTGCCAGGGTCATGCGGGGGATCAGTCGCGGTGGAATTTTCGAGACGTCGGACAGGTTGTAGACCTGAAAATCCTCGTTCACCACTTGCTTGGACAGGATCTCGAACGAAGGCAGGATCCTGGTATGAAAATGCTCATCGAGCACACAGGGAGAAACTAACCTGCCTGGCATTTCATAGAAGCGCCCTGCCGTCGGGTCGAGATCGACGCCCACCAGGAACACCCGGTTGAATCCCAGGTGATAGGCAAGCTGCAAAGCCAGGTAGGCAACGGTGCGAGCGTCAAAAAAACCGCGCTTGAGGTTCTTGCTGAAACCCAGGGTCTTGTTCCGGCTACTGCCCAGCTTGCGAACCCTGACCAGGTCTTTGTCAGTCCTGAAAAAATCACTCCACAACAGCCTGGGTGCCCGGCTCAGCAAGTACAGCTTGCCCTGGGGCTTGAGCGAGGTGTGCCAGACATGTTTTTCCCACAGTGCAACCCGCTCGCTGATGCGCATGGCCTCGGTGAACAATTCCGGCTGCTGCTCGGAAAACCCCTGATCGGTGCAGACATAAAAGTACGGCTTGATACCCGTCCCGGTGAATTTCGATATGGCACCGTTCATGGTGATCATGGGAACGTCGGCATACGTGTGCAACGGAAAGTCTTTGGCCGATGCACCCGAGGCCACGATGAACACTGGCCCCTTTTGAATGTTGCGGCACTCATCCAGGTCGTGCACCCGAAGCGCCCCGGTGATGAGGGTCGTTTTTTTGTCGGCAACATCCATCGTCAATATCCCTATCCCTGTTGATTGATCAACTGCGACCCGTTTTCATCTCCATAGTTTCAACGGGTTCCCCCCGACCTGGCTTGTCGATAAGGCGCCATGACTACAAATTGTCTTGACCTGTTACGACCAGTGACGGCTCTGCACGTTGCAACTCCAGCGCAGGTAATTTGGAAGGCTGGTTCAAGAGTCGCAGCACCGGGGAATCGTAACCGTAAACGTCAGGTTTGAACGTCACCCGTCCGTCGGTATTGAGGTCTACTGTCCAATAGGCCAGCAGCACAGGCACCTTGACCGGCAGCGTGATGTTTTGGGTCTTGCCGTTGGCCAGCTGCTTTTGAATACCCGCCGCGTTCCAGCGCACAGGGTCGTTGAACAGCAGTTCCACCAGCTGCAACGGGTTCTCCACCCGGATGCAGCCGGAGCTGGTGGCACGCATGGGTTTGGCGAACAGTTCGCGATGCGGGGTGTCGTGGAGGTAGATCGCATAGTCGTTGGGGAACCGGATGACCACCTGCCCGAGCGAGTTTTCCGGGCCGGCGTCCTGGCGCAACGTGATGCCGCGCGCATTGGACCAGTCGACGGTCGACGGATCCAGCATGTTGCCTTCCCGATCCAGGGCGCGAATCCGGTTGGCCGCGAGGTAGCCTGGATTCTGCTGGATCTTGGGCAGCATATCCTTGACGAGAATCGTCGGCGGCACGGTCCAGGTGGGGTTGAACGTGACGTAGGTGATTTCGGACTGGAACACCGGCGTGCTGCGAAACGGCTTGCCAACCTGCACCCGGGAACGCCAGATCGGCTGGCCGTCGCGGTACAGGGCGACCTTGTAGCCAGCGATATCGACGATCACAAACGTACCTTGCAGCTTATAGAGCAACCAGCGCGCCCGCTCCATGTTCACCCGCACCTGGTCGATTCGCGCCTCGACCGGCACGTTCAGTGCCGCCAGTGTCCCGGCCCCCGCCACGCCATCGGCGCCGAGGTATTGTTCGAGCTGATACTTCTTCACCGCAGCAATGACACTGTCGTCGTAATCGGTACGCTTGGACTTGTGGGGGTCCAGGTACCCGGCCGCCGCCAGGCGCGCGCGCAATTGCCTGACGGCGGCATTGTCCATGCCGGGCTTGAGCGACTGCCCTTCGGCGACTTTCGGCCAACCGCCGGCGTCGCGCACCTTGCGCAACTGCGCGAGGCTCTCGCGCAGGCTGCGATAAACGGCTTCCTGGGGCGGCGCCTGAGCGAACGCGCGATCGACGTCGTGATCATCCAGGGCAGTAAAGAAGCTGTTCACATCCCCACGCGGATCGACGCCCTCGGGTTCGAAGTTCCAATGAAAGTCCAGGCGTGCCGGATCAACCTTGCCGCGCCGCAACTGCAGCAGCGCCGTGATGTACGTGCGGGTTGCCGCGAGATCGAAAGCCGCCCATTGCGCCGGAGTCGGCGCCGTTGCCTGCAACGCCAGTTGCGCCTGGGCCAGTTCGCCAGCCCGGTAATCCTCAGGCACCAGGCCATCGGCCTGGGTGCCATCCAGGCCCTTGAGCAATTGACTGACATCGCGCCCGTTCATCCAGGCGGCGCGGAAATTGCGGTGCGAATAGAAATCCAGAACCACCCGGGTGACATCCAACCGTTGATGTTTACGCGAGGTCAGCAACGGAGGAAATGCCGATTGCAGGGGTTCGAGCTGCGCCTGGATCGCCTGGCCGATCTCATCATCGGGTGCAGCACCGAGCACACTCACTGATGCCGGAGATACCGGCACGATCGGCGAATTTTCACCCATAGCAGTGCCGCTGATCAGAAAGACCATAAAAAATGCACGGCTTATGACGAATAACCTTGTTAATTGACCCATGGATAATCCTTAATCGCCTGTAATCAAAGGGCTAGCGTTCAACTCGCTGCTAGACTCGACATATTCCTGATGAGACATTTTTATGGCGCTACTTCGCTTTGGCTCACTGACAGCCCTGTTGCTGACGTCGGCTTTCCTTCCATCAGCCTACGCCGATTCGCTCGAAGTCGCGCTGGCCAAAGCTGCTCCAAACGCCAATGCCAAGGTCATTGCCCTGGCGGTTCGCGCAACACAGTGTACCCGCACCCAAGGCGCGGCTCCGGCACAGAGACTAGCAGTGATCGATTACTCCCTGCCTTCGACTGAACAACGCCTGTGGGTATTCGACCTGAAAAAACGCAAGCTGCTGTTCCACGAACTGGTCGCCCATGGCCGCAACAGCGGCGAAAACATGGCGACCCAGTTTTCCAACCAGAATGAAAGCTTCGCCACCAGCCTGGGCCTGTACCGCACCCAACAGAGCTACGTAGGCCAGAACGGCTACTCCTTGCGCATGGAAGGCCTGGAGCCCGGCTTCAACGATAACGCCTTCGACCGGGCCATTGTCATTCACGGCGCGCCCTATGTCAGCCCGGTACTGGCGCGCGCCAACGGCCGGATCGGCAGGAGCCTCGGCTGCCCGGCAGTCAGGCCGGCCATCGCCCACCGCCTGATTGACTCGATGAAAGATGGGCAGTTGCTGTTTTCCTACTATCCGGACCAGCGCTGGCTGAAATCCTCTTCTTTCATCAATTGCGGCAGCGGCACGGTGGCCTCGTCGGACAAGGTCACTTCACGCCAATAAACCGTCATTTACAGCGGTCATTGCCAAAGGCGGGCACGGCATCACGGAATTCGCGTCACTTACACGCTTATAATCCGCCCGTTCGCCCGCATTCGAGACCGGTATGACCGCTATCCATATCAAGTTCCCCTCCCTGACCCTCAAGGCCGGCGCCCGGGCTTTGGCACGCATTCGCGAGCGGGGTTTGAGCGCCGCCGATGTCGGCACGCTACCCGGTGCCGCTGGCGGCCCCAAAGCCCTGGGGATTCAGGGGTTGGACCTGGCACTGTTCGGCGAATGGCTGCCGGCGGCACCGCGCGAACGCTCGTTGATCGGTGCCTCGGTGGGCTCCTGGCGTTTTGCAAGCGCCTGCTTGCCGGATGCCGCCGAAGGCCTGCGACGCCTCGGCCACCTCTATACCGAACAGAACTTCGCCAAAGGCGTGACCATGGCGCAGATCAGCCAAAGCTCACGGCGCATGCTCGATGATCTGCTCGATGGCCGTGACGCGACCCTGCTCGACAACCCCCACTACCGCTTGAACATCATGGTGGTGAAAAGCCACGGCCTGCTCGCGCAAGACCATCGCGGCCGCCTGGGCTTGGGCTTGTCGGCGGTGATCGCCGACAACCTGCGCGGTCGTGCGCGGTTGTCCCGGCACTTCGAACGGCTGATCATCCACGACCCGCGCCTGGCACCGCCGGTCAACGCGCTGAACGACTTCCCGTCGCGCTTCGTCGCGCTGGACACCTCCAATCTACGCCAGGCCCTGTTGGCCTCGGGCTCGATCCCGATGGTGATGGAAGGCGTGCGCGACCTGCCCGGCGCTGGCGCGGGCACGTTCCGCGATGGCGGCCTGCTGGACTATCACCTGGACCTGCCCTACAGCGGCAACGACATCGTGCTGTATCCGCACTTCACCGACCGGGTGATTCCTGGCTGGTTCGACAAGACTTTGCCGTGGCGCCGCGCCTGCCCTGCGCGCTTGCAGGATGTCGTGCTGCTGGCGCCATCGAAGGAGTACCTGGCACGCCTACCCTATGGCAAATTGCCAGATCGGAATGACTTCAAGCGCTTCATGGGCGACGCGCCGAGCCGCCAGAAATACTGGCGCACGACGATGGATGAAAGCCGCCGCCTGGGCGACGAGTTTCTCGAACTGGCGGCCAACGGTCGTCTCGCCGAACGCTTGCTGACCCTTTAGTCAGGACAAGCTGTTAAACTCGCCTCCTGCCCACATCGCTGCGGCGATCGCCACCTGAACAGAGCTGAAACCACTGTGGAAATCTTCAAAGAATTTACCTTCGAATCCGCCCACCGCCTGCCCCACGTCCCGGACGGCCACAAGTGCGGCCGCCTGCACGGTCACTCGTTCAAAGTGGCGATTCACCTCAGTGGCGACCTCGATCCGCATACGGGCTGGATCCGTGACTTCTCGGAAATCAAGGCGATCTTCAAGCCGCTGTACGAGCGTCTGGACCACAACTACCTGAACGATATTCCTGGCCTGGAGAATCCGACCAGCGAAGTGCTGGCCAAATTCATCTGGGCTGAACTCAAGCCGCTGCTACCGGAATTGAGCGCCATCCGGATTCACGAGACCTGCACCAGCGGGTGCATCTATCGCGGCGAATGAGCCAATCGATCAAAAAAACCACCGAGACCGGTGGTTTTTTTATGCCTATGCTTTTGCGTTCGCATCCGCCAAGAGGACACGCCAATGACTGACTGGCCGCTGGCTCAAAGCTATCGCTTCAATGGGCATAGCGTTCGCTTCGCCGTGCGCGGCGATGGACCGCCACTGGTGTTCGTGCATGGCACGCCCTTCTCTTCCTATGTCTGGCACCGGATTGCGCCGCACTTCATCACCACCCACCGGGTGCACTATTTCGACTTGCTGGGTTACGGGCAATCGGAAAAGGTCGATGGCGACGTCTCCCTGGGCGTGCAAAACCAGCTGTTGGCTCAATTGCTGGAACACTGGGGCCTGGATCGCCCGGATGTGGTGGCCCATGACTTCGGCGGGGCAACCGCCCTGCGCAGCCATTTGCTCAACGGCAAGGATTACCGCAGCCTGACACTGATCGACCCCGTGGCGCTGACACCGTGGGGTTCGCCGTTCGTGCAGCATGTGCGTCAGCACGAAGCCGCTTTCAGCGGTCTGCCGGATTACATTCAGCGGGCCGTCGTGGCGGCTTATATTCGCGCAGCGATCAAGCGCGACATCCCCGATGACGAACTCGCACCGTACGTGCAACCCTGGCTGGGCGATCCTGGACAAGCGGCGTTCTATCGGCAGATCGCGCAAATGGACGAGCGCTACACCCGCGAAGCCGAGGGGCTGTACCCGTCGATTCGCTGCCCGGTGCAGATTCTCTGGGGCGAAGACGATCAGTGGATTCCCATCGAACGCGGGCGGGCCTTGCAGCAGATGATCCCAGGGGCGCAGTTTCACCCCGTCGCCAACGCCGGGCATTTGGTGCAGGAGGATGCTCCCGAAGCCATCGTCGCTGCGCTGATGCGTTTCTTGCCCCGGCACCCGTCGTCCTGACGAAACCGAATCGTGCATTTTGGACTGAGGTGATCAACATCGCTGGCGGGGATTGCCACTGCCGAGCTAACTTAATGGCAATGCCCACAAGAATCTTGAAGGACTCTCCTGATGCACATCATCAACGCCCGGCTGCGTAACCAGGAAGGCCTGCATGAACTGCACCTGGAAAACGGCCTGATCAGCAACATCGCCCGGCAGACCGAAGCGCCGACCCTGGGCCCCGACGATCTGGACGCCGGTGGCAACCTGGTGGTGCCGCCCTTCGTCGAGCCGCACATCCACCTCGATGCCACCCTGACCGCTGGCGAACCGCGCTGGAATATGAGTGGCACGCTGTTCGAAGGCATCGAATGCTGGGGTGAGCGCAAGGTCACCATCACCGAAGAAGACACCAAAGTGCGCGCCAGGAAAACCCTCAGGGCCCTCGCCGCCCATGGCATCCAGCACGTGCGCACCCACGTCGACGTCACCGACCCGCAGCTCACGGCGCTCAAGGCCATGCTCGAGGTGCGCGAAGAAAGCCGGCATCTGGTCGACATGCAGATCGTCGCATTCCCCCAGGAAGGCATCGAGTCCTACCGCAATGGTCGCGAGCTGATGGAAGAAGCCATCCGCATGGGTGCCGACGTGGTGGGTGGCATTCCGCATTTCGAGTACACCCGCGACCAGGGTGTCAGTTCGGTGAAATTCCTCATGGACCTGGCCGAGCGCACCGGTTGCCTGGTGGACGTGCATTGCGATGAAACCGACGACCCGCAGTCGCGGTTCCTGGAAGTGCTGGCCGAAGAAGCCCGCAGCCGCGACATGGGCTCGCGGGTCACCGCCAGCCATACCACGGCCATGGGCTCGTACGACAACGCCTACTGCGCCAAGCTGTTTCGCCTGCTCGGGCACGCCGGGATCAGCTTTGTCTCGTGCCCTACCGAAAGCATTCACCTGCAAGGCCGTTTCGACAATTTTCCGAAACGCCGGGGCGTGACCCGGGTCAACGAACTGCTGGAAGCCGGCATGAACGTGTGTTTCGGCCAGGACTCGATCGTCGACCCCTGGTACCCGCTGGGCAACGGCAACATTATGCGGGTACTCGAAGCCGGCCTGCATATCTGCCACATGCTCGGGTATCGCAACCTGCAAAACGCACTGGACCTGGTCACCGTCAACAGCGCCAAGGCCCTGGCATTGGGTGAACGCTACGGGCTTGAACCCGGGCGGCCGGCGAACCTGTTGATCCTCTCGGAGGAAAACGACTACGAGGTGATCCGCAGCCAGGGCTTGCCGCTGTATTCGGTGCGCGGTGGCAAGGTGTTGATGAAGCGGACGATGCCGGTGGTGGAGTTCACTGATCCGAGCTGAGATCTGCATTGACTGAACTGTCGCCTTCGCGGGCAAGCCTCGCTCCTACAAGGTTACGCAAACTCTGTGGGAGCGGGCTTGCCCGCGATAGCGATCCGACCATCAACCCACCAATCGAGCCGTACCGAACAAGCTGACCCGACTCAGCTCCCCCTGCTCTTCTTCCAGCAAAATCGGCGCCGTACCACCGGGCATTGTCACCTTCACCTCGCCGGCACTCACCCAACCTACCCGCCACGCCGCACACGCCACCGCCGACGCACTCGTCCCCGAGGACGCCGTAGGACCTTCGCCGCGCTCGAACACCCGCGCGACGACATGACCTTCGGACTCACGCATCGCCCATTGCAGATTAATCCCTGCCGGACAGGGTTTACCCGCACCGGCAGGCATCGCGTAGGCGATCCGCATCAGCCCCTCGGCCAATGGCGATTGCCGCATCTGCTCATTGCCCGGCAAGGCCTCAACACTGTCCACCAGTGTCACGCAATGCGGATTGCCGACCCGGGCGAATTGACTGCGCGACCAGGCACCATTGATTGCCGATAGTTGCCGCACGAGGCTGAGCTCACGGCCGTTCAACTGCATAGCTTCAACGCCAACGGCACTGACCGCCGACGGCCCGAAGCCAGGCTGGCCCAGGTCGAGCCAGAAACCCTGCACGCCCTCGACTTGCGCGGTTTTCACCGACGTCTGCCCCGGTGAGGGAATGTCGGATTTGTCGTGATGCACCCTGAGTACACAGGCTTCGTCGCTCGGAAATAGTCCCTGATCGCTCAACGCCTGGGAAAAAATCGTCAGCCCATTGCCGCTGCGCTCGGCCAGGGTGCCATCGGTGTTGACGATCAACAGGTCAAAGGGCGGCGATGACTGAAACGGCCCGACCAGCAAACCATCACTGCAATGTTCCTTGCTGCCCGGCGGTTGCGTGCCGGGTGCCCAGGCACAGCACGCTTCGATGGCTGCCGGCGCCCAGGCCTCGCGGGTTTGTGCGGCGCGGTCGGCCTGATCGGGCACGTCGATGCCCTGCTGGTGCAGCGCCTCAGGCGCCACCACCTTATAGATATTGCCCCGTGCATCGTACATCCGCGCCATGGCGCCCTCCCTGTTGGACATCTGGTTCTGTCACAACATATCGCGAAACACGCTCGGGCTGTGCAAGGATGTCAGACTGTGGGCGTGCCAGATCGCGGACGCTGAACGAACCCTCGGGGCCAGATCACTGTCCCTTGCAGACGCGACGTTTTTTCCAAGGATTGATATGACCAACCTCAACACCCAGACCTCATTCGTGCCAGGGCGCATGGAACAGATGTCCACGCGCATCGCCTTTTTCATCGCCGGGTTCGGCATCGCCGCATGGGCGCCGCTGGTGCCCTATGCCAAGGCTCGGGCCGGGCTGGATGAAGGCACCCTGGGTTTATTGCTGTTGTGCCTGGGCGTGGGCTCGATACTGGCGATGCCCATGGCCGGTATCCTGGCCACGCGCTTCGGTTGCCGCAAGGTGGCCGCCGGTGGCACTTTGTTGATCTGTGCGGCGCTGCCGCTGCTGGCCACGGTATCGTCGATTCCGGCCTTGATTGGTGCATTGTTCATGTTCGGCGCAGGCCTCGGCACCGTGGACTCGACGGTGAACCTGCAGGCGGTGATCGTCGAACGCGCCAGCGGCAAAAACATGATGTCGGGGTTTCACGGGTTGTTCAGCCTGGGCGGAATCGTCGGCGCGGCGGGCGTCAGTGCGTTGCTGGGCCTGGGGCTTGCGCCGTTGGGGGCGATGCTGGTGGTCATTGTGTTGCTGCTGGTTGCGCTGCTCAAGGCTGCCCCGCACATGCTGCCCTACGGCAGCGAAAGTTCGGGGCCGGCGTTCGCTGTCCCGCACGGCATCGTGCTGTTTATCGGCGGGATGTGTTTCATCGTGTTCCTCGCCGAAGGTGCCGCCCTGGACTGGAGCGCGGTATTCCTGGCCCAGGAACGCGGCATCGACAAGGCCTATGCCGGATTGGGCTACGCGGCCTTTGCACTGACCATGACGGTGGGTCGGTTGACCGGTGATTCCATCGTGCGTCGTCTGGGCGCGACGCGGGTGATTGTCTTTGGTGGGGTGACGGCTGCGGCCGGCCTGTTCCTGGCCACCTTCGCCCCCAGCTGGGAAGCGTCGCTGGTGGGCTATGCATTGTTGGGCGCCGGATGCTCGAACATTGTGCCGGTGCTGTATACCGCAGTGGGCAAGCAGACCGTGATGCCGCAAAGCATCGCCGTGCCGGCGATCACTACCCTGGGTTACGCGGGGATACTCGCAGGGCCTGCGGTGATCGGATTTGTCGCCCATGCCGCCAGTTTGAGTTTTGCCTTCGGGTTGATGGCGCTGTTGCTGCTGGCGGTGGCGATTGGCGGGAAGGTTTTGAAGGTTTGAACGCTTCGCGGGCAAGTCGGATTGCCCGCGAATGAATTCACCCCGGTCGATCAGAACCCGACGCTGGCCTGCACGAAGAACGTGCGCGGCGTGCCGACGTACATGCCCGCGTTGTTGTCACTGGAGCGGGTGAAGTACTGCTTGTCGAAGATGTTTTTCACCCCGGCCCCCAGCTTCAGATTCGACACCTGCGGACCGAAATCATAGCCGGCGCGCACGTTCCAGGTGACGTAGCCCGGAATGTCGCCGTACTGCCCATCCGCCGTGCCTTCGGTGATGTAGTTGTTGCTGAAGCTGCCGTCAGCGTTCACCGCCACACCCGGGGAGCGCTGTTTGGACTGGGCGAAGGCATCCAGGTTGTAGGTCCAGCGATTGATGTCGTAGCGCAGGCCGGCGGTCGCCACCTGGCGCGAGTAGAACGGCAGGTCCCGACCCTTGAAGTCCGGAATCTCACCTTCATAGACAGCACGGGTGTAGGTGTAGCCGGCGTTCGCGGTCAGGCCGGCGAGACGCGGATCCAGCGCCGCCATGTCGTAGTGCACCGAAGCCTCGATACCGCGGTGCGTGGTGGCGCCGAGGTTGGTCCAGCCCGCATCGTTGCTGATGTATTGCAGCTCTTTATCGAAGTCGATGTAGAACAGCGTCACTTCACCGCCCCACACCTCATCGTTGTAGCGCGTACCGATCTCGTAGGTCTTGGCTTTTTCCGGCTCCAGGCCATTGGCCGTTTCGTCACCCACCCCACCCTGGCCGAGCTGGAAATATTGCAGGGAGCCAAACGAGGTTTCGTAGTTGGCGAACAGTTTCCAGGCATCGGACATGTGATACATCACGCTCAGCGCCGGCAGCGGCTCGTTACTCTCGATGCTGCGGCGTTTTTCCTGCACCGGCTTGCCCGCGGTATCGAGCACCGGGCGGTCATGCCACTCGGTCTGGATATGTTCGAAACGCACACCCGGAGTGACGGTCCAGTTGCCGACGTCAATTTTGTTGTCGACATACACCGCGTGGGCTTCAGTACCACCGGTACGGTCCTGGTACACATGGCCGTCCGCCCCCGGACGCACGACCGGCTCGTTGTTGACCAGCGCCAGGCGGCTGGCTTCTTCGTGCATGCCTTCCTTCAGGTAGCGATAACCGACGCTGACTTCCTGGGTCGTCTGGCCGACGTCGAAGACGTGGGACACACGCGGTTCGATGCCATAGGTGTAGTAGGTACGCGGAAACGAACCCAAGGTTTTCTGGTCGCGAGCGGCGATGTTGCTGCCCCGGAAACTGTCCGAGTAGTAGGTCAGCACTTCGGCCTGGGTGCGGTCATCGAGTTGCCGAATCCACTTGAACGACACGTCCTTGCGGCGGCCGCTGAAGTTGTCGTGGTCACGGTCGGACTGGAACGGATCGGCGTCGTACTGGGCCTGGGTCAGGCCACCGGGCATGTCGGCGCTGGCGTCGTAGTAGTGAAAGTTGAGGCTGAAATCGTCCACATCGGTCGGCGCCCAGTGAGTCTTGAGGATCACGTCGTCGATGTCATTGCCATTGTTGCTTTTGCGATAACCGTTGCCGTTCACCCCGGAATACAACAGCGCCACGCCCATGCCGTTGTCGGCGGTGCCGCCGGCGAACAGCGTATCGATGTGCTTCCAGCCACCGTGCTGGGAGGTTTCCAGCGTGCTGCCGATTTCAGCCGAGGCTTGTTCGGGGATCGCCCGGGTCACGAAGTTGATCACTCCGCCGACGTTCTGTGGCCCATAACGCACGGAGCCGGCGCCGCGTACCACGTCGATGCTGTCGAGGTTGCCGGAGGAAATCGGCGCCATGGACAGCTGTGGCTGGCCATAGGGGGCGAAGGCCGCTGGCACACCATCGATCAATACGGTCGAGCGTGGCGACAGGCGCGAGGTCAGCCCGCGAACGCCGACGTTCAGCGAGATATCACTGCCGCCGGTACCGTTGGCCTCTTGCACTTGCACACCCGGCACGCGCTTCAAGACGTCGCCGACGTTCATCGCGCCTTGCTCGACCATGGCCTCGCGGCGAATCACGGTACGGGCACCGGGGTGGTTCTGCACCACCGCGGCATCGGCATCACCGAGCCAGTCGCCCACCACCTTGATGTCGGTCATGCCCAACTCCAACGGGCCGTTTTCCGCAGAAGCCGGGGCTGGCAGCAGCGTCACCGAGCCTTCATCGATCTGGTATTGCAGGCCGCTGCCTTGCAGCAACTGGCGCAGCGCCTCTTCCGGGGCGATGTTGCCATCCACTGCAGGGGCTTGCTTGCCAGCCACCAGCTCAGGACTGAAAAAAACCTGCAGCGAAGTCTGCTGGCCCAACTGGCTCAGGGCCTGCCCCAAAGGTTGCGCCGGGATGTGGATAGCATCGGCAGCGAATGCCTGGGGCAGCGCCAGGTTGACCGCCAGTGCAAGGGCCAGCGGCAACCAGGGGGAATTGTTGTTTTTAGCGATGGCTTTTTTCACGTCGAACGTAGTCCTGAAGATCGCAAGAGTGTGCGCTTGTTAATGCAAACCAGTTGCAGTTGAACAGGAAGACGATGAACTCGAAAAAAACCTGAATCTTATTTTGAAATTATTTCCTGGCTGCCGTCATCGAGGGTGCGCACGGCCACCGGAAGGATGCTTGGCAAGGCCTTGAGCAACGCGTCGGTGTTGTCGGACTTGAACACGCTGGTCAGGCGCAGATTGCCCACTGCGGCATTGCCGACCTTGAGCGGCTTGTCTCGATAACGCGAGATCTGCTCGGCGACATCGGCCAGGCTGGCGTTGTTGAACACCAGCTTGCCGTTGCGCCAGGCCGTCAGTTCAGCCGGGTTGACCGCGTAGGCAGCCGCGACCTTGCCCTGGGCATCGACCTGGGTGCCCAGCCCGGCGGTGAGGTTGACGAAATCATTGTCGGCCGCCGAGCGCCCTTGCACCTTGACCGTGCCCTGCTCCACCACGACCCGGGTCTCGGCGCTGCCACGGCGCACATCGAAGCGGGTACCGGTGACCGTGACCTTGCCATTTCCGGCTTCAACCACGAACGGCCGACTGCTGTCATGCTGGACGCTGAACATCGCCTCGCCTTCGCTCAGCTCAATGGCGCGACGATTCTTTTCAAACCGCACCTGAATCCGACTGCGGCTGTCCAGATCGACCACCGAACCGTCGGGCAAGGCTACCTGGCGACGTTCGCCCAGGGCTGTGGAAAACTGCGCCGTGTAAGCCGACGGTTGCTTCAAACCGTTGAACAGGCCCAAGCCGACTGCCACCGCCAACACACTGGCAGCCACCGCATAGCGCAACATCGGTCGACGTTTGCTGCGTGACGGCGTTTCTTCACACAACGCCCGCAGACGCGCCGCCGGCACCAGGTCGGCGGCTTTCCACAGGCCCTGGAGTAATTGGAATTCGTTGCGGTGTTGAGGGTGTTCGTCCAACCAGCTTTCGAATTGGCGTTGCGCGTCGACATCGACGGCGGGTTCCTGCAAACGCACAAACCACCGCGCCGCCTCATCGCGAACCGTTGTTTGCCCGCACGCACAATCACGAGTATCCATCATGGAAGTTCCTGTTTGGCTGGGGGTGAGAAAGCGCGGCCGCTCATGGGTACAATCCTTCAAGGCGGTCGCGCAGATGCCGCAGCGTGCGGATCATATACTTTTCCACCATGTTCTTGGACAGACCCAGGCGTTCGGCGATCTCAGCCTGGGTCAGGCCTTCGATTTTCTGCCAGACAAACACCTTGCGGCAGTTGACCGGCAGCTCGGTGAGCGCCCGTTCGATGGAATCAGCCAACTGGATCGCTTGCATGTAATGCTCCGGGTCGCCGGACGACGACGCACTTTCATCGATCGCCTCCGACTCCATGGCGCCCCGCCGATCCTCACGTCGATAACCGTCCACCGCGATGTTGCGCGCGGTCTGGTGCAGATAGGCCCGCGGTTGCTGCACCGCCGCCGAATCCGACTCGAGCACCCGCACGAACGTGTCGTGGGCCAGGTCCTCGGCCTGCTGACGGTTTCTCAGGCGACGGGTCCAGGTGCCAACCAACTCTTCGTAGTGCTCGAAAAAGCCGTGTCTGCGGGGCAGCTTGGGGGTCATTGCGGTGTGCTGTGGAGACGAGGACGTGAATAGTAATGCTTCCTATTAACTCAAGGCAACGGTTTGCGGCCGAGCGGCCAATGTAGGCTTTCAAAAAAAATGAGGAAAATGGCAATTAAATGATCCACTTGTTTTCATTAACCGACTGTTTTTGTTGGATATTTTAGATCTGACTGATGCTGGAAATCATGCGAACGCCCTCTCCTACCCGCTGTCGATAGGGAAGGTTTAGCACAGCTCAACATCTACTAAATATCTCGCTGCGGTGTAACGCGAAACCTAAATTAATAGCAACTACGTATACGTAATGCACACTATGCAGTGCGCACTACACATTGCACATTCACTTCTTGAAAAAAACAATAACAAATAGAAAACACGTACTTATAAAAACTCTTAGAAAAAAACAAAAATCAACCGCCTACTAAGAAAGTAATTGCCAGCGGGTTTTTTGTTGTCATAAGATCTGCCCCTATCGGCGCGCCGACCTACTTTGGCGCGCCGATAGTTATAGTTGCATGTTACGACCGAGAGTGAATATACATACGCGTTATCGCACCTAAGATGAGGTGCATTGATTTATTACTACGTGTGAAGAATTGTTGATGCGAGACTCTAGCTTCGCTGGAGGCTGCAAAACCGTTCGTCATCTAAACGAAAAAAGCCAGAAATGAGCTTTAGACTCACTGCCTGGCTTTAAAAGAAAAAGGAGGTTCCAGAATGTAAAACGCGGCCAACCTTGAGGGGTTAAGACCGCGACGAAAACAAAAGCAACTACAGATGTGGTGTCAGTAGTTTCTTCCATTTTTTCGTCGCCTGTCAACCCCCTCCCATAACTTCGATTTCAGCGAGGCCACTCGACGGGAAAGTGTTGCCCATCGAAAGCCTCCAATCCAATGCACCTGTCGAGCGTTGTACATTCGCTCGCTCGTGAGGGAGTTGCAGATGCCAGTACGAAAAGTCGTAACACGAAGATCCAATCACTTCAGGGGATATCACCCATCCCGCAAGAATGGGATTCCTATTGCCTGGGAGTCTCAACTGGAAGCTAGTTTCCTGCGGCTGCTAGAGCTTTCCCCGGATGTCCTTACATACGAAGTCCAACCGTCATTGGAGGTGCTGCCCGTAGGAAGCGTGGAAACAAAATACATACCGGACGTATGCGTCAACTTTATAGACGGCACAACCGGATGGTTTGAAGTCAAACCATCCATGCGCCTCCTAAACCATAAGGTGACACTGAAACTACAAGCGGTAAATGATCACTTCGAACGTTCCGAGCGCGTATTTCATATCGCTACAGAAAAATTGATTCTTGCAACGCCCATGGCGGATAACCTTTTAACTCTGATGTACCACCGCCGTGGAGAGGATGTGACCGAGACGTACGAAGAACACCTCAACCTCAAATTCGAACGCTTCTCCCCGGAAACAATCGCTGACTTGATAGCAATCTTAGGTCCGCAAGAAGCATGGCGATTATTAGGTCTGGGCTATATCGGGATAGATCTGCGAAACCCCATTTCTGAATCAGCACTGATTTTCCTGACCGGAGGCCATCGCCATGAAAACTTTTTCGCTTAAACCATCCCTGGTAGTAAATTACGAAAATCGAATCATGCGTTTCATGGGGAAAAGCATAAATCATAAGCTGCTATTCAAAGATGAGTATGGAGAATCCATAACGCTCTCAGAGAGTGAGTTCTACTCTCTATTTGATGCACGAAAGATCACAATCGACGAAAACCAGCCGCATTTAGGGGTAACTCCATTTGTCCGAAATGTAGCGCCTGACCTAACATGCTTTCCAAAAAAACATCAGGTAGTGGCAGTGCGACGTAAACGCTATCTCGATGCATTAAAAGCTAGATGTGACAAATTTCCGAACAGGAAGACTCTAAACAAACTCCTCCCAGAGATTGCCAAGGAGCTTGCCGATGAGAAAAAAGTGCCTTCTGCAATTACAGTCAGGCGTTGGTATTACAAAGGACTCAACAATAGTATTGTTGCTTTGATCCCGCAGCATGCCAAAAAAGGCAGAGCGACTGTTTTTACTCCAGAACTGGAAGACTTGCTTCTTGACGTCCTGAACACAACGTATTTTAAGCCAGAAGCAATTCCAGTAAAACAAGTCTACGAAGAGTTCATTCGCCGTACCCGTGAATACAATAGTGACAAACTACCATCTCGGCAGTTGAAATACATTTCTGAATCTACCGTACGACGCTACATAAAAAGTCTGGACCCGTTTGAGGTAGAGATCAATAAAAATGGAAGACACGCTGCTGAGAAAAAATTCTCGAAATCGGTTGGGCAGCTTACCGTAAACAACATTCTTGATCGCTGGGAAATTGATCACACGCCACTCGATGTAATGATCGTAGACCCAGTCACGGGTAACGTGATCGGACGCCCCTTTCTCACAGTCGTGTTAGATCGTTATAGTAGAATGGTAATGGCATACTGGATTCACTTTTCTGCGCCAAATACTGAAAGTGTTCTGCGTGTAATAGAACGAGCCATCAGCCCGAAGACCACTTGGCTTGCTAAATATCCAAAAGTCATCAATGAATGGCCCGCGCGTGGTCTCCCCTTGCGTATTGTTCCTGATAACGCCGCGGAATTTCACGCGGACAACCTGATCACCGCCTTTACTGAGATGGGCATCGAAATAATGTTCCCGCGCTCTCGGGGACCTCAAATGAAAGGCGCTGTGGAGCGCTTTTTCAGAACGTTGAACATGGGGCTTATTCACACACTACCTGGTACAACTTTTTCAAACGTCAAAGATCGAGGTGATTACAAGCCTGAGAAGCACGCGTGTTTGACGATGAAATCGCTTGAGTCCGCGCTGGTTAAATGGATCGTCGATATCTATCACCAATCACCACACAAAGGACTTGCCTCGAAGACACCTATGGCAGTCTGGAAAGCCATGGAGCCTTCTCGCGTCATACAAATGCCATCAGATCTCGATGCCCTAGAGACCGCCCTGTCGCATAGGAAATTTGTGACTGTTCAGCCATATGGCATCCAGCTATCCAACAACTTCTATCACTCAGATGAGCTCGCAAGCTTGCGATTGAAGCTGGCTAAAGAACAAAAAGTTCAGATGAGATACCGAGATGAGATGGGCCATATTTGGGTGCACGATCCTTTTCGAAACATATTTTTTGAAGTCCCAGCAAAAGACAAGCGTCTTATCGGCACGAGCCGCGACATATATAAGGACGCAGTAAAAAAAGCCAAATCCGAAAATGCAAAATTGGTAGATAGAGAAGCTATTCAAGAAGCATATCACCAAATTCGTGAGGGGATAGATGAAGCCCGTCGTTCCAACAAGCAAACTGTTCGACGCGAAGCGGCAAAACAGCAAGCTGTTATTGACGAACGCTCTGCGAACAAGGTTTCGCTGAAGGTGGCACGAAATTCATTTAAACCACCTTTATTGGAAAGTAATAACGAAGAATCACCTTCAATGTTTCCAGTGCATTCCTTTTCTGCGGCGGAGGTTTAAGATGAACATACCGACAGACCCCAAACAAATTCAAGATCTAAGCAATCACTTTATAACCACTCCCCAAATCGAGCGGAGCACTACTCGTGTTCATGAGGTGATCGACGATACAAAAATATCCGGAAAGGCTAAAGGCTTGCTCATTTGCGGCCCTAGCGGGGCTGGCAAAAGCACAATGATCAAAAAGCTCATGAGCGACCGCCGAAAAGATGTCACCGACGGCCACAACTACAAAACCATGTATATGACCATCCCAGCAAAACCAACCACCAAGTCCATGGGCGAGGCGTTTTTGGATGGAATGAATGATCCTTTTGCACGCAAGCACGGTCACTCATCAGAGTACAAGTTACTTCGAATTACTCGCTTACTCAAAGACCTTGGGACTGAGCTTTTGATTTTTGACGAAATGCAACACATTGTAGAGCATCACCGTAAAACGACAGAAGCCAGCAACTGGATCAAGTACCTAATGGATCATACGGGACTTGCCGTGGTTCTTATCGGCATGTGGACAACTCAAGAAATCCTAGACAATGATCATCAATTGCGCAGGAGATTTTCTGCCACTGTTGACTTCCATAGATTCAAGATCATCAAAACCCCCTCAGATAATTTTTTGATACTGATCAAAACACTTGAAAGCCTGCTTAAGGTTAAAGCGATCAGCCTAACAACCGACGAAATGTTGCAGCGACTTTATTACGCGTCTTACGGCCTAATAGACTACCTGGTAAAGATACTTAATCGCGCTGTTTGGATTGTAGTCAAAAAAAACTTGGAAGGTATCACCTTAGAGGTTCTGTCCCAAGCCTTTACGGACGAAGTTTGGGGCGATGTAAAAGACAACAGGAATCCATTTTCCCAGCAATTCAATTTCCGCTCACTGGTTGATCACCGCGAGCCATTTCATGATTTTGACTTCAACGAACAATAATAGGAACCCTACAATGAATTATCAGAAATTTGAATTCGTTGACCACCAGTTGGCCATGTTAACTGAAGAAAAAGAAGCACGTCTGCTCGCGGCAAAATACAGAATGCGGGCGGAACATGAGCACCTTACAGTTCCAACTGTAAACCTGCTGATTAAAACCGAACTTTCGCCTTGGGAAAGCCTGGAGAGTATTTTTTTCCGGGCCTCTGCATTGAACCATCTTTCGGGCATTTCTGCCCTCCAACGCGCACTTATGCTTCCAGACAATGGCATGATGTCAATCAAACGCCACCTACAGCTAAGCGTAGCGCTTGGTCATGAACTGAGGACACTATCGCCCGCGATTCCCACACTGATGAGTAAATCGACGCTTAGACTATACGGGAATTTACTACCAACCAAACAAGTCGCACTCACCTCCTACCGAGTGTGCCCTCGTTGCCTGGAAGAAACGGGTTACGGAAGGTCCTATTGGTCGCTGGCATCATTTACGGTGTGCGAAACCCATAACTGCCGGCTCATCGATAGTTGCCCTATATGTGAGAAAACACTCTCAGGTACTCGTCCCGCTTATGATCGATGCTCCTGTGGCGTCGAGTACTCAAAAATAGATTCAACCAGTTGTTCTGGGCCGTTACATGAGATGAGCATCATCATTGCATCGAAATTCAAAAATCAACAAATCAATAACACTATAAGTTCTTATCCGAATGACGTCCTTTCCATGGGCCTGCCGGACATACTGGAGCTACTCGCTTTTCTAGGCGCCTTATCAGAAAACCCTGGAACAACATACCTCAATTTGAGCCGCAAGGTAGTAAGCCTGAAATACGCACACCGAATCGTTAAGAAGGCGACTGACGCCTTGTTAGACTGGCCTAATGGATTCCACCGGCTACTAGCCTCTGCTCGGAGCTTTAGGTCCTACAACGAGACACAGGCCTCTGTATATAAAAGCATCTCGCATATCACCGGTGTCATGCCTATCGGGTCGCAGCAGAGATGGAGCAACTTTATTCTGTCGGGCATCGAAAGCTTTTTGAGCAGATGCGATGCGTGGGGACGTTCTTCTTTTTAGGAGACATCTAGAGATGTTCGGCCTGTTAGTAAGTCTCTCTGCAACGCCTGGTGAGGGCCTAATGAACTTCCTCAGACGAACCGCTACTGCTAACTATCTAACGTTAACAGATCTTGTGGACCATATCCGGAGTACTTGCGAACCAGAGCTGAACATCTTTCCAACACCACCTTCCCCGTCAACGTGGAGATCAGCGTATGAGCACCTGATCTCTAACACCACCAACAAGACGTGGTCTTGTCTTCAACCAAAATTTTGCACCTCCTGCTTATCTGAGCATGGACAGTTCATGGAGTGCTGGGATTTGACACTGAACACTGTGTGCACCTCACATAAAATTTTGCTTGAGAATCGCTGCCTAAGCTGCGGTAGCCTTTTCAATCTCCAAACGATTGAATCCAAAATGTGTGTTCACTGCGGTATGTCGATTTTGAAAAGTGGTGCTGGGTCCCACTCAGTCTCTCAAGAGGCGCTGTGGTTATGTTGTGAATTTGAAAAACGCCTGATGGGCGTCCGCTCAGACGGCTGCCGCTCCATCGACCAACTGGACACGTTGGACCTACATTGCATAGCAATGTGTTTGGCGGATCTGGGGTGCAACGCAGACAACATCCACGCAAAGAAACGGAACAATCTGCACCATCTAGAAAACGTGTATCAAATGACCTCAATGGCCGGCCGACTCTTGTCGGACTGGCCAGTCTCCTTTCACTCTTACCTGCAAAAACTGGATGCCCGTGTCATCACCTCTAGGAGGAATTCAGCAGCAAGGTTTGTAGACCGATTCAGAGTGAACATCTATGAGAGACTCGCGAGTCCCGCATTTGATTTTGTTCGTTCTGAGCTCGAAAAGCACCACCCACCTCCCAATTGCGCACCTGGCACCATAAAGCATCGTCCCAATGTGCCTTTAGAATTGACCGAAATGATGCCTCTGAAGGCCATATCCAAGGCCACCAACATCAACGTTCAATTGCTGAAAAGGTTGATTGCCGAGGGCGAACTCCACGGATACAGAGGATTTTCTGCATGCGGCAATAGAACAATTGTCGCTGACCTGAAGCAAGCAAGGCGTCTGGCCGCCGCTCTGACCTCCCGGTTGAATGTTATGCAGACTGCCACCCACCTAAAGTTACCCATCAGCACTATTGAGGTGCTGTGCAGGAATGACTTTTTTATCTGCCTGGGAGGCCGACCTGCTGCCGGGCAATCCTGGTGGATTGATGCGACATCTTTCGACATGTCCAACGCTTCAATCAAACGCCAGCGATCCATTGAGAGCACCATCTCGTTGCGAGACATACTCCAGCATCCCTCAATGTCAGAGGACTGCGTAGCAGCCTTATTTCGGGCAATCCAAAAAGGAGTCTTATCCGTTTCAATCATAGGTAAGACGGACATGGGTGTCCTTGGTGAGTGGAGGCTTGGCAACGATGAATGGCACGCTTGGATCAGCATGCGGATGAAGCAGATGGCAAAAAGGCTAGAAATGGTGTCCACTTAACGTGGACACCATTTTTAGCCTTTTAAAACGGACGCCCATGCCAAAAGAACGCCGTTCCTATTCCAAGATCTTCAAGGCCCAAGTTATTGCCGAGTGCGCCCAGCCTCACACCTCAATTGCCAATGTCGCTTTGACCCACAACCTCAATGCCAACTCGCCCATAAATGGATTCGCGTGCATACGCAGAAAACTCTGGCGCTTCAAACTGCCTTCGTTCCAGTCAAAGTATTGCCATCGACAGCGGCGCATCAAGGGCTTGCTGCTATGGTCAGAATCGACGTGCCTTATTCAAAAGGCGTAATCGTTGTGAGTACACATGAGCGGGGAAGGAGCTGCAAACGTTTTTCCAAAAAAATTACGCGCACCCGAGCCTGAGGTACTTGTCTTTTTAGCGTTATTGCCATTCTTCGACGAAACATTGCAGCCCATCTAAAATGGTCTGATGGCTTTCGTTGTGTCTATGCTTTCACTGATTAGATCGGGAGCGTTCAATTTATGGACCCCATCTCTGCCCCTATTTGTTCAGCTCTTGTCCTCACAATCTGTTCCTTTCTGGGGCTACGTGATGAGGAAAAAATTGCAGATGGGTTACGCGGCCTGGCGGGCAACCTAGCTGCCGGGACGATAGACGCTAACGCACGACGCATACTCTCAAAGCTCTCCGACAAAACTAAAGACCCCACCACCGGCTTGCCGTGTAATTTTGAGATCCAGCAAGCCAGCCTTGAAGCATTACGAGGAGCAGGTTTCGCGTTGCTACTCGAGATAGGCCGCCAGATGGAACCACGCAAACCATGGATAGCGAGCATTGTCACCTTCGTGCGCAGCGGCCGATTTGGAAAAGAACCGCTATTGGCGGCGCTTGACCGTCCAGATCTACAATCGCTTGAGGCGATTGAGCGTGCGCTACAGTCGGACAGCTTTGTAACTTGGCACGAGGCGATCAGCCTTACTGAATTCGATATTGCAACTTGCTTCCAAGGGCAGCGTTGCAGCCTGGGGAACGTACTTTTGCAACGGTTCAGGGCGTGGCTGAGGCACCATGTCTGTGACGAGGCCCTATTCTCAAATATAGAATTGCTATTGCTAGATGGGTGGTCAAGTGCTGGGGCTGCTGCTCCAAAACTCAGGTTCGACGATATTTATTGTCTTTTGCTCCGCGAGTCATTCAAGCAAAAGCCAGAAATATTTAACATTCTACTTGCCGATCAGTTTGGCACTCAAGCTCAAATAATACAGACAACCGCCCAACGTACGTTACAGATCCAGGAACTGCTTGCGCCGTTTGTTGCAGATTCTGCGGTACTGCTCAGCGGCTTGGACACCACCATTCAAGAAATACGAGTGGGCCAGTCTGAGCTCTCTAACTTCCATTGTGAGTTGGTAACCGCCCTTGCGATGCTGCGCAACGAAGTTTTGCATGGGGACGTCGAAGCGGTCACACAAATCGAGTCTCTGCAAGGCCATATCGAGCAACTCAGTAACGCCTTCTCCACATGGGAACGGAAACTTTTCGGGCTGCCTCTGGTTCGCCCGATCGTCCCGTCGGTGCAGGCCAAGAATGAAGGCGGATACCTCTGGCTTATCCAGGCCAAATATCGTGCTTTGGATCTGATCGGGCGCGATGCCGATTTGGCATCCCTCTGGCAATGGCTGCACAGTGATGCGCCAATCTCCATACGTCTTGTTACCGGTAGAGCCGGTGCCGGCAAGACTCGAATTGGCTTCGAATTGATCTGGAAATTGGCGCGCGAGCGAGGTGACACTTGGGATGCCGGCCGAATTGAGAGCTTGCAGTTGCGCCGATTGAACGATCACAGCCATCCCCAGGACTGGCAATGGAACAAACCCACGCTGGTCCTTTTGGACTACGCCCGTGCGGGAGGAGATGCTTTAGAGACACTTTTGCGTGAGCTTGCTCGACGGTCCGACGATCAGGGACTACCAAAATTTCGTCTATTGCTGCTGGAGCGAAGTCAAAGTGTCAACGACAACTGGCTCAAGTACCTCAGGGAAATAGAGCATGTCGACGGCGGTCATTGCGTCGGCACCCTGCTTGATCCACCAGATCCTGTTGAGCTAAAAACACTGGACAGCCTGGGTCAACGTCGGGCCCTTTTCGTCGCAGCACTTGCCAAGATATCCACGACTGGTAAACGTATCCAGGTTCCTGAATTGGGAGCAAATAACGATTTCGACCAAATGCTCGCCCGCCCGGACTGGGCTGACCCCCTTGTGCCGGTGATGGCCGCACTAGTAGCGGCAGATCGACAAGAATTAATGGCTGCAATGCATCTGACTCGCATGGATCTAGCAGAAAAAATCGCAAGAACTGAGTCCCAACGACTGCTCAAATTCGGACAGCTTCACGGCCTTAAACACCAAGGAGAACAACGTCTGCTGCTCCATGTAGCTGCTTTAGTCGTACTTTGCGGAGGAGTGACGGCTAAGGAAATTCGGAAGATAGCACGCATAGAAACAGAAACTTTGGCGCTGAACGTGACCGGCGGCCCAGGCCAAGTGGCCTGGGCCATTGCTGAGGCTTGGCCTGATATAGAAACAATAATCGGCAATTTGCAACCGGATCTAGTAGCCGAAGCCTTCGTATTGAATCAGTTTGAAGAACCCAAACATGTCCAGGATGCAAGGGACGCAATGCTTCGCCATGTGGGCGGCCACGAGTACATGATCGCGGCCCTGATTCTCAGGGCATTTCAGAATTTTCAGATGGACCGGCCTAAAGCAGAAGCCCTGAGTTTTTTAGTGTCAGCTTTGATTGGTCAAGGACTCGCTACACGTGAAGAGGCGTTGCTCGCCGCGCTTGACGAGGCCATGCCATTAAATACTGTGGCTCTGAGGCAGAGCGCTTTACGGATCAAAGAAGCCAGACTTGATGCACTTCGCTCAAGGTTTGACGATAGTCATCTCTCGCAATACAACCGACTGGAACTTGCCTACTCGACCTATAGTTTGGCCATCCGCTTGAGTCACGTTGGCGACTATCAGGAAGCCCTTGTGGCAGCCCAGATGGCTGTAGAGAACTTCCGTGCCTTGGCAGCTGAAAACCCCGACCTTTTCAGCTCTGCCTTAGCATCTTCGTTAAACAGCATGGCCAACCGCCTGAGTGAGATAGGTCACCGCGAGGGGGCGGTTACTATGGCCGAGGAGGCGGTGGTGACCTTTCGTGCACTTTTTGCGCAAAACCCTGACTACTTGCACGAACTAGCGAACTCACTCAGCACCTTCGCCAATTGTCTCGGCGAAATGCGTAACTACCAGAGAGCGCTTTCCACGGGAGAGGAGGCGGTGGAGTGCTACCGCATCCTTGTAAAAAAAGATCCCGATACCTATCGGCCGAACCTCACGAACTCGCTCAACAATCTAGCCATACTTTTAAGCGAAGTAGGAAGGTTCCACGATGCGTTCGACCCGGCCAAGGAGGCGATGGAGGGCTACCGCGCCCTGGTAGCGAAATATCCCGACGCCTACCTTCCCGACCTGGCGATGTCGCTCAGCAATTTGTCAATATGCATGTTCGAGTTGGGCGACCGCAAAGCCCGGGGACCAGGCGAGGAGGCGGTGAGGCTCTACCGTACATTGGCGGCACAACACTCCGATGCCTTCCACTCTGCCCTCGCGAGCTCACTCATCAATCTAGCCAACAGCCTGAGCTTAGTGGGCGACTACCACGAGGCGTTTAAAGCAGCCGAGGAAGCTGTGGAGATTTTCGGCGCCCTGGAGTTGAAGCACCCTGGTGTTTTTCTACCCGATCTGGCGAATTCGACCCAAGCTCTGGCCTTCCACTTAATAGCAATGGACAGGCATTATGAGGCGATTTTCTCTCTCAATCAGGCGGTGAAGAGCTACCGCGCCTTGGTGGTTGAAAACCCAAGAGCCTTCCGCCCCAACTTACTAAAAGCGCTCCATAACCTGGCCCTCTGCCATTACGAATTGCGTGAAAGCAAAAAGGCGATCGCTGCGGCCAAGGAGGCAAAAGAAGTCCACAACGATCTAGTGGTAGATACCCCTGATGTTCACTACGACCTCGCAGAGTTCATCAAAAATTTGCAAAAATTTGGACTGTTATGAACTCGGACATAGCGAAGCAGAACTAATGGCCCACGGCGATATCGCCGAAGGCGACCGGTATGATCTCCATTGAGTGAGATTTACACACGGGAATGCATACGCGCCGCCAATCTCCCTTTGAACTTAAAGGAGCCTTCTTGGGCCTCGCTGGCCTTGGTCCAAACAAAGGCGCCCGAGACTCGGGGTAAAAAGTGCGTTTCGGTTAAGGCTGATTGAGTCAGAGCGTGAAGATACTCATCAAAAATCTGTGTTCACGCCATGCGGTTCAATCGTTTTGTCGGTCGCCTTTCCGGAAAAAATCGTGTCAAGATCGAAGCTTCATATGGGTGACCTACCATGAGCCGCTCGCCTCAAACCAGTCGACTTGTCATCTCCCTACCTGGCCGCTCCAGACATTCCTTCCAACGGATAAACGGTACTCAGCCGGATCCCGCTTCGACCATTCCCGTCGAGTTCGAGTATTCGAAGAGGCGGCTGCCGCCCATTTGGTGTTTCTACCAAATCTACACCAGAAAACTTTTCTATTAGGTGTCGAGCCAAAACTCGACTCGACGTGGTGATAACGAGGTTAAGCGTATTACTGCTTTCTAAGACAGTTGCTCGCAAAATGTCGAGCAGGCCGACGCGATTCAAGTCGTCTAAATGGACAATCGGCTCATCAAGAAAGAATGTCCCACCAAGGCTGCGTGCGCGCGCCAGGAATAAAGCAAGTGCAAGGTCCTGTCGCTGCCCTTGGCTAAAATCTTTGCCCGGATCGAGTTGCTGACCACCCGCGTCTGCGAGCCAGTGCAGAAAATCACTATCCGCACCGAGGTTGATCCGGTCAAATACACGATTAGCGTGCATGCGTGCGAAGAGCGGATTTACCACGCGGCTAAGGTCTTGAACCTTTTGACGGCTAATGGTGGTGTAGGCCTCATAGAACACTGCGCGCGCTCGATTTGCGGCATCCAACCGCCCCCTCATTACCCTGGCTTCATCTACTAAAAGCTGAGTTGCTTGCTGAAGCTCTAAAAGACGAGAGCGACGAGATTCTGCAGCCCATGCCGCACGAGCCGCCTCAATGTGTCCTTCAATCAAAGTAAGGCGAATGTTCTCCCTTGAGAGTTCAGACATCAATGTATCAAGTTCTGCGTTCGACCAATCAATATCTGGTGATGCCTGTTGCCATGCCGATTGTATGGAGGCGAGTTCCGCTGATTTTTGCTCTAAAACTAAACGGCACTCCTTTAAACTCTGCTGTAGAGCAGCATATTTTGCACGTAGATCCTCACGATTATTGCTCGCAACCTCGATAGACTTTGCTAGATCAGCAAGCTCGAGTTGTAGTACACGGTTTCTTGCCTCGAAGACAGCCTCCAAGTGTTGGTGGAGGTCAGCGACCCGGAATCCTGAAGTGGGCATCCGAAATTCAGAACCGAAAATTGTGGGAGAAATTCCATCACGGGCTGATAGCAGTGCGGAAATAGCCTCGGCTACATCCAGATGCGTCGCGAGAGATTTGAACTCTTTTTCCGTTGCACCTTTTTCGACACCTAGCCTCTCCAACTCGCGAAGCCGATCAGCATTCGCCAACTGCAGATCAGAGTGTTCTTTTTCCAGCCTTTCTAGATTTTTTTGCTTTTGCAGGGCCACATCGAGTTGGGTTTGTGCGAACTTGGCCGCATCTTCGGCTGCGGCCACTCCAGCCCTGGCCGCCACAACTAAATCTGGCGCGGCCGAAAGAGTTGCATCAATCGCAGATCTTAAATTTTCGGCGTCCTTCCAGTCATGTGAGCAAAGGGGGCATTTGCCCATGTCCACGCCATGGTCATGCCCCAAAAGATCCCTCGCAGCAGCCTGTAAGCGAGCCACAGGGCTCGCTACAGCATCCAGCAGCTTCGCAGCAGCTCTGGCGTTAGAGATGGTCTCAGCAGCTTGTCGCTGCATACGATCCAGCTCTTCACGTGAGGGAGCGCTTGTGCGGGCGGCACCAACCTCAACATCCAACTCATCTAAGCGCTTGGTCTCATATGCGGATCGGGAACTGGACAACTCAAGTGCTTTTAACTCTCGGCGACGTTGTTGCCGTGCATTAGGAGTCCATTGATTTTCCGGATATTTGTGGGAAAGCTCTATTAGGCTTAGAGAAAGATCATCGACAAAACCGCCATCCAAAAGAGTGGCGACGACCATTGCACTGAGATGAGACAGTTGATCCTGAGCTTCCGCAAGTTCTTGCGCCAACAGATAGGTGGATTCGCGCCGAGAACTGAAATCAGTGAGTGCAGTAGCAGCTTGCCTTCCATCCAGTTCAATCTGGGCTAAAGACTGCGCCAAAGCGGCCTCAAGGTTGATACCGTCAGCGACAGCCACTTCTAGGCTGTTCCGAATACTCCATTTTGCCTCGACGCGCTTGGCTGCGTCTAAGCGTGCATCGAATAAGTGTTTGTAACGGCGGTGCAACGCGGTAAGCGAGGCGAGTTGATCGTCGAGGTTGGACTGCTCGACGAACCACTGAGTATCCTCGGGGGCAAAGAGATTCGCGGCAGTATCAGCCTCGAGCCGCGCCGAGCTCAAGTGCGAATCCCCGGCAGTATCATCAGGGCCAAGAGCGAGCTCCAGATCAGCGACCTCCGCTGATCTGGATTCAGTCATATTTGTAAGGTTTCGCAGGCGCCTACTGATTTCAACAATGTATTTTTCACATTGACGTTCAGCATCAAGCAGATGGCGAATTCCTAGCAGGTCCGCGAAGACTTGAGTTCGTCGCTCGATAGTTTCTTCGTCGGTATCGACCAGGGCTGCTAGCGCTTCAGAACTCAAAAAGCGCGTTCCTTTAAGCCACCGCTGTCGTAAATTTATAGCCGTTAACGCGTGTGCTTCGTCGGCCGCGGCTACCGGAGCCAAGAGCGCCAGAAGTTCGTTGGGGCGAAGGATAGCTGCTGCACCTTCATCTGCACCAAATGCTGCAGATGATTGTGACCCATTAACAGCGCGCCGAATGAATTGTTGCGCTCCATCGATATAGAGATTTGCAGCTGCTGAAGTTACAGCGTCATTTTGACTGGGAAACTTCGGGTTCAGGACCAAAGCATCAAAGCCGCTACCTTCCTTCAACCGTTCTACTTGTCCTGTGAGCAGCCATTCAGCAGCCTCGCACATTGTTGTCTTGCCGGTGCCGTTTGGGGCGTATACCACGGTCAATGGCGAGCTGAAATCAAAGCGGACAGCGTCGTTGATTCCGCGAAAATGAGACACATTGAGAGAATTAAGTCTAATTCCGCGCATTCGGCGCCCTCTCATGAAGTAAAACTGTTCCATTGACGCCAAGCGTTGATAGCTCAGCCCAAAGTGCCTGCGCCTCAGAGTCCAGCTCCGGCCATCCCAGTTCGCTACTTGAGGGTGCAGAAGCCTCAGGCAGCCCCAAAACTGTTATGTCGGCTACGCGCTGCCAAAGCCCCGGTTCATGACTTTGGTCTGCAGGCGTCGAAGGCCAAATTATGTGCTTGCGGCATACCTGAGACGACAGCTCCAGTCGGCGAATTTTCTCTCGAGCATCCACCTCAGGAGGCTCCGGCAGGGCAAGCACCAGATAGCCATCTATCAGTCCCCCAAATGAACTTCGTTCTTTTCGGACGAGAACTTCATCAAACCATGCTTGACCTTGCGCCGCTGCATGCTCAACTGAACCATAGTCCCCCCCACGACAAGGCCATAGCAGGACAAGTGCGTAAGACGAGGACCAGAGCGTTGTCCCAGCAGGGGCGGAAATCGCAATTCCTGAAGAGGGAAGATCCGAAGCGCGGTCGAGACCTACCTTTACGCATAGCTCATTTAGCTGCTCACGGGCGGAGGTCCAAGACTCGGAGTTTTCATTCATGCTTCCTAATCCCTAAAAAGAGAGGCGATCTGATCGAGCAACTCCTCGACTCGCTCGTCATCCTCTGATGCCACGTAATCGGCGTAGACCGCTGCGGCTTTCGACAATCCGAGACCGGCCACTCGACGCATACCTCGAAGCCCCCCAATGTCGCCTAATACAGGTGCAAGTGACCCACCTGCACGGAGGTCGGTATTACCATTTGGAGAAGTGCTGAAATCATCACGTCTCTCGGGATGAAATTCGCCGTCCGCCAGGTCTCCATGGGGAGTTGCTCCAAGCACGACCAAATGCGGATGTGGACCACCTGAGTCCCTCCACTCTCCAAGAATACGTTTAAGCGCTCTAGGTGACTCTTTATGAGAGCGCCATATCAGTAAATGCCGGTTTTGAGAGCGAACAATGAGTTGACCCGTGGCACTAGTAGAGTCTTGCCAATCTATGCCATCAATCGATTTCAGCGTTGCCAGCGCGTGAAGTCCGGCTCGGAGAGCGCTGATCACTTCAGGATCAGCAATCGCGTCAGGATCAACCTTCTTGTTGAAATCTGTTCCCTCCAAAATGGCGTTGAGTATGGCACTCGAGTCGGCCAATGGATTGGTGTGCAAGTGCGCGCCGATTTCGGCGATGCCTGTGCTTAGCCGTGGAGCAGCGTCAGTAGCTGGCGGATACCTACGTAAAAAGCGCTCAATCTCATAGGTGACTTTATTAGGCACGGACGTCACAGGGAGCATCATCCCCGTGCTCTGGATAAGACAAACCATATTCCCCCGCCAAATCAACAAACTGTTGACAGGGTTGTATGGCGGCCAGTGCACAATACCCGCAGTAACGGATGGGTACGTCCCTCGTACTACTGCTCCCACAATGCCCTGAGCATTCAGCGACCTAGCCGCTGGGAGATTCTTCTGACCGTGAGGCATCTCAGTTAGCGACGCAAAGACACCACTGAGGCTTCTCCATTTGTCGTTTGACTCATCTGCCACCGGGACATCGTGAGCGACGTTGCACAGTGCAACTATTCCTTGTCGACCGGCAAGAACATAGTTCAAAAGGGAGTCGATAGCGATCCCCCAATTTTGGTTGTATCCGGTCTGGAGCAAGGATCCTACGATGAGCGCAGGGCGGTCATTGTTCAAACTCTCGAGTTTGCGGCGGATACGTGCTTGAGGTGAATTTTGGCTCTGCCCGGCTGGCCTCAATAAATCCGCACAGATCAGAGGAAACAGATCCAAGTCGTTGAAACGCAAATGCAGAAGCGTGTCATGGGGCTGCACATCGTCTAATTGGACGGCCTCATAACTTTGCTGGAGAGCATTTTTAAGATAAGTGATGCAGTGCGTCTGACCGTTCGGCTCATGAATCCAACACCAGCCGCCATTCACACGCATTACGGGGCTGATACCGTTACGAGTCTGGTCCCAAGCGAGGTGTCTTGCGGTACCGTCTTCGGACGATGCCTCGCACCATTGGAGAACTGCTTGACCCAACGAAAGACCAAAACCGGTAATCAGCACAAGCGACCGATTCGTCGCTCTGACAAGGGCATCTACAGTGCTCCAATCCACAGAGCCCAGTGCCCACTCTGGCGCAACAATGAGCACAGGATCGCCTGCGGGCGCAATCGTGGACAACGCGGGGCCCGTCCCATCTGGATGTGCCTCGAGCAAATTGCGCAAAACGTTCAACGCAGCCGGCCGACTGTGATCGTTTAATGCCTCATTAATGGTTGCCGGCAGCTGGAGCAGGCAAAGATTAAGTCCATTGGTGGGGCGAAGCGCACAATTGATTTGAACGCTCGTGTAGTTATCTAGAAACTCAAAATTCAGTTCAGGCACAATAGTACAGCCATCAGCCTAGGGCATCGTGAGAAGGACGGTAGAACAGCGATCCTCACGAGTCAATACACTATCATTCCCAGCTCCAATTTATCGTTGAATGATAATTCAACGCGGATAAAGGTCACGAACCCGAACAAAAGGTGCACCCGTCTCCGCGGCACGGCGGACTTTGATCTTTAGCACCTGGGATAACGAAATCTCTCTATCTAACAACTCGTACAAATCCAACCCATCCATGCAAATCACCCGCTTGCCTCGGCCAAAGGCGGCAAGACCTTCCTCGGTGAATCCACTATTGCTTACAAATAGCCCTCGAGTCCAAGCAGCCTTCTGCTCGATCTTCCCGTGAAATGTGTGCAAATCGGCGACACCAATTGCTTGGCCATGCCACTTCGCCTCGAGAAGATAAACCTCATTGTCGAGTTCAAAGCTACCGTCGATTTGCTCGCCTTTCACCCGAAAAGGCTCTCGGGCGGCAAGTTGAAATGCGTCGAAGAGGTTTTTGAGAAATGCCTCGAAAGCATAGCCACGAGCGTGTGGGAGTAGCGTACCGACTTCCAAAAGGTCATTTTTGAATTTCGCAAACTTGCGGCCTTCAAGCACCATGTCGTTGGGTTTCGGTGCGGCCTGCGGTTGCCCCGACAGTCGACTCAACAACGCTTGATACCGCTGCTCTGAATTGGGGATTGGATCTGGAGTATCAGTCCGAAGGAGATGGTCACTACGATGCTCCCAAAGGGCAGCAAGAAGCCGCACAGCATCAGCGTCGTTGCAGCTCTGCAAGAAACACTTTAAACGTTTACCCTTTGACCCGCCGCTTACCGAGAATTTGGGATCTTCGATATCGACATTGAGCTCTGTGGCAAAAAATGCCGAAAAACTGGCGTCCGAAAAGTCCAAGACAAAGCCTGCGCCACGGACGAACTCGACGAGGTCGCCTATAAAGCGAAAATCGAGGGATCTGATTGAGCTAATGTTGGACTCCTTCCAAAGGCTCACATTTCCGTGGTACCTGATCTTCCCCTAACACTTCATTTCAACGCAAGAAGCGCCATGGTCAGTTATACCCTGCACCAGCGATTATAAGGTCGCAGATAGCTGCAACGGGGCAGCCCTACTATCCCTTGCAGTGCTCGCACCCGGAGGCCTACCCCGTCTAATACAGGAAGCTGGCGTGGAGGCGAAGGGCGAATAGCCGATTGAGCGCTGCTCGCCTTATATTAACGTCCAAAAGCAGAGATGAGCGTTTTCAGTGGCGTCATTAACGATCGATTTCAAAGCAATTCGTCCACATCATGGTAGCCAGCACAGCGGGTTTGAAGAACTTGTATGCCAGTTTGCTGCCCTAGAGAGTCATGAGGCTATTCCGTTTCATCGCAAGGGGCGAGGCGCCGACGGAGGGCTCGAGTGCTACCGTGTTGAGCGCGACGGCTCTGAAACAGGCTGGCAAGCCAAATACTTCTTCAAGTTTGGAAACGCAGAAGCTACTCAGCTCACGAAGTCCTTTGAAAATGCTTTAGCAACCCACCCAGCGCTTACGACGTTTATCGTTTGTATCCCATTCGACCTTACAGACGGTCGTGTTGCGGGCCAGGTCTCTGAACGTGAGCGCTGGAATAAATGGGTGCAGGCGCGCCAAGCGGCTATCGCACCTCGCATAATAGAAGTCCAGCTCTGGGCAGCCTTCCAGCTCACCGAGCGCCTAACCCGTAACGACCCGCTGTACGTAGGGCGTCGTACCTATTGGTTCGACCTCCCGCATTTTGGGCGCGACTGGTTCATCGATCGCTTCAACATCAGTCGAGTCTCGCTAGGTCGTCGCTATAGCCCCGAGCTCAATATCGAATTGCCGATATGTAAAGCCCTCATAGCTTTCGCACGTGACCCTAAGCTCGCAACAACTGTCGCGAGCTGGGCGGACGATCTTGAGCAGGCATTACATGCATTGCTACCTCACCTTCGGACTACTCTTGGTGAAGAATATGCTCAGAATATATCGACACTTCATGAGGAGCTGGCCGTTGTTTGCGCAGCGTTACGTAATGTCCCAAGCCTGCCGTCAGAACTTTTGCCCATAGCTCCATGGCGAACCCTTCTGGACTCAGCGTTAAGAACGCTCGACATTTGCCGCGAAGCGCTTTGGAACCAGCGGCGCCAGGAGGGCAATAGAAACAGTGACAGTCCTCTCCGGTCAGCGATTCGCTATGGTGAGCATCTGCGCGACGCGCTAGAAAATACCAGAGCGGTCATTGGCGCAAATGAGGTGACCCTAGCCAATGCTCATCGTCTGTTAGTTAGCGGTGAGGCAGGTGTTGGCAAATCGCACCTACTAGCAGATGTTGCCCAGCATCACATTGAGCAAGGATTCCCTGCCGTTCTTATGCTGGGCAGTGCATTCACTGATGCAGAGCCGTGGCACCAGGTTGCTGAGCAGCTCGGCCTGACAAGTCTTTCACCTGATGCGATTCTGGGTGCGCTCGATTCAGCGGGTGAAGCTGCTGGAACTCGTGCTCTTATTATGATCGACGCAATCAACGAGCGTAACGGTATCGCGGTATGGTCCGAAAGGCTTGCTGGTTTTTTCGCAGCCGCAAACCGCTTCAAAAACGTTGGCATTCTCGTCTCCTGCCGAACCACCTTCATACCTTATATCGTTCGCGATATCGAAGAAGATGAGCTCCCTCAACTACGGCATCCCGGTTTTGCGGGTCGAGCGTCCGAGGCGGCCCGCCGCTATCTTGACCAACGGGGAATTGTTCGGATGGCGGCTCCCCATTTCGCTCCCGAGTTCGAGAACCCGCTATTTTTACGTACTTGTTGCGACATGCTGGATCGAAGTGGTCAACAAACATTCCCGCGTGGCTTGGCAGGAGTCTCTGCAACCTTCAATTACTACTTTGAAGCCGTTGTGACGACGATCAATCACAAGATGGGATTGACGCCTAGACGTAGGCGGATCGAGGCTGTGCTCGAATCGCTTACGACAGCCATGGTTAGCACAGGTACCGGATACCTAGATCTAAACGCGAGCATGGAAATTATCGAGTCCATTCACCCCTCCGGCGGGCGAGTGGATCAAGACCT
This sequence comes from Pseudomonas sp. NPDC087336, assembly GCF_044744285.1. Lineage (NCBI taxonomy): Bacteria > Pseudomonadati > Pseudomonadota > Gammaproteobacteria > Pseudomonadales > Pseudomonadaceae > Pseudomonas > Pseudomonas sp. NPDC087336. The sequence continues at coordinate 193,878 of NZ_JBIUYA010000003.1, read as the reverse complement.
GTTCCTCCAACTCGAGAGCGAGGGCGTTATCACCGTCGAACCCGTTAGCGATGGCGATGGCCTCGTGGAAGTAGTTCGCTTCACCTTCGAGAGGATGAGTGATCACCGGATTGCTCAGGGACTGCTAGACGCCCACGTAGTCGATGAGAACGTCTCACAAGCTTTTCAATTGGATGGCCCACTCTATTCCTACGTCGCAGGCAGGGGTTCTTACCGCTTTGCCGGAATAGCGGAAGCTCTCGCTGTTCAAATACCCGAGCGTTACGGCGTTGAGCTGATGGACCTCGTCGATAACCGAAGCGCGCGCTGGCAGCTTGTCCAGGCTCTTCAATTTAGCCTTCGCTGGCGGCGGCATGATGTTTTTACGGAGCGAACCCTAGAACTTGTTGAGGAATGCAGCGACATCATGGGTGAGCATGCGGTCCTAGAGACTTTGCTCGACATCGCGACTGAACCTGACAATCGGTTCAACGCCGACCATCTTGATCGGCTTTTAATGCCCTTGGCGTTGCATGATCGTGATATCGAATGGACCGCCAAAGTCATGACCATTTTCTCCGACTCCGAAGAGGATGGTGAAGAGGATAGAGCTGTAAAAACTCTCATCGAATGGGTACTCACGAACGGCCTAGATTTGATCGAGCCTCCCCGCGCACGGCTCGCTGCAATCACGTTGGCTTGGCTTACAAGTCTGAGCCATAGATGGATCCGCGACATGGCCACAAAAGCGTTAGCGACTCTACTTGTTAATCGACGGGAGCTCGCTGCTTCGCTTATCGATCATTTCGCTGAGGTTGACGACCCTTATATTCTGGATCGAGTCTTGGCATCTGCCTATGGAGCGGCAACAAGAATTTCCAATACCAATGGCTTAGCTGCTCTCGCCAGCTCGGCATACAGAGCTGTTTTTGAAGGCCCCATTCGGCCTGTGCATGCGCTCATACGAGATCATGCGAGGGGAATTATTGAACTTGCTCAGGATCGTGGGGTGCTTCCTGCGACTGTATCGATTGAGGCCGTGCGCCCTCCCTATCAACGAGGTATGCCGCTAGAGCTTATCAGTGAGGAAACCCTTGCCGCGTATGCTCAGGATTATGGAAGAGGTCAGTTTAGTGATCAAATTTGTAGCTCCTCGATTGAGGACGGAGATTTCGCGCGCTACAAAATAGATTCTCTCGCAGCCGATTTTCTAATGCTTCCGCGTGAAGAGTATGGGCGATCCATGGCAGAAATTTACGATGCCTGGCGAAACGATTTTATCGTTGCCCACCCGGATCGCTTGGAGGCGTTGGATCATCTGGTTGCCGTCTCGGAACAGTATCATTCGATGCCCAGCGGCTACGAGTGGGATCGTGATTTCAGCATCAATGAGGAGCTCCAAGAGGCGAAGCGAGCCTCTAAAGAGATTCGCGAACAAGCTGTTACCACTCTTGAGAGTCTCTTAACTGAAAACGAAGTTCAAGAGTTTCGGGTTCGAGCTGCAGGTTATTTGCGCGGTCGCATGTGGGACGAGAATGCTAATTCTTGGCATGTAACCTATAGAGGGGATATTCCAAGGCGCTGGGTTGCTTGGAGAGCTCATGAGCTTGGGTGGACGGCGGAACGCTTCGGAGATTTCGAAAGACAAATGTCGAGCGGCGATCGCATGGAGCACCGCGTTGAACGCATCGGGAAAAAATACCAGTGGATCGCGTACCACGAATTGGTAGGTCGGCTTTCTGACATCGCCTTGCTAAAAGCGCCGTCTCGAGATGAACCCATTCTTTACGACGGACCATGGCAGGTCGGCACTAGAGAAATGGACCCCACCGTTCTGGTTACTCATTCCAAGCAACAAGAATCGAATGGGCAACAAGCAACATGGTGGGCTCCGCACACGACAAATTGGCGCATTGATTCTCCTGAATCCAGGATTGCATGGATGGAGGATGAAGCTAGAGATATCCCCGCCCCAGTTCAACAGATCGATGTGACAGATACAGATGGACGGCGTTGGCTAGTACTCAATACCTTCGTATCCAAAGACCAACGTGTCATGGTTAATGGGTCACGTGAATATCAACGAATGAGCTGGCACAAACTCAAATCAATGATAGTCCCTCGTGGTGAGCGGCAAAGGCTTGAGACTGTGATTGCAACGGAGGAGGAAAGAGACCCTTTCCCCTCGCTCGATCTGTTCCAACGTGGGTACTTGGGAGAGTACCCGTGGCACCCCGCGTTCTCAAACGTAGACGGGACCTGGGAGGTCGGAAGGAGTAATCCTGTAGAAGTCCAAGCCACAGTTGCAGATTGGCATATGGAACGGTCTGGCCACGATTATTCGATAGAAGATAGCATCACTCTCACCGTCCCTGCGCCAGCGCTTATCCATGGTCTGGACCTACGGCTGGCCGAGGGTCGCTCCCTGTCCTATGCAACCGCCGATGGAACAATCCTCTTCAAGGACCCTTCTATAGACGAGCCAGGAGACAGTGCCGCCGTCGTTGATTACGGCGCGTTTCGTTCCTATCTCGATTCACAAGAGCTCGAAATTGTGTGGATTTTTTCAGGGGAGAAAAGCGTTCACGGAGGGCATCGTGGATGGGGCGGGATGCTCAGCTATTGGGGCATGTACCGATTTAACGGAAGCGTCATTGAAGGCAGCCTGACCTTCTCACGCCAAGATGCTAGCGCTGATCAAATAGCGGAGCTTATGTGCAATTCATAACCAAATCGAAAACTTAGCCATGGATCTGGGTGCGCCCAACCTGACCGCCCCCCTATTTCCACTGGGTTTGGTTTGCGTGCACGGGCAAAAGCGCTGACTTGAGACTGAGTTTCGAGAGTCCGGCAAATGTGGCATTACCGGGATTCAGCCTACCGCCCCAGAAGCCGGAGCGACGTCGTTCAATCGTTGTCCGCATGGACCAATTCTGGTCCATGCAAGGAGGGTGTGAGGCACGCTCAAACAAGCTAATCCTACACGGTTATCCCTTATCGTAAGGGGGAAACGGTGTCCTGTCTTTCATGGGGCTCGTTCAGGCGACTTCGCGATGCCTCGCTCAAAACTGACCTCTTCCCGGCACGTTTACCGAATGCTAGCCTTGAAACGCGGTCTACTGTGACCATGGTTTCGACCGTGAATTCAACGGTGAAATGCGCCGGATCTATTCACCAAAAGCAAGAAAACCTTGTTTTGGGGCACTGACGATACTCGTACGGAAGCTACAGCAATTGTGCCGCAAAGGGATTGTCAAGCGTAGCGAGCTTCTCCTCGGTCATTTCACAACCAAGCGGGGGCGAAGCACGTCGGAGGAAATATCCCTGGTTTTTTGTCGGAGGGTTCATCCGGAATGGCCGCTAGGCAAGCAACGCCCAGCAGAGGAGGAATTCTACGGCGGGATCTTACAAGCCAAAAGAAGCTCCTTTTCACAGACTAGCAAATATTGCTGCCGCTTGCGCACGCCGCCGCCAGAACGGCGCTTCTCGCCAACGCTGCTCCGAGGTGTATACCGACAACCGCTGCGCTTCGCTATGCCGCCACGTCCCGCGCACCTGGAAGGCGTAATTTTGCAATGCGTCCAAGTTACCGTTGAACCACGCGCAAACCGCATCTGCGCCGGCGCGACCGCTGGCGAGCGCTTGGAACAGCCCCTGCCCTGCGATTGGATCAAAGGCACAAGCCGCATCGCCAACGGCGATCCAGCCCTCGCCAGATGCTGTATCAAGCCATGCGCTCGACGCGTCAAAGGCGGGACTGTGTGTATGTCGCCCCGCTGTGCTATCGCTTATTACGACGGCGGTACCGTCGGCTTCATATCGCCAGCCCTCATATCTAGCCTCGATAATGAGCCAACCTCGCACCGGACTGGCCGGCGCGCTGGCGACGAAAGCGACCAAGCGATCACTAGTCCTTCGTAAGGCACCCAGACGGCGCGCTAGAGACGCCGCCCGCCCCGTCGCATCGATAAGAAAGCGTGCGCTAATGTGTTTAGTCGGCGCTTCAGACAAAAAACCAAGACTCCAGATGCCTCCGTTGCGTACTGCGCAGGCGACTTTGCAGCCTAGGAATAGATCGGTGTTGGCTGACACCGCGCGCTGACGCAGGAGCCGGTCGAAGTTGAACCGGTCGATGAAATAGCCTTCGCCCCCCGGATGACGGATGAAATCGTCGACAACCTCTCGCCCACCCCAGTTGCGACGTATGCCGTGCGCCGTACACGCGCAGCCAAAGGCAGGATTCGCAAGGTCCTCCGCAAGACCCAACGCTTGGAGCAGCGGCAAGGTTGCTGGCGCGAGCATTTCCGTTGGACGCCATGCCATCGCGCGTGCACGATCTATTAAAACGACGCGCAAGCCTGCTTGCGCCAAAAGGCATGCGGAGATTGCGCCGGCTGGTCCGGCGCCGACCACAGCCACATCGTAGAGTTCGTGGGGCGCCGCCACAGTTGTCAGACCTCGCCGCGCTTGTAGGAGCGACGTGGCGGGGTTGGCGGTGCTGTGTCCGGTTGTACACCAGCAGCCGGCGCACCCGCACCCGCCAACGCTTCAACTGCGGCGATCAGTTTGATCTTTTCGTTAGAACCCACAATTTCCATGGGGCGCTCGGACTCTACATGCACTTGTGCCGGCAATCCGAGTGCCTGCATTTCCAGTTCTGTCTCGCGCGGTGTAACCAGACCCAGCCGCCACCACTCGTCCACAATGTTCGCGATGCGGTTGAGATAGCCGGTTCCTCGGATGTCACGTAGCCAATCCTCGCGGAAAAAGAAATGCTTCAGGCGCTGCGCGTCGGATGCTCCTACCGCGCTGGCACGATTCCAAGCCTCCTGGCTCAATACCTGATCAGGTACGCGAGCGCCCCAGAACGTCGGCATCGATAGGTAAAGGCTTGGCGAATATTCCGCTTCCGAATTGCACGATGCTTCGTCGGTCTGCCAAGGAACGCCAAGCCAACGCGTTAAGGCACCAGGACCGACCGCAGAAAGCGGCCCATCCCCGCTCAGGCAAACCTCCGGCGTCAACGTCCCGCCAAAGTCTTGCCGCGTGCGCTCACCTTCGGCGAGCAGCTTGAGCCGGTACGGCGCCTTCCACATCGCTCGATGACGCAGCGTCCAGGTTAGCTCTATTCCCGGATGGAAAGGGCCTCCAAGGCACTCGTGTAGGGCGGCACGATTCAAATGCTCGATCTGCTCTTCCGCGCTCAGCGATGCAAATGAGATCGGCACCGGCGGGGCACCCGGCCAGTCAGAGTCGAATGCGCCATCGCGCCAACGCTTGAGGTGCTCATACATTGTCGGTTTGACTGCAAGACGCTCCAGCTTCCACTTGAATCCCTTGTCATCCTCGCCATAAGCGTCGCCGAAAACTTGCGGCAAGCGCGCATGATCAACGCCGCCGATGTGTTCGGGCGTAAGGAAGAGACTGACCACCGCGGCTCGCCAGTCTGCCGCGTGGGGACTGGCGTCGGTGAGGCGTGCAATCACGGCAGGGTCACGAGCATTCAGCGGCGAACCCATGCCGTGCGTCACGAATGCGCCGTGATTGACCCAGCCAAGTCCAGTCATGCGATCGAAGATCGGCCAGATGTCCCTGGTGAAGCTCGTCGTTGTAGGCGTAGGGAGCATGCCTTCAGAGATGAACAGGTCGCGGAGCACATCGTCCATAGTGACGACTCCGAACAGCCCAGGTGCGAAGTTTGGCGGTGCTACCGTGACATAGCCTGGCTCCGCCTCAAAGGATCGCTCATCGATTGTCACTGTAGCCCGAACCGTGCCATCGGACACGTCGTCGTGCCAGAGCTCGTTGTTGGCGAACGTGGTCGGATGCGTGCCGGTCAGCTTCGGCTCCGAGGTGCCGCGCCCGCCGAGGAAAATTAACCGGCCCTCTTCGTCTGTGCGTAACTCGCCAAGATACACCGGCTTGCCAAAGAAGGTGCCGTCATCGAACATGAAGCCTTGGCCGGAAAGATTCCTGCCAGTGATTGTGCGGGGGCTGGGCCGAATATCGAGCGCGTCCCGATCCTGTTCATTGGCGTTGCGGCGCGGCGCCGGCTTCGACAGTTCTTCCGGAAGATCCATCGCCTGAAGAAAACTGTACCAGCCAGCCTTGATGTTTGCGATTTCGACGCGCCATGCGATTTTGGCGCCGCTGGCAGCGGTCACCTCAACAACGCTACCGTCACGAAGCGTGGCGTAGATACGGAACCGTATGGCCTGCCGCTTGATGCGTCCATCGCCTGCGCGAAAGCCCCCACGCGTATCGGGCAACCCTCCGATCACTTCGGACGCCAACATGAACTCATCGTCGCCAGCAGCGTTGCCCACGCGGGCGAGCCCGATCGGCGGATAGATCGCCACTGACTTTATGTCCGACGCCTTCAATCTAGCCATAACCGACCTCTCAGAAATCGAGTTTCACTTCTTCCTCGGCGAAGATTTCGTCGTCGAACCCGGTGCTACGCAGAATGCGCACGCGCGCCTTCCTGGCGCTTGGAAATTGGTTGCGATCCAACTGAATGTCGGGACGCTCGCGACCGACAGTAATGGTCTGCCAAGCTTGCGTGCCCTCTGGCTTAACTTGCACCGTGAACGTGACACCTTGCTCGGGCAATGTTTCAGCCACCGCGCTCACGCTAAGTCGATGCGCCGCCCCATCGACCGCTTCGCGAAAGGCGAGCCCCATGCCCGCACCAAGCTTCGCAGCGGTGCCATCTTGGAAGCGGCTTACCTCCTTGCCATCATGCATTAGAACGACGGCTTTCATCCCTTCAACGAAAGGAACAAACTCATTGATCATTCCGGTCGTGGTTTGCTTCTTCGCCACTGCTCCCACGCTTTCTGGCTCAATGTCGCTTGACCGCCGCAAGTTGCACTTAGAGGTTTTGATATGCGGAATGATCTGCGTAAGTACGGCGCCGTTTTTATCTTCGATGCGAATTATGAAGTGTGCCGCACCGACATGTACCGCCAATGCTCCGGCCACTACTCCTGAAGGCGCCATGCCTTGTGGTGAAGCGCCAGCAAATAACTCTGAAGGATCCGCGCCTGCTTCGGCTCGGACTGGGTTGACGTACAGAATCTCGCCTAGGCCCTTTTTGAGATCCACCGTGGCAACGATATTGATGTGTTTTACGCTCATGGGAAACTCTCCAGCGCCTGCACGGTTAAGCGCCGTACTGGCGTTTCTCTTCAATCAACCGGTCGTAAATACCGTCATAGGTGTACTTACACACCCATTGGTCGTCGGCGTAAGTCATGAAGTCATGATGCAAGTCGCCGCGTATCGCTTGCATCGGTAAACCTAGTGCAGGATCGCCGACATCAAAACCGACATAACGATTGTCTGCAGATGTGATCAAACCGTCGGGATACGGGAATCCGGGCAAGTCGTCGGGGTCTCTCGGCTGGTAACCTTCTTTTTGCGGAATGTTGGGAAAACCTGGATGACGGCGCTGGAAGGTATGTCCTAGTTCATGAGCTGTATACCAGTCCGCGAAACTGCCATCGTTATCGCCAGTCCACCCGTTTGGCCTTCCTGCAGGACCACTTGCCACGAATTCAAACATGTTAGTTGCAGTGTCCAAGACCGCGCTTCCCTGCATCGTGCATTTCGCGGCACCACGATCATTGTCGACGAGACCGTAATAGTGCGTCCGTGGATGAACTCCGCCGGCGACGTCTTGTGTGCGGATAATGGTTAGCTGTGCATTGGCGATGTCGGAGGCATTCTCAAGAAACGGCGCACGCAGGCGATCGGCGTCGATGACTATTTGCGACCAGTCCAGAGCGCCAATTGGATAAGCCCTTATCAGGTACGACTTCATGTACGCGAAGTGCACGGCGTCGGGTGAAACTAGTACTGTCGGGTCAGAAAACCGCTTGTAACGTAAGCCGATCGCGCGCACGCGCATGATCGGGGCTGCCTCGAACCTCAGACTCAGTGTCAGCGGGCCCGCGCCAGCTATCTCCTGACCGCCGGGAACGAACACGCGGTTAAGGGCGAGTTCGAGTCGCCCGGACCGGATCGCGGCCGCTGGGAGGGTGAAGTTCAGGCTCATTCCGACATCGAACCGCTGGTCGAGTAGGCTAGGCGCTGCAGACTCGAAGGTCACACGATTCATCGACGGTAGGTAGGACATGCCACCACCATCGCGGCGCCACATTGCCTCGCCAGCAAGACGAACGCCTAGAGGTACCATAGTTGGGTCAAGATAGACCCGCATGATCGTCGCTTTGTCGGCGATCAGGCGGACTTCGTTTTCGATCGACTGGATCGACTGCGTCACCTCAATGGCGCGTACGATTGCATTGCTAGTAATAGCCGGCCCTACGGCCCTAGCTCTCGCCGACCTGCGTTTCCCTGTTTCGGTTGCAATGTTCACCGCTACCTCCCGTTCAGTCTCACGTGCTCCTCAATTCTTTGCCGATCAGGCGAAACCGAAACTTATTGTCCATTGGGATTCGCCGCAGAACGCTCCTCATGAGCACGATCTCACGCCGCCAGATCGGTTCGTTCCATGCCGCTTCGTAATGCGCTGCACAACCTCGTACGTGTCCCAAAAAAACGTGGGAGAGGCGGTCGCGATAATAGTCAAGACGCGCTTCGATAGCGCCATCGCTCGCGATGGCGCCCAGCACTGCTTGCGCCAACAAAGCTCCGCGTACGGCAAAACCGATTCCGTCGCCACGTAGCGGATCTAGGGCCAGCGCGTTATCGCCCAAGGCGATACGCCCTTGCGTCGCGCAGGTGCGATCAAAGCTCGGTGCTGCTGTACCGGCGCCGAGCACGAGCACTTGCGCCCCGAACCCTGGCCAGAGAAAATCCACAGACTCGCGCAGCACAGTTTCCGCCACCAGTTCGATCGAAGGATCGATCGACACCACTGCAAGATCGCCATCGGGTCTCACTACTGCGAAGATCCAACCGCCCGGCGTAGCGGCGACGACCATCGCCTCATTGGGAAAGCCATCCGGTATCTCCATCCGGCCCACGACCGCACGCCGAACTCCTGCCTCCACCACGGTATCCCCGCGGGTGCGTCCCTTTGCGCACAGGACCCATTCGTGCTCCAGAGACGCGTCCATCTCGTCGATGAAATGCACACGCAAGGCTTCCGCCAGAGCACTGGCGTCACAAACAAGCGCGCGAGCAGGGATACCTGTCAGATCCCGGCCTTCCCATGCGACACAGCGCTTTTCGACCCAGCGTGAAGGCGTCATCGCCTCGATCGCGACGCCGAGGCAATCCTCGAACAGCGCCACCGTCTTCGCAGGAACAGCGACAATACGCTCCTGTGCGCCGCACTCTGCATGAACGTTAACAGCGCATCCCCGCCGCGCCAGTAGCGCTGCAGCAGTCCATGCCGCCACCCCGGCGCCCTCGACGCGGATCCGCAGAGTCATCCGCGCGACTCCGTAACTGTGCGGAATTCACGTTGCATGGTGTCTAGTCGATCGCGCATGCGCCGCGCCAAATCGTTTGCTCCTGACTCAGCCGCGTCAAGCGCATCGAGCGCGGTTATGAGAGGGATGCCGAGTTGATCCACAGGGTCGAGGGCTTCAGTGAGTGCTCCATGAACAATTCCCGCTACCGGCATTCCCGCGCCCGCTACCGGCGTCCTGACGGACCCGACACGCTTGTAATCAAACAAGGCGCCGATACCTCTTGCTGCAAGCGAGCGTGCTGCGTCGTCCATGTTGTACATGGCCCGTCGAGCCGACTCCAACAACGCGCCACGCTGTTGGTCGTCCAGTTGGAACACGTAATCTAGTGAGCGCAGCAGAACTAGGTAGGCAGCGTCGACGACATCCTGCAACGCTCGATCCGATGTACCTATCGGCTTCGCTTTTGGTCGTTTGTCCGGGACTTTCAGATATTGGGCGGGGCTTAGCCCCGATAGGGCTTCCTTAGCGACGCCGAACCGTTTGTAGTGATCGATGCCTTCGTCGATTATGATTTTGACGAGGTGCGACAGCCTCTGCTTCTCCGCGTGCGTGAAGTCGTTGCTCGTCTCGACGCTATAGAGGATCAACGTGTACATTCCGTCGATCGTGCTTTGATCAGCCTCGCCGTTGCTTTGGCTCGCTCGCTCCACCTCCATGAACCAATCGAGGTGATCTGAAGTGCAAGGACGCAGCACGAAATTGTGCTTAAAGCCCGTACCTGGTCCGTCGAAGTCTTCGCCGATAATCCTGGCCCGCTCAAGTACGTGCTCTTCGCCTAGGCTGATCAGCATTTCGTTGACGGCGCGCAGATGCCGCATTTCGTCCACAGCGACCTGGAAGATTTCCGAAGCCGCCCGGAAAGAGCGCGCCTGGTCCGGAGTAGCGCCGACTGGCTTGGTGGAAGGCAAACCAAAGGAATAGTGCGCATAGAGGTACTCTACAGCTAGCGCGTGCTCGACACTCGCCAGTTTCCTGAGGCGATCAACAATCTCAGATCGGCTGAGCGGCTTCTTCGCAGGCTGTTGCGGAGTTGGCACATAGCGATCAGTTTCACTCCGTGCCATAACGAATGGCAAAGCCTCCCAGTGCATCATCGTCTCGACGTGGCGCATGATCAATGCGTCTCCATCCCACTGCCGGCCATGGCTTAACAGCCAGTCCTCTGCCTTTACCGCTGCATCGCTTTCGGGTGTCCGATTGCGCCGCTGGAAGTTCAGCAAAGATTCAGGCTGCGCTTCGTTTGAGACCAGATCTGGCTTATTAGATGCCCAATAGAAACAGCCGCAATCAGCAAAATCGTACTGCCAAGGAGAGCAAAGGCTTTGCGTGAGCTCACCCGTTGCCGCCGCAGAGGGCGCAATGACCCCTTCGCTATCGAGGTAGCGCGTGCGCTCCCCGAACAGCATGACGATCTTGCCGTTCGGTACATTTACGGGGCGGTTCCGCCGATCCTTGAACAGCAGTTCCACGTTATCGAAGCTGATGGCGCCGCTCCCTATCTGGGAAAATGCGTTCTCATCGCAAAGCAATACGCCGACCTGGCCTGGTTCGAGGTCGCGCACGAAGCGCCAAGAATCCAGTCCTGCGGGTGGCATGAAAGGGATGATGCGTGGACGTGGCGTGGCCCCCGCTGTTCGCGACGTGAACATACCTTGGATGTACGCAAGAAACACGCCCTGGCCGATTTCGTGCGGTTCGATCAGTCCGCCCGCCGGGCCGTCAGCGTCGAACTCGCGCAAGATTATCCCGGAGGCGTGGTGCATCTCGAAAACAAGTCCGGGAAAGAACCGCTTGTCCAAGTTGCGTTGATCGAATTCAAGGCCAGGAAAACAATTCTCCACTCCGGATTCAGTCCGCGAAGTCACGGGGTTCCCAGCCACCACGATATCTGCGTGCGCTGTGAGATTGCGAGGGTAGAGCTTAAACTGCTTCGGGTCGCTTGACGTCATGTATCGTTCCCCGTCGAAGTCGCGGCGTCTGGCTGCGCTGAAAAATGTGATTGTGGGTGTTCGAAGTATTCGGGCGCGTGCTGCTTCACTTCGCAGTAGGCGGCGAGACAGAACTCCAACCAACCACGGATATAGTCGCAACCAGGCCTACCTCGATGCTTAACCTCGTGGTGGCAGCCCCCACCGCACAGGTAGCGAGCCCAGCATGATCGACAGGGCTGCTGAGTATCGACATGGCTGGCAGCGAGATGGCGTGCGCGGGCCTCGTAGTCGCTTCCGCTCCAAACATCGCCGAATCGATAGTCCTTATCGTCTACTAAGCGGTGGCAGGCGAACAGTTCGCCATCGGCGTTGACACTAAGATACGCCGCACCGGCGCCGCACGCATACGGACGATGCGAGCCGCGCTCGAGCTGCTGCAGGGCAGTCTCGAAGTTCGAAAACGGATAACGGCGCTTGCAGATAATGGAACGTTTTGCGCGCTCACCGCATTCCACCATTTCATTTAGGAACCAAGCGAAGTCCGCTTCCGAGAAGGCGAGTTTAGGGTCCGGGGAAACCAGCACCGGCGCAAAGCCGGCCGAGTCAAAGCCCAGACTTAGCACGTGTTCGAGCTGTTCGACCAAGTTGTGGGACAGTGGCGTCACTGTGAGACGCGCAGAGAGGTGGCGCGGTCGGCCGTAACTCTCAAACAAGTCCAAGCCGCCAAGAATCCGGTCGTAGGCGCTGTCGCCGTTGTGGATGAGCCGTAGAGCGTTGTTGGCAGCCCTGCCGCCGTCGATTGAGACCGCCACCTGAAAATCGTGGGCAGCCATCAAGGTGATATCCTCGGGGCGCAGGAGTGTCGCGTTGGTCGTGAGTGAAAACCGTACTTTATGCCCGCATGCACGCGCGGCCTCAACGGCGTAGGGCGTGATTTCATGCAGTAATGCGCGGTTCAGGAAGGGCTCGCCGCCCATGAAGCCAATGACGAGATCAGTGCCAGGCGCCGCCTCCGCGATTAGGCGATCGACTGCTGCACGCGCGGTGTCTGCGCGCATTAGACGCGCTTTACCGCCAAACTGCCCCTCGCCCGCATAACAATAGCCGCAGCTCATATTGCAGGCTTGCGCGACATTGAGCGAAAGCGTCTGTAGCGAGGGGGGCGCAAGCGGTACATTGTCGATTCGTCGCCGACCGGGTGGCGAAAGCGCTTCGATAGCAGCGCGGATCGCTTCGTCAGTGGCGTCGCCAGCAATGTCGTATAGCCGGCTCCCGTCCACGACGAATAGATGGCGTCCGACGCCGCTCTCGATTACGCGAAAGGATGGTTGGGTATCCATGCAATTTATCCCTGCGGGCGTGCACCCGCCGCATTCGTGTTGGCCTGCAAACGTCTGATCCATTCGCGCACGATTTCCCATTGTCGACGGGTAAGATGCAGCGGTCGTCCATCGGAACCGCGCATAAGCGCGGGCATACGTTTGTCGAAGAATGGATTAGGATCGAGTGGCCGCCGGACCCACGTTTGAAACAACGCCGGGTTCTCGCGCATGCGATCCTCCAGAAAGGCGGTTGCCGCATGTCGGCGATGCTGGCGGGTCCCCGCCTTGGATATCTCCATCGCATCGGCTGCACCGGCCCGCACCTGCGCTTCGTTCGGCATAGGCCAAAGCAGGCCAGGTAAATCCTCTTCATCCACTTGGGCTCGCGCGCCGAGTTCTCCCAGGACGATGGTGTTTTCGCGCGCCGATCTCAAATTCTGGTAATCGCGATGCATTAGATCCGAAGTCTCGAACGCACGTTCGAATATGTCGGTGACGATTTCGCTGAGCTCTTCGTCGCTCCAAGCCGTTACATCTTCGCGCGCTCCGGCACGATCCTCTCTGTCTGCGAGATTGTCGGCAAGCGAAATTGGTGGGCGATTCGCCGGGGCGAAATCTGGTGGACCGACAACGATGCGCGCGATCGCTTCGAAAGTCTGTGCGCCAAGCTGGACACGGCAGCTCACGATACCGTCGCTGACATCGTCGACGAGCCCCAATGCGCGGGGCCGCACTTCTTCGTTCAGCCAAGGTATCTTTGTAACAGGCGCGGCGAGTAATCCGCTCGGAGAGTTGCGATAGTCTGCGCCGCGAAATGGGCCGAGAGTGGACGCACTCGATACGAAGTGTGGCCAAGTCGCCTGCGGATTGACAATGAGATTAGCTTTCGGAAGCTCGAACCCCCGCCATTCTTCATTAGGTTTGTCGCCCAGCACATCGAGATCGTAATCGATCTCCTCTATACGCTCAGCGAAGTTTTCTGGACCATAGATGCGACCCTGCGGGGGGTAGAAGCGTAAGCGAATTTCGGGGTGCTGCGGATTTGGACGGGGCGCCTGTATCTCTCCCATCGGCAGGGGCAACGCTGCGCGGATGAGCGGTTCCGGCTCGGCGGGCGAGATTCCCAACAACGGCTCCCGCCCGTAGTTGCCACCGCTCACCTGCATGCGCGCCTCTACGCGGTCGCCGGGGTTGCGGGTGTAGTGATAAGCTTTTAAATTTGCCAGTTCGACGGTCCAGGTCACATCTATCAGTCCGCCGCCCCATTTTGCCAGAAGATCTTCTGTCAAAGGACCGCTGCGTTCCTGCCCGTCCTTTTCCGTCCATACGCCATGCAATTCGAAAAATGGGGCGACGGGTCGAATGCCATCTTCGTCGCGGAACCGGATTTCCGAAGGTATTCGAGATGTCAGCGTTCCGTTTTGATCCACGTCAAAGGTTAACATCGGCTGCAGCCGGGTTTGCCCATCGCCGCGTGGGGTGAGATCGTTTGACGTCCATAGAAACGCATCACATGGTGTCGTTGATGCGCCGACACGTGCGAAAGCGAGTGGTGGTGCGATGTATATTCGCTTTAGCACGTTGGCCACCATCCCAAAGAGTTGATACTTCGGGAGCTTAGAAGCTTCTCACGGAAGTGCAAATCATCGAGCGCGGTGCCCCCCCTTACAGCATCGCCTTGCCTACGCCGGTAAAAATAAACCGACGAAATTTACTACTCGTATCTTCTGAGCTTCATAAAGGCCACACGCGCGATTAAACGGAGATGCGCAAACTACGGTCACCTTCTGACCGTCTACAAGTCTGTGCAACACGTTGCTGAAGGAACCTTTAGGCCCCGCAAACCGAAGTTTCGAGCCACTGCGTAATTGCATCGCACATGACCACCCAATTGCATTGCCACTGACCTGGCACCTGCATTCGTGGTGCCCCCAGTTTGTATCCGGTTGAACATTGCAAGCACAAGAGACGACAGGCAGAGAACGGCCCAGAGTGTGTAAAAACGCCTTCGCGAACCCTTGCTATGATTTCTGAGGGTTTCATCGCAGGGATCACCCATGAAGCGCTTTATCCAAGGTGAACATCAAGGCCAAGGCACCTTACTTCCCGAGAGCCTCGACGACTACGTCAGCAATACCAATCCGGTGCGTGTAGTCGACGTCTTTGCCGACGAACTCGACCTGGTCAATCTGGGTTTTGAAAGTGCCATTCCAGCCGATACTGGCCGGCCGGCTTACCACCCCGCGATCTTGCTAAAGATCTACATCTACGGCTATCTCAACCGCATCCAGTCGCGCCGACGTTTGGAGCGAGAAGCTCAACGCAACGTCGAGCTGATATGGTTGACCGCGCGATTGATGCCGGATTTCAAGACCATCGCCAACTTCCGAAAAGACAATAGCAAGGCCATCCGAGGCGTCTGTCGCCAGTTCGTTGTGCTGTGTCAGCAGTTGGGACTGTTTGGAGAAAATCTGGTCGCCATCGATGGCAGTAAATTCAAAGCAGTCAACAACCGCGACCGCAATTTCACCAGCGCCAAACTGAAACGGCGCATGGAAGAAATTGAATCGAGTATCAATCGTTACCTGGCGGCACTTGATGCTGCCGATCGGCAAGAGCCAACAGCTTCCGAGCCCAGCGCCGTGCGGCTGGAAGAGAAAATCGCCAAGCTCAAAACTCAAATGAAGGAGCTTCAAGCGATCGAAATCTAGCTCAATGAATCGCCGGATAAACAGGTCTCACTGACCGATCCAGACGCCCGTTCCATGATGACGCGCGGCACAGGAATCGTCGGCTACATCGTGCAGACAGCGGTCGATATTCCTTTCGATGCGGTAGTCATGTCATTCCCTTAAATAGCAGTGTGTGAGGGGGGGGAAAATCAGTGGCAATTGATTGCGTGAAACATTCGGTGGTTTTCGATTGCATTCTGGTAGCGCGCCCAGCCAACCGCCACGGGCGAATGCAGACAGGCGTTCATTGAACGCGATTTGCAATCAATGAACGGACCGATAAGGACACCCGATTCCTTTTTAACTAGTGACAACTACAGCTAGCCTGCCCGGCTGGAGCTAGCCAAGCCAACGTACCGGAGTAGAACTCCATCGCCACACTATGTGAATAGGGCGCTGTCCCAGGCCGACACAACGTACAGAACCGTTTCGCCTGCATATTGATGTAGTCACTGCAAGGTCGCTTGCGAAACCTTCCATCGCTCCGCACCCAGGTGACACCCATGGGGGCCAAGTTGTTCACGATTGAATAGACATTAGCATTCGCTTCTGAGCCATGATGAGGAACGGTAGCAATAGCGTTGGAAAAGTCTAAACCGGAGAGTCCGGCAATCCCCTTCAGGTTTGAATCGGCGTTGAACAGCACACCTGGGGCTGCGCTATCAACTGGGGAATAGAACACCAGACTTTCTCGGTTTGATTTGGAAAGGCACAACTCAGTGAATGTGCTGTTGCTCCTGCGTGCACCCCCTACTTCGCATGCGTTAAGAGGGATCAACTCTTTTCGCCCGCCGCCGGGTGCGCTCGGTGAAAACGCGAACCAACGAATGGGGATGTTCCTTTGCAAGGCTAGTAACAACAGTTCTGCGACGTTGCTGAGATCCTCCAACGCTTCGAGGTACAAAGCCATGGCGGGACTACTCGTATTAGTGCCGAAGTGGCGCCTCCCCTCGAAATACGTGTGGTAGGCGCCACTGACATATTTAATTCTGTCCAATGATCTCAGCCACTCGTATTGGGTTCGGCTATGCGTCAGGTTCGCGCCTTCCCAATGGAACCATCTGATTTCATTTTTCAAAGGCTCCATTCGTTCGGTATCCCGTTGCCTCTCCTCTTGAAGCCCTGGAAATGACTCACCATTGACCATACTATCCAGAGGGAACTCCGCATCCTCATCGAAAACTGGGTGTGTTTCACAAAAGCGTTCGATGTCCTCCATAAGTTGATTTAACTTATGGTGTGGATGATGCAAAACGCTTGAAATTAACGTTAGCCATTGCGCAGGTAACCAGAGTTCATCGCAATGAAGCGGGGAGGATAAGTAACCCAGCAGCCCTCGAATATGGTCAGCATCATTATGCGTACAGACAATCACGTTCACACTTTGATGATCGACGGTGGACATGAACAAATCAGCAAAACGCCTGCGTCCCTTTCCACCATCGACTAGAACTGAAAATTTCTCACGTTCCAGGTAAAACGCATCTCCTTGTTTTACCGGAATCGCCACAAACCTAGCCATTACTTATCCTTATTTTGCGTTACTGTCCGTTGATGACATTGTCTGCATCCAGGTTTTTTACCAACCTTGAATGGCTCGCAATCTCCATCAAAGCAACGTTGCATTCTGTGCGCTGCTAAGAGGTCGAATGCTCCGAATGGTATCCCATTCAAGAGTTCACGATCTTTCAAAAGCGCTGGTTTTTCTAGTGAAATCCCGCGTACTGGCGTAGATCTGGGTCACTTAGCTCAATCAACTGTCGCGGAGGCGAACGTTCTTCATCCAGGCCTAGGTTCACCAACACGTACCAGAGAAGCGCACGTCGACAATCGAATGTTGCTCTGCCGTTAGACATTCCAAAGTCCGCGGCAACCAGCTTAGCTTGAGCCCGATTCAGTTTGTGGTGAGGACGAATTTCAACCTCGACAAATTCATGCCACTGCACATCAGTAATGGGATCGACTGTCCGCGGAGCTGTCTCATCTGCGATCTCCATTCGTCCTAAAACAAAATCTCTGAATCCGCTCCTCTCTCGGCAGTAAGCCCTGACATGCCATCGGTGCCCGTCTGATACTAAGCAATGCGGTTCAATCCATCGCCAATGTCCGGCAGGAGTTTCCATCGAGCGGTAGAACACCTTTAGGGCAAAACCTGTTTGAGCTGCAGCGATGATATTACGAGCAACTCCAGGATCCGCTGCCCGATTCGGGGATGGTACTAATTCAAACGGTGGACGCGGTCCTGGCAGTCCATCCTCGAGTACGCTGTGTGCAAAGAGCCCCTGGAGAGCGGGAGCCCCAAAAATCGGTAGAAAGCGCTTGCCTGCACGGTAGACCTTGTTGCTACGGTCATAGACAGCATTGCGAGGAGCCAAACGCCGGTACTCCGCCAAGTCTTCTGAAGCCACGGAACGATGGATTGAATAGTGGTCCATCAGGTCGGATCGATTAATCCTTCCCGCCCAGAAAAGGCGCGCTTCGATGAACCGTAAACGCTGCTGCGAAAACCAATTGCCTCGAGATCGCTCCGCCATATGCACAGCGACCTCTCGCCGCCGCAACGGCGTCTTAATCGTAAAAAGAGAAGAATCCACGCTCACTGATCACCTCCTGATGAAGGCTTACATTAACAATATAGGTCGTTTTAGGCGACTGACCTTGAACTCCTGCAAGTCGGTGCTTTACTGAAAATCAGTCGGTTAAAACGACTGACCAAAAATCGGGGAGTGTCACCGATGGATGCGATAGAGCTGCCTGCGGATGTGCTGATAACCGCCCTCACCTCGCGATTGGCGGATCTCCAGTGCGCACGCGTCGAATCGGACTCTTCGCATATCTCTGCGCCTCACCCCCAAGACGGCGCTGATCGCCGCGCGCTAGTGGCAGGCAAGTTGCTTGGTCAGCTGGAGCGGCGTCTGATTGATGGCAGCAACGAATTCGTTCCTGTTCATGTGTTGTCTGAACACATGCGAGAAACACTGAGGGACCTCAACGCAGAGGAGGTGCGTTTTTGCGCTAGATTTCTCGACAGGGATCGAGAAATCCGCTTTCGAACTGAGGAAAACACTGAAAGCCGTCAAACCCGTTCCTGGTCTCGCCTCGTTCGATATCAAGCTCGGTTGGACAGGGTTAAGCTCTCTGAAGCCGGAAGATTGTTTTTAAAGGTATTGAAGCATCGGCGTGACTGGCTGTACGAAGATAAGCACATTGAAACGCTTTCCCGAGCGTTGCAGAGCGGGCTGTTTGACGAAATCCCACGTCTCAGCCAGGAAATACTTTCATCCCTGCGGCTTTTCAATGAGCAACTGACTCAGATCCGCGAAAGCCCGTCCATTGAAGAAATGGCCGAGCAATACGAAAACCGTCGCCAACATTTCACAGAGATGCTCCAACAATCTCTCATCGCTGCACTGGCTGCACTGGAGCTCCTGCAAAGCCAACCGGTACAGGAGCGACTCGAACAGTTCCGCCAGGATCATCCTGATCAAGCAGTTTCGTTGGGCACGATCCGGCGTCGATTGAAAGTCATTCACCAAGCAACGGAAAGCCTTAACCGCAACTGGGCAAACCTGCTAGCCGATCTTCAACGAACTCGACGCCAACGATTAGGAGTGCTGCGGTTTGACAACATCATCACTGAATTCCTTGATGCTCCGCCTTCGATAAGCGCTATGGAAAGCTTGCTCGGGGGCTGCTGCGGCTGGGTTCGTCGCAGCCAGTTCGCCAGTGTCACACCATTTATTGGATCGGTTGAAACTGCAGAAGATGCTCCTGTACCTCAAGATGTGGTGTTCAATGATGATCCTAAGCAAGCCCATCAAAGTGAAGCATTGGGTTCGTGGCTTAAGCAGCATGCCGCAGTAATCATAGAAGCGGTGCGCCAGGGCCCTGTTCGCCTTCGAGAGCTGCTTGCTCACCCGCAATTAGGCAACCTTCCAATCGATACTCTCGAAGATCTCGTTGGCATACTGGGTTTATATGTCATCAGCGAACCACTCGAGCGGGCCATTGAACTAGAGGTTATCTGTTTTCCAGGCCTGCATAAGCAGCAGTTGGGGAACTACCAAATACTCGTCTCTGATTTGGCTATCCAGCTACGCAATGCTCCCACGGAGGCGCTATGACTGCTGAAGAAATCGGGCTGATATTCAATCAACTCGTTTCTCGTCGAGCACTCTACAGCTTTGCGCTCACCGGACGTCGGCGTCTGCAAGAGGAAAAAGATGCCGTAGACATCTTGGAGCACCAGTATGGTCGCACATCTGACCTCGAAGATTTCCTGCGAACTCAAGGTCTTCGAATGCAGGTATTGGACGCCTCTGCCATCGGCCTTGCAAACACCGGGCGAATCTACGTAGCTGTTCGTGATCCACTACAACAAGCCCCTGAGCACCTGGAAACAAGCGCCTTGCTGATGGAGCTTATCGATGAGCGGAGATCGGAAACTTCAAACGCTGCGGCTGTCTGGGCTACCTTCTTTTTGCTTACGCTCTTCTACTTCCTGTACACGATCGATAACCGACCTATCGAAGCGATCAGTGCTTTTAAGGATAGCTCCGTAGATCTCGAGCAACTGCTAGAAGAAGCACAGCGACGTGTCGAGCAGCTTCGCGTGAGGGCGGAGCCCGCAACTGAACCACATCAAAAATTTGTCCACGACGTGTTGACCAACCTCAGCGATGGCGCCCTAGAAAATCGCACGAAAGTATTCTTCAGCAGCATGCTCAACCTGGGAGTCCTCGAACCAATCCCAGGCGTGGAAGGTTATCGGCAAACCCTCTGGTCTGCAGTCGATGTCGCGACAAATTTCCGACGACACGCTGGTAGCCTCGAAGTTGCAGGGCTAGAGGCTGTGCTGTCGGTCGTTACTCCAGAAACCGAAGTTTCTCCAGCTCAATAGCGGGAGCGGCAAAATGTCAGTCATCAATCGCATCGAAATCAGTAACTATCTCAATCTGGACAACCGGCGTCCTTCCGAACAGCAGTGGATCCCTCATTGGCGCCATGTAGCGATAAACGCCCGAGGCCTGAGCACAGCAATTGTCGCAACCAACGGCGTGGGTAAATCCACAGCGAACAAAGCCATTTACGCCATCCTCACACGAGATCGAACTTTTGTTGCAGAGAGTCGTGAACGTGCAGCACCTAAACGCCGCGGCTTGTGGAGCCACGTTCGTATTGAGGTTCTATATCAGGATGTTTCTGAATTCATTCAGCCAGGCTTGATTGGTGATGCCGTACGAGGCGAGGCATACGTGATCGGTTTCTATGGCTTTTCCGACGAGGAGCTCCATTTTTATCATTACTTGGGGCACCTTGAGCAATGCCCGGTCGTTGACATCAACGGGCACCTTAAAAGGATGATCTCCAATGCTGAATTTCTGACAACGCTTAAGGGGTGCGATGGCGTCGCGTTCAACCTGCCTGTTGTTGATTGGAAACGCTTTATCCATCGTCATTTTGATCCAAGCCTGATTCACCAGCTCGTGAACTATCAAAAAGCAGGAGGTGGGGACGGCGCAGAAAACTTTTTCAAGGTGCAACGTCGCAACGGTGAGGATTACGATTCTGCTTTCTTTTACACCCATATCGCTCCGGAAGTATTGGTCAACTGCATGGATGTTTTCGGCGAAGAGGGAGAATATCGCTTTGAAGACACCCTTCTTGAGAGCGCGCGACCCGTTCTTGCTGCGCAGCGCAAAGCTGAGGATCGCGCTAAAGCGGTCAAAGAAGCTCGCTTCGTCTTTGAGGGTCTTGAGGTTGTGAAGGAAAAAGCGGACGCCTATCTGACTACACAAGGTGATCTCTCGCGAACAATTGCGGCCTCGTTCAGCGAAGCGGCTTTTATCCAGAAAATCGTTGAAAAAGATCCCATCCTTGGTATCCCGCAGCCACTGCGCACTCAGAGCCCAGATACCGCATTCATCGCAGATCGACTGGTCTGCTCAGATGGCACCTGGCTAATTCCAGACAAAGTCATCTCCGAAATCTTTGCCAGCGAAGCCAAGCTGATCAATCAGGAAGCAAGTGAAAAACAACTCCCATCAGTGATGCTGAAACCGCATCAAGTCATTGAAAAACCTACCTACCATGGCTCATTGGAGCGAGGGGCGCCTAATCGTGGTTATGGTCGGGAAGCAGTACTAGTGTTGATCGAAAATCGAAAACGCTTCGCCGAGAATTGGGATACTGATAAGGCCAAACGAGCCATCAACTATGCCTTTGATTGGCAAACAACGACCGGCGAACCCAATTCGTTGCGCAGCGCCGCAAATCGCCTGACGCAGGAGCAACTGCAGCTAAAAAAAAGCATAGAAGAAAAGAAAAAAAGGAGGTTCGATTGCGCCGAAGAGCATTCACAGCTGCAGGACCAACTGCAAAATATGCAAGCTGCAGAAACTGCGCTCTCGACGATGCGTCAAAGCAGCCTTTTTTCCGG
The DNA here is from genome assembly GCF_044744285.1 of Pseudomonas sp. NPDC087336. Lineage (NCBI taxonomy): Bacteria > Pseudomonadati > Pseudomonadota > Gammaproteobacteria > Pseudomonadales > Pseudomonadaceae > Pseudomonas > Pseudomonas sp. NPDC087336. The sequence continues at coordinate 172,029 of NZ_JBIUYA010000003.1, read as the reverse complement.
GGATGAGCTGGCGGAACCACTAGCGACTCAATCGAAAGTTTTTGCACAACAAGACGATGCAATAAACGCGCGAGAAGCTCATAAACTGCACCACGCTCAACTGAGAGAATATCGCGACGCCCATAGTGACATGGAAGAGGAATTTCCAAATCGCATGCCGGACGATGTCCGCAACGAACTGATTCTACTGAATGACCAAGCTTCTTCAGCGCTCAAGCGTGCGACGGATGATCAGGCTACATCGACCTGGGAGTATGCGGAGGCGCAAACCTCGAACGAGGCCGCCCAACTAACGCTCTCGATTGCGAAGTCGAAACACACCCAAGTCACCACGCTGCTCCCAAAAGTTAAGCTCTTTGAAGCTGCCTTCCCGGGCGAATCCGCTGATGGGCTCCAGGCATTCGTTCAAGAACAGCTTTCCTCCGCCGAACGCCGGCATGAAGCGTTAAAAACAACGATTGAACAGCTCGAACTCGAAGACCAGACACTTGCAGGCCTACTTGGGGATGTCGAGCACTATCACTCGCGCTTCAACGATGAGGATCCACACACAGTTGCAAGCAACGTTGGACGTGACCTTGAGGCGGGCTACGCATTAGAAAAAGATGCCGTTAGACGTCAGGAAGAGACACAGATCAAGCTGGTTAAGCTGAAAGACGGTTTCCAGGCACTTAACACCGTACACCGTCGCTTTGGAATCAATTCGGATGTCCCAGATTTGGAACGTACGCTTGCTGATGAGTTTGCTCAGCGAACCGGAGAAAAGAACGCGCTCTCTGCCGACATTGAGGCCTTAGATCCGCTCGTTCAAGCCGCAGAGGATTTTGAATCGCGCTTCGGCAATCTTGAGAATGCAAGTTCTACTGCGGCATCACGGGCAAAGCGCCTGCCTCTGTGCGGCCGCATGCGTGACCAAAAGACGGCGAAGTTGGAAGATCTTCAACGACAACGCGCCGAGCTCGAGAAGGCCCGGGCAGCAGCTGGCAGCATTGCCCAAGAAGTCTTGAGCTGCGTCGGTAAGACCCTGCCACGAGTGCATCAGATTATTGAGGACCTGGAGATTTCTCCAAAGCGACGTGCGCAGGTCCTCGTGCATTTTTCTCAAGTCTTACACGCTCCAGTCGTCAGCGACACTGAAGCTGCGCATGCGGCCTTGAAAGCGCTTGATGCCGCGGGATTGGAGGCACCCATATTTTTCGAGTCGGAGTTGATTCGATTCTGTCATCAGGGTGATCTCACCGAAAAACATGGCTTGACCTACTCTTTTATGATTGGAGCTCCGACCCTACAAGCCAGGGCCCTAATCAACCCAGCCGAGATTGAAAACGTCAAAGCTAGCCTGGACAGACAGATTGCCGGCATGGCTCCCCAGGTAGAAGCGCTGGAAAACGAATACGCCGATCTTTCTCCAGAGTCTGAAACCAGCCATCTCATCCGGCTCGCCTGTACCGCGTTTGAGCGACAAGCCCCTGTTGCTCTGTTCTCGGCTCGACAAAGTTTAAGAACCGTGGAAATCCGACTCAGAGAACTGGAGGAGCAACGTAGCGAAAAGGTCATTCTCCTAATTCGCAGCGCGACTGAATTTCTCTGTGATGGTGGTGAAAAAACGCTGATTACAACTGAAGAGAGTTTGGCCGCCCTCGCTCAGGAACTTAAGTGGTTAAGGGATCAGCTACCGACGCTCGAACTGCGTGCATCTGCAGAGAGCTCTAGATGGATCGATGCCACCTGTCGTTTTCTGGATAAAGGCGGTGCGACAAGACTTTCATGGATCCGCGATCGTAAAGCGCAACACGAGACCGAGTTGAGCGACATAGCTAAACAATTACCAATCCTTCACCAGCGCGTTTCGCAACTGCCAATTATCCAGGCCGCAGAGGAGTTTTTAACATTAGGTGGTTGGGAGTGGGCGACCTCCATTGCAAAAGAGGTGGAGCATGCTCAGGACGCTTGTGACGAATGCGAAACACTGCTGGAACAAATCAAATCAATCTGCAGCGAGCTGAATACTCGTGTCGCGCTGCTGCAACAAAACGCGTCATCAGCATCGTCGCATCTGGTGAAGTGGGAAAAGCCCCTTATTAAAGCTCAGGAATACATCAATCAGGATGGACCTGCGTTCGATGCAACCTATAAGCAAAAAGGTCAAATCCTTCAGATCGAAGTAGACAACTCCATCCAGCGCACCCGGTTTGACTTCAAGCATGCCCAGCAGGCGGTCAATGATGCTCGCGTGCCCAATGGCCGCACTCAGTTAATCGAGCGACGCGACTACCTTCTACGAGAGCTCACATCTCTTGAGCAAGATATTTCGGATGCGCAAGAGCGCCATGAGAACCAAATGGTGCGGCTGCAAGCGCTGCAAAATTCTGCGGCAAAAATCGATCAGGCTGTGATTGGCATCCTCAGGCAATGGAGGATGGTACGGGATCTTCTAGACGTCATTTCTTCTGACCAAGTATCAGGGTCAGAGGTTGAAAGCATCTATTTGCAAAGCGCAAAAGCACTACATCTCGATCTTGTTGAGCAAGTCGACATTGGAGATCTGGATGCGCAAGCAGAGCTGTTCGATAGCTTGGCCAGCGATATATCCAACTTCCCTCTGAACGAACATCGCACGAAACTCGCTAGCTTGCGCCAGCAACTGAACCGACAATTCAGCGAGCTAACGCGTGAACTTGATCGAGTCAGAAAAAACCATGAAAACCAATTGTCAGTCACTGAGCAGGAAGCGTTGGCTTCTGATCGTACCCCGCAAGCTGTGCTCAAGGACGCCAACCAACTCTATCGGCACTTCGAAAATTATCTGCTGAATATGGAACGGCTGCACGGACAAAGCGAAGTGGATCTACAGGAAGCGCGTGAGCGTTTGGTTGCTTCGATCTCTGGATTTACCGATGGTCTGGGCGAGAATTTCAAGCTGTTGAAGACGGTTCTCGATCGGCGCGATACCGGCGGGATCGCTGGTCTGCACATCGCCGGCGAATTGATTGATCGAAACGCAGTGAGTGAGGAAATTGATGCAGTTGTTCGGGAGCTTGATCGTCAGCAGCGCCGACGAGACGAGGACAAAGCCGCCGGGAAAACAATGGGCAGCGACACCGAGTTTGAGGAAACCCTGAAGCAAGATATTCGGGCAACATTCTACCGTACTGTGTTTCGCGCACCTAAAGACAGCGATGCTACGGGACCGACAGTTACGTTCCAGCATCCTGAAATCGCAAGCGGACGGCCAGTACGCTTAACGCCGAAACTTTCTACAGGCCAAGGCAATGCGCTGGCTCTGCTGATCCTAACCAAGCTAGCCGATTTCACCCTGCATCGGGATGCATTGGCGGACGCCGGCAGCATAGACACTCGTCGTCGAATCAAACCGTCTGCCACTCGTGTCGTGATGATCGATGGTCTGTTTTCCAACTTAAGCGACAAGAAGATGATCAGGCATTCGCTGTCTGTCATTCGAACGCTCAAGGGCTCGTTCCAACTGATCGGTTGGATACATAACGAGCTATACGAAAATGATCCGAATCTATTTCCCTCATATTGCGCCCTTCGCCGGGTTGGGGGGGAGCGAGGGTTTGTGCTCGTGGATGATTCCGCTTCTAAGGAGGAGATGTTCCATGAGGGTGAGATCAAGTCGATCGAGCTTCATGTGGATCAATTGCGAGAATAATCGATGGACATGTCCGAGCAGGTGGAAACCGTCCTTCGGCGGCTGACAGCAGGAGGAAAGAAACTCCGTCCACGTGGCCTCATTGGAAGGCTTTCCAAACTTACGGCAATTCCCCAATTGGACGTTCAACTGGCTCTGGAGGAGTTGGCACGAGCGGGTAGCCTCAGCGGAGTTTCCAAGTCAGGTCAACCGTTGACGCTGGTCGGTTGGACGGGCTCAGCACTGCCGCTCAGTCAAACCGAGATGTTGCTAGGTGAGGTGATCGAAAATTTTAGTGATAAGTCGTTTAAAACGACCCTTCAGCCCCTACTTAAAATTGCCGAGCTTTTCTCAGGACTTTCGGCGGACGACATCAACTACGTCATCCAAGGGATGCTGCAGTGCAAGGACTCGGTCAACTGTGACCCGATTTTCGCCTCGGCGACTAACATCCTGGGCTCTGCAAAGGCGCTAAATAATCTGCGAGGGGCCGCTCGCAACATCGGGATTGAATGGCCCATTGACGCGTACGGCGAGCTGTACGCCCTTACTGCCGGCCCGGCACAACCGACTGCGGTTGTCCTGATTGAGAACATCAGGAGTTTCACGGCTTTCGCGCGATCACGACACGCTAAATATGCCGTTGGAGTTGCGGCATTTGGCTATGGATTGACGATGGAAAATTTCGGTAATCGACTTGCAACTGGGCAGATTGTTGCGTGCCGTGCTTACGGAGACACCGTCAATTTGTACGATGCAATCAGCCATCTGCCTGCTTTCTTTTGGGGTGATCTGGATCGCGAGGGTGTGCGTATTTTTGAATCTTTGCGCCGACAGATTCCAGATTTAGCACTGAGCGCAGCTTACGCTTCCATGGATAAACGCCTCACGAATCCCCAGCTTTGCCATCCCTATCACGCATTGTTTGAAAAAGATGGACAACGTGTCATATGCGGAGCGACGCCTGAAGCGACATACCTCGCAAGGAGGTGTGCCGACCGAGCAGTGGATCAAGAGGCACTGGGATCAGAACTCGATGAGGTGGAGGTCGCGGCTCCATTTCGACTGCTTCAGGAAGAATTACCAGTAAACAACTGATGATAGGTCTTCGATGGCCACTCATTCTCGTTGTTCGTTGAGGAATGTTTGCGCAGGTGCTCAAGGCTGTTCACGCCAGAATTGAGGGCTATAATTGTTGAGTCCTCGAGTGTATCGCCACTAATTATCGAGCACTTGGGGCTGTACTGACCCCGGCAAAGGTGATGAAATTACCGCGATTCCGCAGAGAGGGGATCGCCCTTTCTGATGGAAAATCATCGATGTCAGCCTTCGGCTTCGGAACCTTTACTATCTCCCGAAATCGATGGAACTTGGCGCTCTGACCGATCGATACACTGCTATACCCTCCTGCCACGAAGGCTCATCTCTTGGTGAAAGCCTACAATATTCAAAGATAGGTCGTTTAAAACGACTGGTTTTGCATTCGTGAATTTTCGATGCATTAGTATTAGTCGGCTAAAACGACTGATCAAAAATCAGCGGCCTTTAGTCAGACACTATAGAGCTAGCTGTGGAGGAATCGTGGGGGATGCTTGCGGTAAGGCTGCGGAGCAATTCTTCACACGGAACGTATCAAATTGCCACGTAAGGGTGTTGCCATAGGCCCTGGGCTGTTGGCTATGTCTGAAAAAACAAGTGTGAAAAATGACCTATGGGCTCTCGTACAAACGATGGCCATCTGCGCCTTTCTCAAGCACCTCCTCGATGGCATCAATTAGCGCCTTGGCTTCCTCCGATTGTTGGATGAGGTAATTACTCCGATCGACGAACTCAACCGACTTTGGCGATGGGTTAACGAGGGGACACCGCAATCGGCCAATGGCTGCTGGACTGCCGGCGCGGCCTCCACGCAGGCGCCAGTGTCGACCTGCGGCATACGCCTCCCGAGGTCACACGGATTCAACTGCTGCCCGCCACCGCCGACTGCCAGCACCTGACCGCGGCGTTGACGCGTTCGGTGACCCCGGAGGGTCAAGTCCTGGTTATCGGCAACAGCCTCGCTAATACATCCTCAGAAACCATTTCGGAATCGGCAGCAAATCATCTAACCCCTTACTTGGGTTGTGCTTTATCAACTCGCTTCGAATATTGCTCAAGTTTAGCTTGTATTTTTTATTAAAGTCATACTTCGTGGCTGCCATCCAAGACAATATAATCAAATCCTTATCCACATCAAACCCCCCATAATCCTTTTGCAAAATTAACTCCAAATAATCCATTGCATTGCGGGAAAGATACACCTGCACCGATAAATCATCGGGCACACTCTCGAGGCGCGACTTAAATAACTCTATATAGCGCGCGCTATAGAGCGGCGACCTGGCGTCATCAAACATCCACCTAACCGGAAGGTTTTCTTCGAGCATTAGCTTTCCCAAGCCGCCAGGTTCATAAAAAAGATTAAGTGCATTATCAACAACAAACGGAACGACAATTTCGAAAGCCGCATTACATATATCCCATTCATCACTGAGCTTCTCATAGTCTTTGGTATTTCTATGATCGTGCCCAAAATTCGATTTATAAAAAAATCTACAGGATCATGACATTCATCGAGCGCAGACTTAATTATCTCCAACTCGCGTATAAACTCTCCTCGGGAGTTACCTTCTGCGTCTAACACTTTGGATGGAAGTGACTCGTATAAACTCAAGCAAACATCAACAGCTCCTCTCTCATGAACTACCTCTCTGACCGTGCAATTCCCCCATAGATACGCAGCAAAATTCAAGTCAATGTTAGCCATCTCATAACATCGTTTTTCGTTATCTAATGATTGGTGACCGCCAACCATGCTCAGATTAGTCTTATAACTCGGGATGACTTTTCTTAACAAGGACTGAGCCGCCTCAATCCGCGATACATATAACTGCTCGCATTTAGCATTCAATATATCGTCGACAACATGATCGCTTTTGGACTGATACCATTCATTAGCGAGATCCGAATATTCTTTAATTGTAAAGCATGGTTCTCTCACAACCAGATTCATTTCATAATTGATACATTCCTCTGAATGAGCCTCTCTAAGCCCTAAAATAAAAAAAGCAAGAGAAAACAAGTAATTGTAATCGCGATCGCTTATGCGTACGCCGCTCAAAAGCATCGCATTCGAGATCAGATTATTTCGGCTTTCAGAAGACTCCTTGTCAGACGCCGCTTCTAGCGAAACAGTGGTGCCACCATCAGTTGCAAACAACTTCTCTACTTCAACGGCCGTTTTCGGCGCTGAGTGGCGGAGGATGGTCTGCAGAATAATTGCTTCCCAGTGAAGTTCTGTCTCGGAATGGCGCGTAGCAACCTCTTTCATAACCCCCAACGCTCGTGCAATAAGTTTTACCTGTCGCGGATTATCCGGAAATCTAAAACAAACTTTTGCTCGAATGTCACAAGGAATAAAGTCAGCGCATTTTTTAAGAGCTTCTTCAGCAAGACGAGCAACCTGCTTGGGGGGTGCACTCGGCAGTGCATATGGAACATCAATTATTTTATCCAAAAACTGCTGAGCGGACTCGCCATAAGCTTTTGAATACTCACTAAGTGCCTCTCCGATTACCTCTCGATCAAAGGCCAATACGAATGCAAATTGAGGCCAATCCAATAACTCACGTAGCGCCAAGAGGGTCTTGGGTACGGATTTAGGGTCTGATCGATCCAAATCGTCGATAAAGACAATGACTCTTCGGTCCCCTAATAGTTCGTGAAGTTTTTTTAGATCATCTGTGCTAATAACCACGTACTGCAACAACGCGCCAGCTGCCACTCCAAGCCCCGATATTGCCGCCGCCACCGAAACGCCGTGGTAAGAATCTAACTCAGAGGCCGCGGTACCTGCTTGCTTTGAAAACTTCTCTACTACTCCCGTGAATTTCCTCAGAATATCTTTGCTCCAAGCATTTATAGAAGGTTGAACACCCTGACGTTTTAGACGATCAGTAAGCGCAGTGTAAAACAGAGCAATTACGCCACTTTCGCCGATTGCATTCCAAGCAGAAAATCTGACGACGATGTCGCCTTTCGATTCAGCAATTTTCTCTAAGAAATTTAAAACACTGGTCTTCCCGCTCCCCCAAGGACCATAAAGCCCAATGCGAGTAGACCAATCGGGAGGGGCCGCCTTAATGGTCCGATAAATTGAACTCGCCACAGGCCACCGTTCAAGGTAATCCTCTTCCCGGCAAGAGACTGCGGCATCATGCCCCTTGGGTGGTTGTTTCCGATTAGTGCCCACCGAATCGAGGACCATAGGTTGCTCAGTCTTCCGTTGCTCCGTTGGAATTATAGATGTCTTCTTCTCAGGGTTCCGTTTCCAACCGAATAGGTTCATGCATGCCACCCAACAACATAACTAGATGGCTGAAGCTTAGATGGTTAGGTCGGGCGGCAAGCTTGGCGGCCGCCTGATCCGATCAACGGAAACCCACCAATGCTGCCTTCCTCCCCCCCCAAGCGCATGGAGCGTGACTTGGCTGTCACTTAGTTATAACACTATTGCCCAACTGTATCTTTCTCCGGTTTCGGCAGGCCTATAGCAGACTGATGCCAAGAGTTGAATTGTCCTTGACTGGTGGTACCGAGGGCAAATTGACCAGCTGCCGAGTTGTCACTGACCCAGTCTGTTTTCGCGAACGATCGTCTTTGCTGTTTGTTTAGATTTGGAGGAGGGTCAGTCTTGCGTCAGCATGTGGGTCAATTCGGCGTCGCTGCCAACATATCGAGTGAAAAGAGCGTAGCCGGGCTATCCAGCTTATCGATTTTTACCGCATATTTTAGCTAGCCAAGTAATTATTAGCTGGCTACAGAGTAGTTTCGAATGCTGTTTTATGTGAATTGAAGGGACTGGCATACGTGAACACACTGCTACACTTGCCGAGGGCCGATTCGTATTCGTGTCGTAGCGCCATCCCGGTTTGGCGCAGGTGGCGAGAGTCAGATTTTAGAATGCTGACGTTAATGCAGTAGCAGTCGGCTCTGGATCCTTTAGCAGTAAAAGACGCCTCGCTTATTCCGCAGGAATCGCCGCGAGCTAATCACCTACGGAGCATAACGCCATGGCAGTTACTTTAAATACTTCGATCTCCTGGTTGACCGCATCGGGAGACGACTTGGTAATGTTGGAAAACCTGCAACCGAACATCCTGAAACCTCATACCCGCGATGCACTGGTCATCCTTTTTCTGTCATTCTCGGACTCAACTGGCGCGAAGCAATTCTTGCGCGACGTGTCGACGATTATGAAGTCGGCTAAGACTCATCTGGCCGAGGTTAAGGCCCACAACGACGACCCGACTGTTCTGGGCACCGTTTATGTGGGCGTTGGGCTAACTGCATCTGGATATAAGCAACTTGGAGAGGTCAACATCCCGAGCGACCCTTCATTTTTGAATGGGATGCAGGGTGAACCACAGCTTCACGATCCAGATGTTGCAACTTTGGAATTGGCATTCCAGGATCGGAACAAGCTACATGCCATAGTCCTGATTGGTGATTCAGGCCCGCAAAGTGTCGCCAGCATGCAATCAACCATCGAACTCAAAATAGCGAACGCTCAAGGGGTCTCCATTCTAAGCAAGGAAGTTGGGAAAGGGATTGTCAACGCCGCAAAAGAGGGTATCGAGCACTTTGGCTACGTTGATGGCCGCAGCCAGCCGCTATTTTTCACAGAAGATATTTTAGAAGAGCAAAAGAAAGAAACAGGAACTGCACCGCGATGGAATCCAGATTTCCCTCTCAGTCAGGCGATTGTCCCGGACCCTGGGGCGCCTGATCCGAGCGTGCATTTCGGGAGCTATTTCATTTTTAGAAAGCTGGAGCAGGATGTTAAAGCATTCAAAAATGCAGAAGTGCAATTTGCGAAAGACCTACAAATATCAGAAAAAGAACGAGCAGGCGGGTTGCTTGTAGGAAGGTTTGAGGATGGGACCCCGGTGACATCGGCCGCTGCTGAGGCGGGCCTACCCGGCGTTGTGAACGATTTCACCTATAGCAGTGATTTAGACGCTGGCAAGTGCCCTTTCCTGGGCCACATCCGCAAGACCAACCCGCGCGGTACCGGTGGCAAGGAGTTGGAGGTGGATGAGCGGAGCCATCTAATGCCACGTCGAGGACAAACTTACGGGATAAGGGAGGATGACCCTAATGACGGGCAAATCGCTAACAAACCCTCGAAAGATGTAGGCTTGCTCTTCATGGCATTCAACAGCGATATTGGGAACCAGTTTGAGTTCACTCAAAAATTCTGGGCGAACAATGCCGGCTTTCCGGAGGTGCCAACGGGGCATCCCGCACCAGGAGTAGACCCGATTATAGGTCAGTTACCGTCTGGGCAAACTCGGCCAAAAATGACAGTTGCCCGGATTTGGGGTGATGCCTCATCGAACGTAACGGTATCCGCTGTCCCACAGACTGTAACAATGAAGGGGGGGGAATACTTCTTCATGCCATCGTTGGCGTACTTGCGAGAACTTTAAGACAAGCCTCTTCACTCAAACCAATAGCCTGATAAAGAGTCCGGCTGCGCACAGCGGTCCGGACTCTCAAGTGAAATTGCAGCTTACCGAAGACGCGAACGGTACCTTGCGCCTCCGCCTCTTCGATGACGAGCATTAGATTCGCCGCCGCACCTTGGGTTCTCGGAAATAACCACGAGAGGCTGCCCTCCCCTTCATGCGGCAATAACAGTTCCATAAATCAGATTGGAAAATATGATGCTATTGGTAGGTTAAGTTGAATGCAGAAGGGAAGTTAACTCTCCGATGCCTCTCTCAAAGCGGACCTCTTGGTGAGGGGGCTACGCTTCCCAAGATAAGTCGCTTAAAGCGACTGGCTTTGTGCTCTGTATTTGGGTGAAAAACCGACGATCATTCGGTTAAAACGACAGATGAAAAGTCCGCTTTCATTAACATATTCCTATGATGGATTGTGGTACTGGGGGGCAATACCGGACAGCAAACGCTGGCACATTTACCGCCACGCTAGTGAGGGCATCCCGAAAGAGTAAATCAGTAGCTAGCTTGGTCGGCTGTGCGTTTGGTTTCACTATGAGACGTTGTCAGGTTCTCGATGGTAAATACGCCCTCCGCCGCAACCGATAATGCATGGATTGCGATAGCGGGCAACCCGGCAGGACTCGTCGATTACGGCACCTCTTCAAAACGCACATTACAATGGCCGAGCACTCCCGAGGGTAATGCTGGGTACGCGCCGGACCCAAAAGGGGGTCTCGAATCTTTCTAGTGCATCCGCATAGAATTTCCTGCGTTGCTCTAGGTAGACCTGATAGCTCGCCCGTGACGCCTGCTCCAGAGCCTCCAGTATATTAGTCCCTGAGCTTAGTGTCTCTGACAACTGGGCAGCAATCCTAAGGGCCTCCCACAATCCCCGACCGGCAACCGGGTCAAAACTCGCATGAGCATCCCCCACACGGAAAACTCCAGGGCCAGCTCGCAGGGCCCTCCACCTGCAGGGTACGGGTACAGCTGCAAGCTGAAGAGGTTGCCGAGTTGCCCCGAACAACCGGGAAATACGCTCGGTGCGATACAAAGCGTCTGCTGCATATACCTTAGGGTCTTTCCCTGCTAAGCAGAGAGCGTCGGTGAAATAAGCCACTCCAACGGTGCCTTTTGGCCCGACCAGACCATATGCCCAGCCATCCGGTAGCGCTTCGATGAGCAGTCGTGAATCGAGTCCGGCACAGGATTCAACAAGACGGCCACAACCGACAAAAGCAATGAGACGGTCGTCATACTGAGCTGTGGCCGGTGCAGCGGTACGATTGCTTACCGCTCCAGAAGCCAGGATCTGCCAATGATCACTGTCCCCTTTTGGGGAGAAAGTCGCTGTCGAGTCCTCGACTACGCCCATTTCCAAGGCCCGAGTACGCAACAGAGCATCAAAGCTCGCCCTGTCGACGGACCAGGAAGCGCCGTATGGGGAACTGATGGCATCAACACTAGCTGGGCCGCCGTATCCCCAGCATGACCAAACCCCCGGACAGGGCTTAGCGATACGATTGAGATCATTAACTGAGAGACCAATATATGGATAAAAGCGAGCTGCTGAAGCTGCAAGCAGCTCGATCCGCGAGGCATCGCGCCTAGCGGCCGGACGCCGGCGGACCGTGACAGCCCATCCCACACGAGCAAGACCTGCCGCAACTGCCCAGGCCGCAGGACCATCCCCATGCACAAGCACTAAGCGGGGGCGCAAACTCATAGTTATCGATGGCCGAAGCGGCGCGCTTTCATTTCTACACGATCTGCCTCGCTTGGAAAGCCGGCTTCTTGAGCCAAACGGTCCTCCTCGGTTGCGGGCGGAGCTGAGGCAGCGATTCCCGCACCAGCACCCGACCCAGCTCCGAAGGCGAACGCCCCACTGGGCCCTGGATTGGTTTCCGCATAAATCACGGGAGGAAGTTGCGGATGCTCGGCGGTAAGGTCATAGGCCTCCACAACGCCCATACCTCCAAACTCATTGACCAGACGATCCCCCCACTCTCTCGGAGGACTATTGAGCGGAAAGAACCAGCTTCGCCTTTTCTGAAAGGCGAATAGCCGATCAGCCTCTGGCAGGTTGTCATCGTTGGCCTGAAGGAAGTTTGCGTGAGGCAATACGAAGTTTGGTACTCGGGTTGGCCAGAACGAAGGCGCGTCGAAAACATTGCCTCTGACTTCATAGCCAGCAAGGCAACCGCCTGTATCGTACTGCCAAGGTAGCAACATCCAGCGAGTTAGAGAGCCTGGCGTCTGCCCATTAAGCGGACCGTCTGACGCCAAGGCCGTGTTGACGTTGAGATGGCTTCCGTAGTCTCGCTCTACAGCGGTGGAGCGCTTGATACGAAAGGCTGATGAGAAGATCGATGCATGCCGCATTGGCCATGTGAATTCGATGCCCGGATGAAAGGCGTCTGCCACACAAAAGTCCAGCGCCGCACGGTCAAGAGCAAACGGTTGATCCGCTACTGGATATCCATCGATCGTGCGCGGCGGGGTCGGCAAAGTTTTCCAGTCGGCCTCAAAATTTCCCTCTACCCAGTTTTGTAGATGCAGATACCTCGCTCCATTCCTGTCCAAAGCAAGGTAAAGGTAAGGCTCTGTCTCCTCTCTCTCAGTCGTGCCAATGGCATCACCATAAAGCCACGGCCACGCGCCTAGAGTAGAGGGATGATCTTCTTGCACTCGAAACATGCGCTGAATAGTCCGACGCAATGGTTTGTAAACATCCACATCTTTCCCACCATGAAGACGACAAATTTTCTCAATAAAATCCGGGCTTCCGAAGTCAAATGGCGCACGGTGACCGAAGATGGCTGCCGAGGCTTTGTTGACCCACTGGAGACCGCTCAACCTGCTCAACATTGGATAGATGTCCTCGGTGAAGGACGTGGAACCCTTTTTTGACATCCAGCCTTCGCTGACGAACATTTCTTCAAGAAGGTCGTAAAGAGTCCTCCAGGACTTCAGGTCAGGAGCATAGTTCGGAGGTGCGGATGCTACCCACGAGCCTTCCGTTGGTACCACCCTCCCATCGACTACCACCATGGCATCGACCGTGCCATCTGCGATGTCGTCATGCCAATCTTCTGAGTTTCCAAACGCATCTTTGGCTCCCTCCACCTCCAACGGAGCTCCACTGGGCGAGCGTGAGACACCCAGGCCGCTGAAAAACAGAAGCCTCCCATGCCCGTCGGTTCTGATTTCCCCCAAGGAGACCTTCAGGTCCTTAAAATAGCCAGTATCGAAACGGTACTCTGCCTTACCTTGCTCGTTGCGCCCAACGATAGTTCGAGCCCCCGGATCGATCACCAATTTGCGACGCTCAGACGGATCGGTGATGGCCGGGTTCCGACGCTCTACTACCGTATCCGCCAACGAGGGCACGTCCATGGCATGCCGAAACTTGAACCAGGCAGCCTTCGAATTAGCGACATGGACAGTCCACGTCACCTCTGCGTTATCCGAGTTGAGCTCAGCAATGACCTGGCCATCCTCATCGTACCCATAGACACGGAACTCTACCGCCTCACGCTTTAGCTGGCCGTTGTCATCATGAGAACTGCCAGCCTTACGAGGAGCTGGGAATGGCACTTGCGGCGCAAGAAGATGGAAATCTGGACTACTGCCAACCCTAGCAATGCCGATCGCAGGATGAATTGACGCCCTCACTATTGGTTTAGCCATATTCGACTCCAGCAATAACGGTAGGGTGGGTGCTGAAAGCGGAGTCAGAACTCTCGCTTGGTCTCCAGAACAGTGGTGGTCGCTAACCCGTTCGTGCGCAAAATCCTTATTTCAAGGGTCTTAGCTCCAGGGAACTGATTAACATCCACCTCGACTGCATCAGGTCGATCCATACCGGTAGCCATGGTGTGCCAACGGTTATCACCTTCTGGCTTCACCTGCAGCAGATAGGTCACGCTCGCTTCAATCGGTGGTGCACTATCGGCTTCGATTGGTATCCGATGCAGTTTTTCAGTCAGCGGCTGACCTAGGGAAAGCTTGAGATGTTGTTGCGCCATACCTGGTGCATAGGTTGCAGCCTCTGCGCCGTCGACATACAGGCGAATCACCTTCAACTGATCCTGGACTGGAACAAACTCCTCGAACATCCGACTTGTCCCGGTATTACCGCAGGAAGGCGTCATTGGGTTGACGGCCAAGTCAAAGAGAACCTCGCCGTCCTCGTCCAACCCCCTTATTCGAACGCGATCCTCACCACCCTTAATGGAAGCGAACGCGACCTTGGAGGGTTGCATTGACAGAATTTCGCCGCGGCGGGTAACAAGGTCAAAGGTTCCGATTATCTGGGCCCAATCACCGTACTCCATCTTTCTCATCGTGCCTCCCTAACTCACTGCTACGGGCGAAACAGCTGCTCTTCATCTACCAATCGTTGATGCAGGCCGTCGTAAGTATGCTTCGAGATCCATTGCCAGTCGCAGTAGGTCATGAAATCCGCCCACCGCTCAAGGGGACATGCTTGCATGGGGATACTGAGAGATGTATCACCGACATCGAACCCAATGCAGTCCTCAGCTTTATTCGAGATCTTTCCGTCGGCGTGTGGGTAGTGAGGGTCGAAAGCCTCTTGGTCGTTGCAAAAGCCTGGGTGATTACGCCCGAACGTATGGGCTAACTCATGTGCGGCGTACCAATCAGCGAATGACCCGTCCTTATCCCAATCCCAGTTGCCTTCAGCTGGTCTACCGCAAGGCCCCACGGCCACAGTGTTAGGTGCTGGAGTGCTCGGTACGAGGTTAGCTGCCCCGCGGAAGAAGCCTGAATCATTGGCAACTAGACCGTAGTAATGGGTTCGTGGATCCCAACCGGCATCAACATCTGCTTGCCGGATACTGAGAATCTGCTGATGCAGCATTTGGAGCAAGGCCCCCCATAGAGGGTCAGAACCATCAGGCAATGCCGCACTGAAGGGGGGGACAAAGTTGGGAGGACTATCAATGACAGACTGTGACCACTCGACACGCGAAACTGGGTATGACCGAATCAAGAAGGAACGTAGGTGATCAAAGTGGCTAACATCAGGGGCGTGCTTGTTGGGCGCGGCAAATCTCATGTCGGTGTAACGGATCCCTAGTACACGTATCCGAAGAACAGGCCCAGGAACGAAGTCGACACCCACCGAATTTCCGGCATCGAGGATGGGTACATCCTCACCGCTTGAGACCACCAAGAGTCTCTTCAGTTGGAGATGCATTGGCCCAGATGGAGGCTCAGGTATGAGAAAGTTCAACGAGAGCGTCGCATCACGGCGCTGCTCAGCAAGGGCCGGATGCTGTGAGGAGCGAAGTAGGATCTCATTTGTTGAGGAGATGTACCTGCCTGGCGCTCCCGGTCTTGTAGCGACTACAAGCTCGCCTCTAACCCGCGTATTCCTCTTGAAGGACTTCGGATCAATATAGACCCGCACCACAGTCGCTTTCCCTTCGAAAAGCCGTACCTCATGCTTCATGTTCTGAATGACTTGAGTGACCTCGATGCCGATGACTTCAACTTTGGTTGATGGCTGTAGGCGGCTGGTCGGGCGCCGACCATTACGGTTCAATCCATGCTCTGAATAGCCCATTGCTCAATCCCTCTGTGCCTAAGGATGTGCCGAATGAGTTTCCGTCTTACTCGGGCGAGATCAAACTCGGAATCGAAACAATTCGGCTGAGACCAGGTGATTGGCCAAACACAAAGGCCCTTCCAGCGAGCGCGCCAGCATGGCCCTCTACCGTCAGATTCGGCAGCTTGAGCTTCGGCGCGGGGGTCGCTGCTGGGCGGGCAGCCCCCTGGATCCGAATTTTGATCTTCTCGGTAATCTGCGAGCCAAAGCGGATATTGCGCTCATCAACCGTAACATCCTCAAGCACATAATCAGCACCTTTTGGCGCCTCAAATACTACGCGCAGCATCAGTCCACTCTCGCCGCGGGTTACGCGCATCAAGGACTGGACGTCCCCGCCATCAGGAGTCTCAAAGCCAGTCAGATCGACCTCGTGGATGTATAGTCCAACGGGATCTGCAAACGAAACCTCATTCCCTGCTCGAACTAGTTCGTTGAGCTGAGCACCAATGTGGGGGTCGCTATGCCGAAATTTATCGCCGAATGGAATGGCCTCGATCAGTTCCTGCTCCGAGGTAATCGGGATTCCTTCCTCACTCATGACTGGCCAGCATGCCCGCGCGGACAGGTTCATCGCCGCCCGCAAAGTGTTGTTCACCTGGGCCATATGCATCAGGGCTCCACGCTGCTGTTTTGGCCAATTCCATTTGTTCTGCGGGTTATATTCCCCCCCGTTGCCAAGGTCGTTAAGGAGGACGTCAGGTGAGACGAACTGGTGGTAGAGCTCCAGCAGTTTGTCAGGAGCGTTCTTCCAGAGAAAAGCATAATAGTCCGCAGTCTCAGTAGTGACCGTCACCCGGACAACCTTGCCATCGACCCTCGCCACTTCCCACTCGCAGTATTCCTCCTGAAGGTCCCGCTCACGATCAACCTCACGCCAGTTAATTTGCTTCATCTTTTTGGGAAAGGCGGTCCACGCGATGTTTTTCGTCAGGGTGTTCGCAAGGCCATCACCCGCAGCGTCGAAGAACCAGGCTCGCGGCTGATCCGGTTCGGGTATCTTTCGAGTAGATTGGACTTCAGCCCTGAAATCCTCGGAAAGTGCCTGGGTCCATTGTTCTTCAAGGTCCAGGGTGAGATCACTGGTATTGCCGGGCGCATGCATCATGATCATTTCTCCTCTTCACTAAGGTCCGTGTTCTTCGTAAACACGGAACCGTCTTCCCGCATAGCCAGGTGCGAAACTGTCGCACCATTTACCGAGGTGGTGTGGCGAAACTCGTTCAGCCTCCGCTTTCGGAAGGCCTCCTTCCGAGAATCAGCAAGTTTCATAAGATCGATGACGCCGTCAGGCGCACGCAACCTAGCCTGAACGGCAGTCGCATAATCGGCCAAACGCCGCCGAACAGTACCGAGCAGATCTTGGTCCTCCCATAGCAGGAGCAACTCTTGGGTGGATGACGATAGTTTCGCCCTGGCCTCGCTGATGACCATGTTGTCCAGGGCCGCTCCTTTCGCCCCCTGAGCAATCGACTCCGGGAAGAGCGGCAAAAGCCCTGCACGGACCGGCGAGAAGACAGGATTGGTAAAATCAACCATCAACAGGCAAAGCGCGAGCCGAGGGCTCAGCACTTCTCTTCTGACAAGCACCTCGACGACAGCTAAATCCTCGAAAGCCCGCTCTGGGACGAGGAATGCGAAATGGGTGTCGCCTGGAACAGAGGGGCCGTCCTCTGACGCTTCTACATGGACCTGTAGCTCATCGAGAGCAGCGATATACAGGCTCGAAAGCACAGTAATTTCGTTGGAAGGGAGAACAGTCAAATCACTTAACTGCGAAGCAGCAAAGCTGATGCCATCCTCATCAAAAAAGAAGCTATTTGGCAACGATATTTCGGGGTTGAGGGCAACAATTCTGGAAAGGATTGTCGAGCTGATGAGATTTACCGAGGTGGTCCAAAGGATCTGACGGGCGTACCACTTCAGATTGAGAAGTTGGCCACCCTCCAGATCCTTTTGCACACGACGCCTTGTCCAGCGTCGGACGCCGGTTTTAACTGTGGCCTCAAGCTCCTGAGCTCCTGTCAACTCTGCGAACAACGGATGATTTCGCTGCTCTACCGTCTCGAAGATGAGATCGCGAGGAATGCCATTGGTCATGGTGTGCCAGTGATTCCAGGGCTCGTTAAGCTCTTTCATCACTAAACTACCGTTAATGTGACTGTCGAAAGGACCTTTCCCGCGGCTGGAATCCTGCAGGGCATGCAACGAGCTTCCAGCCCAGCCCCACCCGGCACTTGTCCTCTCGAAGAAATGAAACACCCCCTGAGTCTCGCTCCAGGCGATCAGTTGCAGTAGAGATTTCGGATCATCCAGATCAGTAGTAGTACTGAGCAAAAAGTCGGGAGGAGTAGCGTTGTCCTTCTGCCATGTGAACACTAGTCGAGTGTTCATTGGCAGACGGGGAACGGTCGACTGAAATTCAGCACCTTCGGCGACCACGTAAAGCTTGCGCAGAGGTCTCGCCTCCTCCCCAGCCAACCCGTCGATAGCGGCAGCAAGCTCAACCAGAGTCAGAGGCACTTGCTCCCTGAAGAGAATGTGGGCCGTGAAGGGATCACCGAAGGCCTGAACCTCTTCGAGCGTCATCAGCTGCGGACGGTCGTGAACGCCCATTATCATGGCCAGAAGCGGTACTTGAGGTCCAACTGCCTCGCCAGCTGGAGGTTGCTGATGTGTGGGAGAACGCCCTGCAGCCTGCTCAACCACGCCGCGGAACACTTGACGGCGCTGCAATAGGTCTCCAACCACTTCCTTCTTTGGAAATCGCGTACTCATGATCCCTCCGAATGCAACGCGTTCTGCCCCGACACATCACACTGATGCTTTCACGGACACTAATGAAGGCATGACATTCCGTGTCTGATCCTTGCCATACAAGTCGATCCTTTATGATCTCTCGGTACGGTGAAAATCCAGAGTAGTTCAGCCCTGACGTAATGCCAGTGGGCCAGCACGCCAAAATGTGACTGCACAGTGCCGCATATCCCACACCACCCCTCTGGCACAAGTGTTGGGCGAAGGTTTCACCGGAGAAATCCCGACCAAGGGTTGCATTTTCTATATGTGCCAGCGTGCCATGGCTGCCCGAGCCGGGGTCGTCATTCGAGGGGCATGATCTGGTGGTGTATCAGCCGCATTTGCAAGGCGGCAAGGACATGACTCTGATAAACAATTCTTTAGGGCGTGGGCGGATTGTCTCAAGCCTGAGTTCCAGCCTGCTGGTGCGCCGGTCCATCGCTTCGGGTATCGGACTGGGGGAAGTTCCGGTGTACTTAGGGGAGAGAGACGGGCTGGTCAGGCTGTGGCCGGAGCGTACGCGGTCTCTGCCGTATGACGTGTGGCTGGTGACCCACACGGATTTGCGGCACACCGCCAGGGTGCGTGAGATGATTGACGAGATTGTTGCGGGGTTTTCCGGTACAGGCGAATAAAAGATCGCGGCTTCGTTTCACTTTGTACGAGCTGTTGAGTGCAACGAGACTGCGATCTTTTCAACTTCTTTTATGGCATTTTCGGTAGTTCCTGCGCACGAAAGTCGAACATCTACACTTCGGCATCCACACCGTGCTCAAGCTCAGCAACTGTTCTTCACGTCACCGTAAGCCATCGCCTTCTTGCAAGGGCATCTCGATGAGCTCGACACTACCCCGCGCGGCCAATTCAACGGTCGCACTTTCCTTGCCGTCGACCAGTCCGCCATACGCCCGCGAATCCTTGCGCACTTCCAACGCGCTTGGCGTCATAGGGGAGATGATCAGTTACAGGCAACGGCGTTTCTTCTGCCGACCGAACTGCTCCAGCGGATCACGCGGTTTTGAGGCTCAGTCACCACCCCTCAGGTTCTAGCGACAAACTGCCATTTCTCCGGAGGATTTTTGATCTGACAAGCAGGTTTTGGACTGTCGATGCCGCGCGGAGTAGCCATCCAGTACGACTCCATATATGGTCCGGTGCCAGCAACTAGATGCTTGTACTCGAGGGACTCGCAATCGGTACCCCGCACAAAAATCGACGCGAGTGGAACAAGTTGCATTGGCAGCGAGGATGGGTCAGCAGGTACGTCGACACGGCCAATTGCCGTATTGATCTTGCCCTCCTTCACGACGGCCGAAACCAGAAACCAATCACTGGCTGCATTCTGAAGGAGCTGCAGATAGTTACCGTCCACCGTCGGCCAAGGTGCGAGCCGGCCAACATCAGGTACGGGACTGGCTGAACCGGCGCTGGCGGCCAACATTAGACTGAAGGTGAACAGCAGGTGTTTTAGGTAGATCATTGTTGCAGCCTCGTTGCGAAAGAGGCTTCCCATGATAGGGCGATTTAAACCCGCTGCAACCGAAAACCATGCAAGTTTTTCCCGGACGGTGATAGATGCTGTGACGCTTAGGATGAACCATGCTTGATTCGCCTGGAGACTTCGCTGACCGCATTGAAATCTCGATTAGGTCCAAGCAAGTGATCAAGTGATGTTCTAGTCATCTTTCTTGGTGACGCCATGCTGCGCGAAAAGCTCTTTGAAAAAATTTACGGCCAATGCTCGCGATTGATCACCAATTTCTACAGCACCATCGCGCTGCAACGTGTCCTGAAATTCGCCTCCACCGAAGCGGTAAACCTCGTATCTCATTAACCTCAGACGCCGATCCTCGGCAACCATTGCAGCGTACCTAGCCGGAGCAGGCTTGCCATCGATTGCATAGTGATGCTGTCCATCCACCTCAATGACTACCCGGACACCGTGCTCAAGAAGTAATAAGAAATCCATTCTCTCCCGAAGCAGCACCTTGTCTGGCCCCCTCTGCCGTGAGGTTTTGGGATCGTAATGAAGATAGACTTGTGGAATCAAAGCCGGTAGCCGTTCTTTGAACAGTGGCGCCAACTCACGGTAGTAACTGTCGAAAAGCACCGTCTCGCCTGGGGATCGCGCTTGTTTCACGGAATCTCTCAACCGACGATAGAGGCTTCGCTGTGCGACATCCAGATCATCCACACCTTCGCGTCCTCCCCACCAGACCACGAGATCGCTCCACAGCAATCCTTTCTCGCTCAATGCGCGGTCATAGATTAGGGCGTCATGTTGATTTCTGATGCCAACCTCATTGTTGATCGCATCAGTGAAATACAGATCTGGCTTGCTGTTGATCGAGGCAAAAATCAGGTTCTTGGCGGCGCCCTGTACCCCTGAAGAAATGCGTCGAATGCCATAAACATCCCGGCGTGAGATCTCCTTGAGCACCTTCAGTGAAAAACCGTCAGCCACGAGTAGATCGTTAAGCATTGGCACCAGGACTTTTTGTTCTGGATCTGTTCGGCATTCGGGAGATAGGACGTAAGCGATCAGATCAAAAAAACGCTGTTGTGAGCATGTCATCGCTCCACAGTATTTCAGTACAGTGGAGTTGGAGTAGTCGTTGCGTTGTACGAAATGCTCTACAACGTCGGTGTAAAGCGTGTTGAGAAATCCGTGCTCGGGCCCAGACATGCCCCAATTTGGATTCAACACGTTGAGTCCATCCAAAGCTGGAATCTCACCAAAAAGCGGATGGACCTGGTCCAAGGCTCCGAGGATTGCACGCCTGGTGATATCGGAGATGCGATGACTCTCAGGCGTCATCAGCTCACCGACGAAGTCCTCCAGTTCCGTATCCCCAATTTCATCGATGACATTTTTTGCGAGGGTGAGCAGCTCGTTCAGATTGTGACTGTGCAACCGAGAGCGAACGTATGACCGTTTGCTGCGATAGGCCTCTTCCTCGGTCCCTACCTCCAGACCAAGCTTGGTGCACAGCCCAGGCAGGTCGTATGCTTTAACACTGTGAAGAGAAGCAGCAATCGCGTCTCGTATGTCCTCTAGGCTAATGTTTTTTGCGTGCACCAATGGTCACCCTCACTGATAAGAATTCGCGTCACAGCACCGTGTAGGGCACACCATTCGGACGTGTTTCTGCCCTTATATTTTCTAGGCCCATTCAGCCACTCTCCTGAAAGACGCGGGTTAGTCGGTTAAACCGACTGATCAAAAATCAGCGGGCTTCAGACATACACTAAAGAGCTACCTGTGGAGGAATCGTGGGGAGATGAACTAATCTGGCTTTGCGCTTCTTGCTTTGTCTATCGAAAACCTTTCAAAAACAAGCAATACAAGCGTCCTGTCGTGCCATGACAAGAGTGCCAGAGCAACCGCGACATCTTTCCGACCGAATGATCCGAACTGAGCAAGATCAAACCAGTTGATCCTGCTCAGTGCTGAGTTAACAAACTCACCATACTGATTACAGTTAAGTCGAGGACTCTTCGCCCGCTTCGTCATCCTGTTTCGTTTGAGCTCTGCGCGCCAAGGCGGCCTTGTCCATGGATAGGATGGGTTTACGGTTGGCTTCGCAGAAACTTGTACGACAGTCTCCTAGGATCGCATCGACAGTCAAACCAGCGTCTGTCCAGGCCATTAGCGGCTTACCCCGCCCTTTCACCAGATTGTCGAGATAGGATTCAATCTTGGTGATCCGTTCCTTGTCGACTGTGACATAGCCAATCGGTACCGTAATGGCGCTCTCGACATCCGGCTGGAAGTGGTACTGCACGACGGCGAGCTGGCCAGGAACCAAGAAAATCTCCACCTGTGTCTGCAGGTCTGCCCCATCGTACGCAATGGCATGGGGCAACCTGGTGTGAAAACCCTGTTTCAGGGCACTAAGGTGCTCCTTACCCTCGAACGGCATGATCGCAGCGATAATTCCCCGACCTTTACGGTCCTCAGTAAGGCGTTTGGCGACCTCGTTACAGAATTCATTCAGCAGATACCCGTTTGCGCCCCAGAAGGGTACAGAACTGGACAGCCAGAATGCCCGGTGAACCTCACCTGGCTTCCAATCGGTCGCGAGATCTTCAAGCATGCGGTCGAGGGTTTTTTTGTTATTGCTGTTGAAAATCGGGCCAATCAACGAACGCGTCGCGCTTCCCCCATAACCCGTCTTGCGGTTGGCATGATCGATAAGCCAGCGGTTGAGATCCAGCCCGCGTTCATCAATGTATCGGTCAAGGACATAGTCATCGAATAGCATGCAATAACGTATTAGACTCATGCCCTTGGACGGCATTTTCACGCTGTTGAGATAGTCCGAAATTTTCGACTCAACCTCCATCGATAGCGGCCTCTGCCGTGAGCCACTGATCCTCTCAGCGACTTTTTTGAGGACCTCTACGTCTCCTTTCTCGGTTGGGCGCAGCCAGATTTCAAGATCGATGGGGATCTGCACAAACTTGCCAGCGCTGCAGCCGCCCACTTTGTACAGGCGGGTGTTTTTGATCTCATGTTCCTGTCGACGGGAGTAATCCAAGAACGCCCGATACTGACCGCCGAAGGCTTCGGTGATGGTTTCAGGTGGTGGGCTCTGGTTCTCGGTAGGTATAGGGAGTTGCCGTAGGCCGAAGCGACTGCGGTTGTACGAATTGGACGGCATGACAGACACTGTTAACGCCTCGAAAACGACGGTTTCCGTGCGCTCTTCATACTTGGTAAGTCTAGGAGGGATCTCGGGGTTGCCTTTGGTTCGGTCCAACAAAATGCTGGAAGGTGCTAACAAGCCCTCGTTGGTATACGTGGCCAACTTGTTCTTGAGCAACGTCTCGATTAGAACCTCGCACTCCCGATTGCTCAGGCCGAAATAATCCTGAATTTCTCCAGGGAGCACCTCCTGCAAGGCGATAAGAAGCCGGCAAGTAAATTCCTCAATCGCAGGCAGCGGGACTTCCTGCGTCCAGGCGCAGTTAATATGGTAGCTGTAGGCTGGGATCAGCAGCGATATCGTGTTGCACAGACGCACGCCACTGGTGTCAACAATATCCATTTCATCAAGCATTTTTGGCGGCCTCGATCATGGTGGTTCCGTCCACAAACTCGTAATTTTGGTTGCCTGCAGCACTCTGCTCACTGATGAACGCCAAGACGTCGGCGAGGGACGAGTTCGCATTCGAACTCTCCCACATGTGCTTGGAACCGATCACTACGAGGCGTTCCTGGGCTCGGGATAGCGCCACGTTGATGCGCGAGGCCTCGACTAGGAAGCCTTGTTTTCGGTCGGGGTTGTTTCTGACCAGACTCAAGATGATTATGGCGTTCTCTTGTCCTTGGTAGGCATCCACTGTCTCGATCTTGATGAGATCGCGGATGGGGGCGGCCCACTCCGCCCGGGACAGTTCATTTTCCAACAGTTTTTTCTGCGCCCGGTACATGACGATGATGCCGATCGGGAATGGATGCTTCTCTGACTTCTGGCTCCTGAGGTTTTCCAGCGATTGTGAACGCGCCAACTGTCTAAGAATGTCCCTGCACACCTCATATTCATGACGGTTAGTCACGGATCCTTTGCCGTCATTGTCTTCAACAACAGCCCGGGAGCCGCTGCCGCTATCGATCCAGGTGACGGGCTTATTCAACGGGTAAGGAAGCTCCTCATACCACTCAGGGGCTTTCTTTCGGTGACTTTGGAGCTGCCCCTTATAGAAGCAGGTGGAGATGATGTCACCGATCGGTTCAATCATCCGGTACTGGAGATCCAAGGTTAAGCCGTCGTTGGCGATGAACGCCCGTTCGAAATCGGTTTTACTGACCTCTGCTTCGCTGATCTGCAACTGCCTAGCGACATGCCGGATATGTGACTGCTCATAGTGTGGAGGCAGTTGGCAGTGGTCTCCCACCAGCAAAACACGCTTCGCGCACTGCAGAGCAATCATAAGTTCAGAAGCCTGAGCACGGCCAGCCTCATCAACGATTACCCAGTCGAACTCTTGTTCTTCGAGACTCAACCACTTGGCTCCCATACCCACCAGGGTCCCCGCGACCAACTGGCTAGACTTGACGAAGAACCGATCGAAGCTTGAGGAGGCTGATGCGAGAACATCGATCCAGTCTTGGCTGATACCGATCAGTTGATTCAGTCGCTGGATGGCGATCTGGTTAGTAACTCCATGGCGCATAGCGATGTGGTTCGTGAGCTCCGACCAGTACGCAGGGTCCGTGATTTCCGGCAGATTGAACTCATATCCTCGCGTCTCTATGTTGCTCCTGACGAAGTCTTTACAGGACTCTAGGCTACGCTTTAACTCGTCAATGCGGTCTTGCCGGTCTTGGCTCAGCTCTCGACCATCGCTCTGTTCGTTGATGCTTCCAAGCAATACGGCGATGTTAGAAAGCAGCGGGCTAATACTGCGGTGTAGCTTAGCAACTTCGGCGACGAACTCCTGGTCCAGCATGAGACGGGAGGCCAGCGCATTGATGCGCTTTTCGTACTCGCGCTGAAATTTGTAGCGCATCTTACGTTGGATTGAGCTGGAGTGGCATTGCAAAAGCTTTTCGTCAATCTGCTGCTCCCGGCCCAAGCGCACCAAGCTGATTTTCGTCTCCAACTCCTCACAGAGCTCCTTGGCCTTGATTGCCACGGTATCCACAGACGTGTGGGATTGGCCTACCAGCAAGATACTGCCGGCGAGCTTATTTTCGAACAGATAGTGAATCAATTTGCTGATGAAGGCCGTCTTACCGGTACCGGGAGGGCCCTGAAGTACGGATATGGGTGACTGGCTGACCACCCGCTGAAACGCCAGAATCTGCTTTGGATTGAGCACTTCATCTGAGCCGTTGCGGCGATCATACCGGCTGCGGATTGCCACCTCGTCTGGTATCTCGTGCTCTAGGCTAGCGCGTACATTTCCTTCCTCATCGAAGTACCCGGGCAGGCTGTGAATTCTTGAATTGCCAGCCAAAACCCGTTCCATTGCTTTCTTCCGACGGAACCGTGAGGCATGGTTACGCTTGGACTCAAGGAATATCTCCGTTCCCTCGCCCACCCGCTTTTTGAAGGTAAAAAGGGCTTCCCCGCGTGGCTTGACCGCCAAGGTTTCATCGTTGGACTCTTCAGGGATGACCCAGCCAAAAGGACTACTTTCCTCAGCTAGATAAACACCGATTTCCTCGATTTCATCAGCTGGGAACTCCAGTTCGTTACCGCTCTGAAGTACACAGGGAATTAGCCAAGCACCCGACTTACTTTCCCCGATATCGGCACTACGTAACTCGAGCGTCTGTCGCTGCTCACCCTCCGTTTCGAGCAAGGTCTGCCAGATGTGGAAAGGCTTGATCGTCTGCTCAATGCTCTTTTCTGAGTGGGCTTCGCCATCCTGAGCGCCCTCTTTGGACTCAAACATCTCAACCAGCAGGTCCAATACAGCGTCTTGGTTCATCAGAAACTCGATGAAAGAATTGGGCTTGCCCGAATCCATGACGCCACGTTCGACCGTAATAGGAGTCGTGAAGCTGCACTGCGATCGCTGTCCGTCGCTGGCGTAGTCGCCAAGCCCTGAGTCCTTGATCCACGCCGCGGTGAGAATCCTGGCCTCGGGATCGAGAATGACGCGCAATGTTTGTTCGTGTGCAGTAATGGTGAAAAACAGATGCATTGGGTTGTCATTGGCCCGTTTGACCCCCAAATGATATTCAGCCCCTTCCTTCTGCAGCAGGCTCGGTTTTTCTGGCAATTGCGGGTCTAGATGAATTAGACGTAACGGGAGCTGTGCCATCTTAGGTGGTGAATTCTGGCGATCGGCCTCGTTCTGCAAGGCCGCCCGGAGAAGTGCCAGATCCACCGGGACATGATCGGGCTGCGCTGCTGCGGCCTGAATTTCAACCGCTAGTTCTCGGGGAATATCCTCGGCAAATAACTCTTCTACCATGCGGTAGATAGCAAACCTATCGCGCCCGAATCCGTCGGTCGCTGTTGGGTTGGCCGGGCCATACTCCACGTTGTAGGGGTCGCTGGTGTCTCCGTAATCCAGGGCGTCAATCAGCAAAATTTTTATCGCTTGGCTACCCTCACCTTCGCTACTACCAACCAGAATGTTGTCGGGATGCAAGTCACCATGTGCGAAATCACTGGCATGAACCTGGATAGTCAGATCGCAAAGTGCAAGGGCACTCTCCAGCTTTTTCGCCGGGGTAACGAGTTTCGGCACGTGCTCTCGCCAAGTGATGCCATCTTCATAGCGAGTAACAATGAAGAGCCCGGCCCCCTCACCGAACAGACCATAATGAACAACACCAGAGATGGGCAGCTTGGCTTCGACAGCCCTCTCTATCCGACGGCGCATGCGAAGCAAGCGGCGGTTGGCTGCCGGATTCTGGATGTCGATGCGAGCGTGCTGCCAGAGTTTCAGCAGACACTGCTCGCCGTTAACCAGGCACCGATAGGAGATCTTCTCGCCAAAAAATGATACCGATTCGCCCGGCACCGGCGGAAAGACTCCCTGGAGAGTAAATGGGCTGAGATCCCTATTGATGAAACCACCGGCGCTCAAAGCCTGAATAACTTCAGCGGTGTCATCGAAGGACCGGTCATTGCCCAAGGAGATCGCATTGAATTCCGCGAGCATTTCGGCAGCGTTAGCAAACCGGTTCTGATACTCCAGATCCATCGCTTTCTTAAAAAAGGCATTGAGCTTGCCGTCAAAAGGGTCGTTTTCAACCGGCGTCCAGATCGAAACGCCTTCCTCCTCATCCAATTTCTGGTCAGGAAAGCAAATCTTGTGTGCCACAATACCCAGTAGATAAACGTCCTGAGCGAAGGGATTTATTCGCTCTCCCTCACCTCCATAGACATCTTCAGGGGTCAGGGTCGAGGCGCTTTTTAGAAGACGACTCTGATCCCTCACTGTGCCCTTTTCTGGGATGAAGGCGGCGTGGTAGCCGCTGGTGAGGATGTAAGCACTATCTTCCGCGTACCAAAGGTTCTGCGGCTGAATGTCTCGGTGAGCGCTGCCCAAGCTATGCAGCTCTGCAAAAGGCGCTAGCAGCGCCCGCACAATATCTAGCTTTCGATCTGGACTCCACTTGTGCGCGTTGAGGCTTATGTACTCACTCAGTCGGCGCGTATTCTGTTTAACCTCGTACATTGCCACACAGTCGACGGTGATGTTGTCATCATCGGGGGCGTCCAATGGACGTAACATGTACTGTTGCAACAGGCTGTTGGTTGCTGAGGCATTGCTGTAAAGGTGATTCTCCCGGCTAACCACTTTTTTCCAGATGCTATCTTCGCGGTTAATAATACCAAGCATATCCAGATCCCAACGCCGAATCATGGAGCGCCGGACACGGGATTCCACATGCGTAGCGGGGTACTCCGCGAACAGCTTGCCCTCATGCAGGTGATCAGGTGTTTCGGCAGCCTAATACCCCTTAACTGTGAAGTTGGCTAGCTTCACGAGTCGGCCGCGAAAAAACTCATCGAAATGTTTCAAGTTCACAGGATCATTCGGCCGGAGGCGACTGATGCCATCGAACTTGATCATCTGATTTTTTTGCACGAGAGCGTCGTAGGCCGCGGTGTCGTTGATTTTGAGAAAATCCTCAAGCCTATGAACATAGAGTTGTTCGCTTGACGGCAGATGCTCAGGAGTAGCTTTCCCACACAGCACCACATGGGCCTCTACGAATGGGTAGTAACCGAGCTTGTGCTGCAGTTCTTTCGCCAGGATGTTTTTTAGGCGGATAGCCTGGTCCCGTTTTGTATGATACGGGCTCTTACCACGACTCTTACCGTCGATATACCAATTGCCATCGTAGCTAGTCAGCTTACCCCGCCACTCTTTCAGTTCGACAACAAGAACTCGGTCATGGGTGACCATGATCAGATCGAACTCCATCGACCCTTGCGAATCACAAATCAGAACGGAGGCATAGGAATGCCATGAATTCCGTAGCTCTGCCTCCATCCGAGTGAGTGCCTTTGTTTCGCTGGCATGCAGGCCCCTACCCTTAACGATTACCTTCATACTGTTTCCTTTCCTTTGTCGGGGAGACCGGCGCGCTGAATCAGCGGGTTCAAGCCTGTCTCCCCCCCATGTCCAATGTGGCATCTCTCCAAGCTATAGTTCATTAAGGAGCATGGCAAATGGATATCACGCTGTTTGGGCACAGCTTCAAGTCGTCCGATTGAATCGCCCCGGGTTTCGTAGACACCTCCATGCCTTAAAATGAGGCCAATCAGGAGGTGCCATGAGCAACCCGCGTTATCCCGAAGAATTCAAAATCCAAGCGGTCAATCAAGTGACCGAAAAGAAGCTTCCCGTCGCTGACGTAGCGGCCCGTCTTGGTGTGTCGACGCATAGCCTCTATGCGTGGATAAAGCGCTACAGCAAACAGAAGAACGGCAGCAAGACGATGACCAGCACGCTGAACTGCGTCGACTGCGAGCGGAACTCAAGCGGGTCACTGAAGAGCGAGACATCTTAAAAAGGCCGCCGCGTACTTTGCCAAGGAGTGCGGCTAAAGTACGCCTCTATCAAGCAGCGCGCGGGCGACTATTCCATTCGACGGCTTTGCCTGACGCTGAAAGTCCATCCCAGTGGTTATTACGCCTGGTTGTCTGAGCCGCAATCTGCACGCGCTAAAGATGATCAGCGATTGCTGGGTTTGATTAAGCATTCATGGCTGGAGAGTGGCGGAGTGTATGGCTATCGCAAAATCCATGATGATCTTCGCGAGGTCAGTGAAGATTGTGGTCGGCATCGTGTGGCGAGGCTGATGCGTCTTGAGGGGCTGCGCTCTCAGACAGGGTATCGACGACGCCCTGGAAAGTACGGAGGTAAGCCAGCAGTCGCTTCACCCAATTTACTGAAGCGCCAGTTCGATGTCGTAGAACCCAACACAGTGTGGGTCACCGACATCACCTACATTCGCACGTACGAAGGCTGGCTGTATTTGGCTGTGGTGCTGGATCTGTTTTCTCGACAGGTCGTTGGCTGGTCAATGAAGTCGCAGATGACCAGTGATCTGGCCATTGATGCGTTATTGATGGCGGTTTGGAGGCGTAAACCGAAACAGGAGGTGATGGTTCACTCCGACCAAGGCAGCCAGTACAGCAGCACCGATTGGCGCAGTTTTTTGAAGGCGAATAATTTGGTTGCCAGCATGAGTCGCCGAGGCAACTGTCATGACAACGCCGTAGCCGAGAGCTTTTTCCAGCTTCTAAAGCGGGAGCGTATCAAGCGGAGATCTACACCACGCGGCAAGATGCTCGTAGCGATGTGTTCGACTGCATCGAGATGTTCTACAACGCAAAACGCCGTCATGGTTTCAACAATCAGCTGTCACCGGTAGAGTTTGAAAAGCGTTACGCAATGAGTTGCAAGGTGTCTACGAAACCCGGGGCGATTCAGGGCGTCTCGGCAACGCCCAACCAGGTAGTCAACTCGGTGCACTGCTGATTCTGTAAACCGACTTTTTTCACTGTTAATCAGTGCGGTTAACAGTGAAAAAAATAGGTTTGCAGGAGGTTTCCTTTGTTAGGCATTTTCACTTCGGCCTTTAGGGCTTGGTAGGTGCCTCGTTCTCTGCAAATGCACGGAATGCGTTCCTTTTTTGCCCTATAACAGGGGCTTATAGGAATTCAAGTAGGATATGCCTACCGTTGTAGAAACGCAGGCGCGCAATTCGGAGTGAAATGAGATGGAAGAGGATCAGGAGCCGATGTTCCCAGCAGACCGTGACGCTGGGGAGGAGGCAGGTTCAGGCGCCCATTCTCTCGCTGGCTATGACTATCAAGTCGACATCTCCATCTGGTTGGCCCTCGATCTAATGCTTGGTACTGGCCTGACTCAGATGGTCGAACTTGAGCCCAGTAGCGAGGAGGATCTCGAAGCGCAACTGGCAGACGACGAGCCCGGGCGCGTAGCAACAAAAGTAGGTCTGGATGGCTACACCCTCGTCGTGCAGGCAAAACTCCGCAGCGGCGACGCCTGGACCGTCAAGGGCATAAGTCGTGTCCTGAAACATGGAAGTGCGACCCGATTATCGGCAGCGCGGCGGTTGGCCTCCCCTACTATCCGATACCTTTTAGTAACAAGCGCGGCTTTAAACGGAAAAACGAGAGGGCTAGCAATCAAGCGTCCTGGGAGTTGGCCTCATAGCAGCGGAATGCCTGCCTCGATGGTCAAGGAGTTACCGGCAGGAGCCGCGGGGCGCGTCGCCGTCATTGGCAATTTGGGCGTAGAACACTTAATCCAAGAAATTAAACGACTCCTGATCGAACGGTTTGGAGTTCCGAACTCACGCTGGATCGAGTGCCTCCGCGCGCTCCGCGAAGAGGCACGGCTGCGCGTTCGACGCGCGGGCGAAGGACGCTGGCGCCGGGAAGATCTCGCGCAGGTGATCCGCAGCCACGACGGCTACCTCGCGAGTTCGCCGCAACTCGACAACTATGTCCACCCCCGAAACTGGCAAGATCTGCGCGACGCGATGGGAAGCCCTAAATACGCCGCTATTATCATTGGTCAATCCGGGACTGGAAAAACGCTCGCGACAAGCAAACTCTACGAAGAGCTTCACCGCGAGAACCCAGAGTTGACCCGCGTTCCAATCCGCAGCCCGCAACAGCTGCGCGATGACGTGACGTCGCCGCCTGTTCTATATGACATCGAGGATCCGTGGGGCCGCTACGATTTCGATCCTGCAAACCGGCCTTGGAACGACGAACTTGCCCAATGGCTTGGGCGAGCACGTGCCGATAGAATGATCATAGCGACGAGCCGGCGGGACGTGGCCATGTCGTCAGGCGCGCTGAAATCGGTTGATCCGTGGGTGGTTCGGCTCGAGGCAGAACATTACGGTAAGCCTGAGCGACAGCGGCTCTATCGCACAAGAATCGATACTCTGCCAAGGGACGTACGCCTACTGGCGGCCGGGGCAGAGCCGCAGGTACTCGATAGTTTGGCAACCCCGCTTGAAATCGAAAAATTTTTCGATGCGCTGCGCACTATGGGGCGTCCACAGAAATATGGTGAGCATGCGTTCATAGGCGACGCGATCGCCAAAGCTCATGAGCAGTCGATTGAATTAACAGTCGTTCAGCAAATTGAAGAGCGTGAAGATGTTCGAGCCGCAGCCGTTATCTGGGGGTTCCTGAAGGCAAGCGATCATCTGTCACTCCAGATGCTTCGCAATTTGGAGCTTAATCTTGCCGAATCGCTGCCGGCCTTCGAAAAAGGCATTATGCCTTTGGTGGATTTTTTCGTCGCCGCACGCAACCTGCGTTCAGGCGCAGGGGACGTAAGTTATTATCATCCCCGTGTCGAAGCCGGTGTAGAAGCGGCACTCAAGCGCCATTCGATTCCCGTAACCCTCGCATTGCGGACGCTCCTCGACGTACTGACCGATCCAGATGGACCTGGGGAAGATTGGGGAGCAGGGATCGCCGCGCGCATCGTCGCTGCTGCACAGCGTATCCCAGAGCTGAGGCTCCTTCCGCGCCCTAAAGCGGCAGCAAAGATCGACGCCTGGCTATCTGATCGCCTCCTCGACCCTTCTTTCAAATTGAGCGAGTATGCAAAGCTTGCAGCTGCGGCGGGGTCACCTGCGTCCAACGCTGCCGAGTTTGCTCGCTACCTTCTACACCGACCGGATCAGAGCTTTGCTGGTATGCATTTTTGGGAGAGTCCTGAACATCCCGAAGCCTGGTATGACCGCCTACGTGCAGATCGAACGACTGCATTGATCGCCGGGCGCTATATCCGAGAAATACTGCCAAATGATCGCGATCACTACAGTTTGTCTTTTGTCGAAGACCTCAATCGCTTGGCGCCCGACCTTACCTCAGCCTATCTCGAAACAGCTGCGGCCATCGTCCGCTATGGGGTAATCCACTCCTGCGATGTTATCGCTGCCGGCGCCTTGCGCGATCTTGACAGCTTCGAGCCTATCGTAGATGCAGCGATCGAGGTACTCACACCAACACCTGACGAGCAGGCGGAGACGCGTGCGACCCACCTTGCCATCATCAATGGCGTCTACAACAGCGATTATGCCGAACATCTCTCCGACAATGATGATGGTTATACGGCGGCGCAGTTTCTACAAGCCTATGCCGATCGTGTGCGTGAAGTGAACGGGTGGCGCTGTCTCGCGCAGCACCGACACGCCGCGCCGCTCCTACCCTATTGGATGCGCTCTCTCATGAGGGAAGCAGATACCGGGCCGCCGTCTAACGACGAAATCGCTGGTGCATTCGCCGCCGCATTCGGTAGCGACGAAGAGGATGCCCTATGGTTAATCATGGTGAAGCATTGGGACGAGCAGTATCGGGAGCAGCTTCTTTCCCGCGTCCGTGAGGGGTCTTCACTAGCCGCAGTACGGCATGCAGCACTGGCGTGCGTCATTGAAAAAACACCAGACATACTGCCGCCGATTGCCGATGACCTTCGTCAGCTTGGAAAGGATGAACGGGTTGTCGAACTCATGATCGACCTTGCAAATCTTCACGACCGGCACAAAGGCGACGGCGACAAGCATGAAGCAGCCGCTACAATTGCTCTGAATCACCTCGATCCTGAGCTTCGCGAGCTTTGCAGAGCAGCCCAGAAAAGCGTGAAAGAAGAAGCGCTACCTTTATCTTCGGCCGCTATCGCCCTTCTGGCCAGGCCGGTCCGATCAAGCCAGAGCGTGCGTGCGTTACGCATTCGTCGACACCTTGATCTTCCAGGCTCTGCACGCGCGGACATAAAGTGGACCCTCGCCCACAGCGACGATCACGAATCATGCGTCGAGGCAATTGACGCCGCCATTGCGCTGGGAATGAAGGATATTGCCGCCGGAGCGCTCGACCATAGATATTCCCATGTCGTGGCGAAGGCGCTCCTTGAAGTTGGAGCCAATATCACGGCGCCCCTACCGGCGGAATTACTCGCTTTGGCACATGCCCAGGGAAGCCCGGTGAGGAAGGCCTTGGTCCGCCTGCTAGGGGACAAGCCTCATCTGAACCATCTTCCAGTGCTACTGCATCTAGCGCACGATCAATGGTCTTCATCATCACGGTTCTATGGCGAAGAGGATGAATTCCCCATCGCGCGCTCGGCAGTCAATGCGATCGCGGGTCTTGCACCACTGGATGCGGAAATTCTTGAAAAGCTACAGGAGATCGCGCTTAGGACCTCTGACTGGCTGGTCCGGGCTAACCTGTTCAGAATCATCGCTGTGCAGGGCGGAAGCACATTCCAAGAACGGCTTTTAGAGCTCGCAGTTACGCCAGGTCGCATTCACGTCATGCGCGCGGCAGCCCGCGCGATGTTGATGGAGGTACAAATACTGGACTCTGCAGTAATTGACCAGATCACCGTAGATCTCTTGGCAAAGCGCGAGCCATCAATCGCCGCCATGTTGACCCTCATCGCAGCATGTCGAATGGATCTTCAGGAGCGCCTTGAGCTAGCGCGCGGAATATCGGCGATCGCTAAGCGGCGAGCTCTTCTCCTCTTAATGCTTTGGCCCGCGGTAGGACCTGACGAGTCTTCGAGGTCAGCTATCGAGCAGCTTCTTCCCGACAATCACTCATCGCTCGCATGGGTGAAGACCGGACCGAGCGAAAAAGCCGAGGATACCTTGATTGCCGACCTCGGCGAACCTGCTATATGCCAGGAGGTCCTTGATTGGCTGAACCCCAAGGAGAAGAAGGCATGAGCAACCGACTTCGGGCCGGGAGTGGCCTTGAGACTGAAACTTCGGCTTTTGGGGGATGGTCACGAACGTGTGCATCCGGCCGATTTCTTCTTGCCATGGGAGGTTGATAAAAAACCAGCCGAAGCTGGTTCATTTATTTCGAAAACTTCAAAGGCTTTTATCAACAAAACTGAAAAACCCATGAAGCGGTCATGTCAAAAAAGATGCACAACCTATTGATTTTACACCCCTCAAAAAGTCATCTTTTTTGAATGCCCTCAGCCAAAGGCTAACGCTCGTTAGTCTTGGCGCCGCGAGTACCGGGCAGTTCCACACACGCCACCAGCCCTGGACCGTTGCGATTGCGCAGGGTCAGTTCGCCTCCCTGTTCGCGAACGATCGCCCGGGCAGCGGACAGTCCCAGCCCCACACCACCGGTGTCACGGTTGCGTGAGGTCTCCAGGCGGTAAAAGGGATCGAACACCTGTTCGAGGGCGGACTCGGGGATGCCGGGGCCCTCGTCAGTGACGTCGATGCAGATCCGGTGTCCGCCCTCCTTCAACTCGATGCCCGGCTTGCGGCCATACTTCACGGCGTTTTCCAGCAGGTTGACGATCACGCGCTTGATCCCGAGCGGGCGGCCGTCGTACACCAGATGGGCGGGACCTGTGAAATGGACGTCGATGCCCTGGTCGCGAAAATCGTCGACGATCGTTTGCAGCAATTCCGAAAGGTCGAATGCCGTGGCGTGCTCCCCGTGGCTTTCATCACGGAAAAACCCCAGCGCCGCGTTGATCATCGTTTGCATTTCTTCGATGTCGCGCACCATTTTGCGCTGCTGTTCACGGTCTTCCATGAATTCGCTGCGCAGACGCATCCGCGTCAGTGGCGCGCGCAAGTCGTGGGAAATGGCCGCGAGCATCTGGGTGCGCTCGCTGAGAAAGTGCCGGATCTGGGCCTGCATGGTGTTGAAGGCGATGATCGCCTGGCGTATCTCATCGGGGCCTTCGATCTTGATCGGCGGTGCGCGCAAGTCATCACCAAAGCGCCGCGCCGCGCTGGCAAAACGTTGCAGCGGGCTGGCCAGTTGCCGTGTGGCAATCCAGGCGACCAACAGGGTGGCCACCAGCCCCAGGGCGATGATGATCGCGATCCGTACGCTTGAATCGAGTCCCCAGCTGCGTTCCGGCGGCGTGAACGACAGCCAGCTGCCATCGCGTAATTCAACGAGTGCCACGTAGTGCGCCTGGGGGCTTTCAGCCGGCCAGTCGCTAGGGTTGAAGACTTGAATGCGGCGCGGAACATCGCCCAGCAATTGCTGCAGCGGCGAATGTTCGGGCCCCACCTGCGTACCGCCCGTTGGCAGATGGAAGTCGGCCCGCTGGCCGTGCCAGACCACCTCAAGCATCGGATGGCTCGCGGCGGCGGCCAATGACGGGCGCAGCGGCACAGGCGCCGCCTCGATCACCCGGACATTCGCAGCGATTTGCTCCAGCAGGCCTGTGCGCTCAATGGGCGGGCGGCCCCAGGTGCCAGCAAGCTGCACGAACAATCCATTGAGGAGCAGCGAAGCGAGCATCGCCGCGACGATGGTCAGGGCAATCCGGGACCTGAGGGTATCGCGCGGGGCAAGACGACGGATCACGAGCGGGTCACCTTGGCGCAGAACATGTACCCGCCGTTACGCACGGTACGAATGAGATCCGGGCGCTTGCTGTCCGGTTCGATCTTGCGTCGCAGTCGACTGACCTGCACATCGATGCTGCGGTCATAGGCATCGTGACCCTGGCCACGCGCCAGGTCGATCAACTGTTCGCGGGTGAGAATGCGTTGCGGATGCTCGAGAAACACCCGCAGCAAATCGAACTCGCCGGCGGACAACGGAATCATCACACCCTCGGGCGAACGCAATTCGCGACAGGTGATGTCCAGGTGCCAATCGGCGAAGGTGATGACCGGACGCGTCGGCTCGTGCCCCGCGCTTTTCTCGCCGGCGCGACGCTGCACGGCACGCAGCCTGGCAAGCAGTTCCCGAGGGTCGAACGGTTTGGTCAGGTAATCGTCAGCACCCAGTTCCAGGCCGACAATGCGGTCGCTCAGCTCACCCATCGCGGTCAACATGACGATCGCAATATCCGTCTGCGCCCGCAGTTTCTGGCAGAGGCTCAGGCCACCTTCGCCGGGTAGCATCAGGTCAAGGATGATGATATCGGGGCGGTTTTTTTCGATCAGCGCCCACATGGCCTCACCATGGGTGGCCAGGTCCACCTCGTAGGCATGCTGAACAAAGAATTGCTTCAGCAGGGACAGGATTTCCACATCGTCGTCGACGATCAGCAGTCTGCTCACGTTAAGGGGATCCACGGCCAAAAAAAGAGCGTATCTAAAACCATTCCGGCGCCAGGGTCATATATTTCAATCCAGCAACATTCCTGCCTGGCTGACATCAATCGGACATACGGTCGCAACCCCCCTGCGGCACCCTGCGCGAATTCCAATTCATGAGGTCTTCCATGCAGGGTTCGAACAGCACCTACGCGACCGAGACAACCGATAGCACTCATTCGGTGATCCTGAACCAGCGCACCAGTGCGCCAGGACACGACGAGCCGATTCTATTCCAGCAGTCGTGCCTGGGACTGACCGACGATCGGACCCATGTCGTGCTGCGCCGCTATTTCGAGCAATACAGCCCGACCACTGGCACCTGGGTGGAGTACATCCACCGCGTGCCGATCGCCGAGTTCACCCAGTGGATCATGGCCCATGGCGATCTGCGTATCGAATGCTCGGAAGACCTTCCAGATTCCCCCCTCCAATCAGGAACATCTTGATGAGAAAGCGCTTCTCGCTGCCGCTATTGGCCGTTGCAACACTCGTCCTCACGGCGTGCAGCAACAAAAAAGTCGCAACATCGGACACCTATTCAGGCTTTCTGAAAGACTACAGCGCCTTGACGGAGCACCAGTCGCCCTCAGGAGAGCCGGTGCTGAGCTGGGTAAACCCGACGCTTGAGCTCGACCGCTACACACAGGTCTATATCGAACCGAGCCGGTACTACCCGCAGCCCGCACCCAGCAAGCGCCTGCCACAGACCACGCTTGACGACACGACCTGGTACTACGATGCGGCGCTCAAGCACGAGCTGGGCAAGGTCTTGACCGTGGTCACCACCCCGGGCCCCAAAACCCTGATCGTGCGGCCGGCAATCACCCGAGTGACGGCCAGCACCCAGGGCCTGCGCTTTTACGAATGGCTGCCGATCACCCTGGTTGTAGCCGGCGTCAGCACCGCCACCGGGATCCGTGACCAGGACAGTGAAATTGCCACCGAAGTGGCCTTTGTCGATGGCGGGACCAGGACCCTGGTCGCCAAAGTGGTACGCAAGGGCACGGGAGTGCCGCTGGAAAACGACAAGCAGGTCATTACCACGGCAAACGTCAAGGGCGTGCTCGACGGCTGGGCCAGCGACCTGCGCAAGTCGTATCTGGCGATGCGCAAATAAAGGCTGCTTGCCAATTCGGATCCATTGGGGAAAAGTGATTCAGGCAGGCAGTCAAAGCAATCTGGCAGGAATCCAAATGCAGGCGTCGACTGGCTGTTGCAAAGTGCAAGCATGCCAGTCACCGGCTTTTCCCCCAGGAATGCACACATGTCCAGCGCCAAAGCATCGCCCAAAAGATCACCGCTTGCCCGGCTCGCCCTGGCCATCTCCCTGAGCGCCCTCGGCCTGCCCATGTACATGAGCAATGCCCAGGCCCACGGCGGACAAGCCGAAATGGTGCCGCTGCAGGCAGGCCTCGAGGAATTTGGCGCCACGGTCAAATGGGACGACTACTCGAACCTGTTCACCATTGCCAAGGACGGGGTCTACCTCAAGGTCAAGCCGGACAGCAAAGTTGCCATGCTCAACG
This sequence comes from Pseudomonas sp. NPDC087336, assembly GCF_044744285.1. NCBI lineage: Bacteria > Pseudomonadati > Pseudomonadota > Gammaproteobacteria > Pseudomonadales > Pseudomonadaceae > Pseudomonas > Pseudomonas sp. NPDC087336. The sequence continues at coordinate 133,796 of NZ_JBIUYA010000003.1, read as the reverse complement.
GCAAGCGCATGGAGCTGACGGTGCCGGTGGTGTTCAAGGGCAAGACAGCGTTCATGTCCAAGGACTTCATCAACCAGGTCTTCCAGTCGGGCCTGGACACGACCTTCGTCGTCGAGACCCGCCCTAACCCGCTCAACCCCCTGACGGCGGACGAAATCACCGCGGCGGTGGACGTCGTCAAGAAATCGAAACACTACAAGCCAGGTTTTCGCTTCACCGAAGTATCGGTCAAGGAACCACCGAAAGATCAGGTGTGGAACTTCGTCTACACCGGGCAAAACGTGTCCCAGCCGCGCCAGGCCAATATCGTGGTGCTGGACGGCAAGCATGTGATCGAAGCGCTGGTGGATCTCGACAGCAAGGCGCTGCAATCCTGGAAGCCGATCGAAGGCGCCCACGGCATGGTGCTGCTGGATGATTTCGCCACGGTGCAAAGCGCCGTCGAGACCAGCCCCGAATACGCGCAAGCCTTGGCCAAGCGCGGCATCAACGATGTGAAGAAGGTCGTGGCCACGCCGCTGACCGTCGGTTACTTCGACGGCAAGGACGGGCTGGCCCAGGACAAGCGCCTGCTGAAGATCGTCAGCTACCTCAATGTCGATGACGGCAACTACTGGGCGCACCCGATCGAGGGCCTGGTGGCGATTGTCGATCTGGAGCAGAAAAAACTCATCAAGATCGAAGACGAAGCGCTCATTCCGGTCCCGATGAAACCGACGCCCTACGACGGTCGCGGGCGCAAGGGCGTGGCGGTCAAACCGCTGGAAATCATCGAGCCCGAAGGCAAGAACTACACCATCACCGGCAACAGCATTCACTGGCAGAACTGGGACTTCCACGTTCGCCTCGATTCGCGGGTCGGCCCGATCCTGTCCACGGTCACTTACGACGACAAGGGCAAGAAGCGCAAGATCATGTACGAAGGCTCCCTGGGCGGGATGATCGTGCCTTACGGCGACCCGGATGTGGGCTGGTACTTCAAGGCATACCTGGATTCCGGCGACTACGGCATGGGCACCCTGACCTCACCGATCGCCCGTGGCAAAGACGCCCCGGAAAACGCCGTGCTGCTGGACGCGACCCTCGCCGACTACACCGGTGCGCCAACCTCGATTCCACGCGCCATGGCGGTATTCGAGCGCTATGCCGGCCCGGAATACAAACACCAGGAAATGGGCCAGCCCAACCTCAGCACCGAGCGGCGTGAACTGGTGGTGCGCTGGATCAGTACCGTCGGCAACTATGACTACATCTTCGACTGGGTCTTCCAGCAGAACGGCACCATCGGCATCGACGCCGGCGCCACCGGCATCGAAGCGGTCAAGGGCGTGAAGTCCAGGACCATGCACGAAGAGACCGCCAAGGAAGACACGCGCTACGGCACCCTGCTGGACCACAACATCGTTGGCACCACGCACCAGCACATCTATAACTTCCGCCTCGACATGGACGTGGACGGTGAAAGCAACTCGCTGGTGGAAGTGAACCCGGTGGTGCTGCCCAACGACCGTGGCGGACCGCGCACCAGCACCATGCAGACTGAAACCCGTGTGGTCAGCACCGAACAGCAGGCGGCGCAGAAGTTCGACCCCTCGACCGTGCGCCTGCTGAGCAACCTCAGCAAGGAAAACAAGGTGGGCAATCCGGTGTCCTACCAACTGATTCCCTATGCCGGCGGCACGCACCCGGTGGCCAAGGGTGCCAACTTCGGCACGGACGAATGGCTGTACCACCGCCTGAGCTTCATGGACAAGCAGCTGTGGGTAACGCAATACAACCCGGAGGAAAAGTACCCGGAAGGCAAGTACCCGAACCGCTCGGACAAAGACTCGGGGCTGGGGCAATTCACCCAGGATAACCATTCCATCGAGAACACCGACGATGTGGTCTGGCTGACCACCGGCACCACCCACATCGCCAGGGCCGAGGAATGGCCAATCATGCCGACCGAGTGGGTGCATGTGCTGCTCAAGCCGTGGAATTTCTTCGATGAAACGCCGACGCTGAACCTCAATTCACCGAAATAACGGGTTGGAACGCAAAACTGTAGGAGCCCGGCTTGCCGGCGAAGGCGTCCGTAAGTAGGCCTTCGCCGGCAAGCCGGGCTCCTGCAAAATGCGATCAAGCGTATTGCTTGCGATACTCGCCCGGCGCAATGCCGAAGCGCGATTTGAACGCCGTTGAAAAGTAGCTCGAATCGGAAAAACCCCACGAATATCCCAGTACCGACAGCTTCTGCTCCTTGCCCGACTGGCGCAGGGATTCGGCGCACAGGTCCAGCCGACGGTTCTTGATGTAGCGCGCCACCACCAGGCCTTTCTTGGCGAACATCCGGTACAGGCCACGGGTCGACATGCCGACTTCCCGCGCCAGCCACTCCGGGCACAGTTCTTCGGAGCGGATATGGGTATCGATGAAATTCAGGGTCTTGCGGAAGGTCCGTTCGTGCGGATCGGTGCAATCGTCGGTCTGGCTGATGGCCGGGCGCAACAGACTGACGATCGCCTCCAGGGTCGCTTCGCTTTCCTGGCGGGTCAGGTGCTGTTGGCGGGTGGCATCGAGGATCAGCCGATGGGAGAGCATGGCAATCGGCGACGACGCAGCGATGCGGTGGCCGCACTTGACCTGGTTGAAGCGCAGGGTCTGCTCGACCAATTGGTACGGCAGGATCAGCGACAACTGCCGCGAGTTTTCGCTGTAGGTGAAATCACTGGGCCGCGCCGCATCGATCAAGGTGATGTCCCCGGCGGACAGCAGCACCCTGTCGTCGCCCTGGGCCATGCCCGCGGTGCCATCGAGCTGGAACACGGCAAAATACTTGCCACCCTCGCCCGCCGCGACTTCCTGCGGCGTGCGATACAGCCGCGCCTGGCAGGCATCGACGAAGCTGAGCTTGAGGGCATCGCTGCGGTATTCGCGAATCTGCCCGGCAAAGCCGGCGCCCAGGGGTTGTGCGTTGAAGGCGCCACAGATCTGGTTGATCTGGTGGATCCACTGATCGAACCCTTCCTGGCGCTGTGCGGTTGTAGAAATCATGTCAGGCCTCACGCAGGCTTATTGTTATTGTCTACGTCAATCAACAGGTTCTCCTGAACAGCGACTCTTCCTACCCTTGGCGGGTTATTTCAACCCGCCAAAGCGTCGATAAAAACTCTCGCCCACATCCGGTAACGGTCCGTCGGCGGTTTCCAGTGCACTGTTCAGCCATTCCTCGGCCTTGGCGTAGATCAAACGGTAAATGTTGCGGCACAACTGGCGGGCCGCTCGCCCTTCCCAGTCGCCAGGCAACAACTCGTCCGGCAGCTGCGGGTCGCGCAGCAGCAGTTTGCGGTATTCATGAATAAGCAGGATCCGCGCCAGGAAGCAGTCGGACGGCTGCAGGTTTTCCTGCTCGCGCAGTACTTGCCAAAGCGGGCGGAACAGCTGGATGAATTCACTGTAGTGGGTCGCCAGCTCCTCGATGTTCCAGCTTTCGCGCACCTGCAGGCGCAGGGCCTTGGAGGCCAGAACATCCTGGGCGGTGGTTTCGAAGACGATGGTTTCTTCCTGGGCGCCGAGGTCGAGCAGCGTCGCGTTGACATCGGTGCGGTCGCTGCGCGGACAGGCCAATACCACGGGTGAAATCGCACCAAAACCTTGCCATTCCAGCTCTTCGCGCACTTGTTTGCGCTTGTCCTGGGTCAGTTGCGAGAGCATCACCAGGCACCAGGAACCATCCCAAGCCGGCATGCTGGTGCTGTAGACCCGCTTGAACGCCTTGTCGAAACGCCTGCGGCCGGTGCCGGTCAGGCTGTAGTAACTGCGACGACCGACCTTCTCGGCGGTCAGCCAGCCCTCCTTGGTCAGGCGGAAAATCGAGGTGCGGATCAGCCGCTCGTTGATGCCGATCGGTTCGAGCAACTGGATCAGGCTGCCCAGCCAGACGGTCCCGCCATGGGGTTCGATGGCATCACCGTACAGGGTGATGATCAAGGAACTGGCGCGAATCGGCGTCTGCTCTTGAAAGCGTGTAATCAGATGGTTCAAGGGTGTCAGGGACGACATGGGCGTACCGGGCTGAAAAAAGAAAAGGAATATACCGAAAACCTGCCTGTTAATCGCTCCTACAGGGGGCCATTACCCTTGGGGCGAAGGCCACGGTCACTGATCCGCGGCCGATCCGGCTCCGGCTCTGCCAACGGCTCGCAAACCTGCATCTGTGTGAGGCAACGCTTGGCCAGCTCTTGATACTCACGAGTGCCCGCCTGTTTCCACGCCACTTCCTGATCGCTGAGGGTGCGTTTGACGCTGGCCGGTGCGCCCATCACCAGCGACTGCTCCGGGCATTCGAACCCGGCCTTGACGAACGCCGCCGCCGACACGAAGGACCGCGGGCCGATGCGCGCGTTGTCCATCACCACCGCATTCATCCCCACCAGCGCGTCCGCGCCGATCCGGCAACCGTGCAGCACGGCACCGTGGCCGATGTGGCCGTTGCGTTCGACCACGGTGTCGCTGTCGGGGAAGCCGTGCATCACGCAGGTGTCCTGAATGTTAGCCCCCTCCTCCAGCACGATCCGCCCGAAATCACCGCGCAGGCTGGCCAGCGGCCCTACATAGCAGTGGGGGCCGATGATCACGTCACCGATCAACACGGCGGACGGATGCACGTAGGCGCTCGGGTCAACCACCGGGGTCAGGCCATCAAGGCTGTAGCAGGTCATGGCAGCTTCCTTCGAAAGCGATGCAAATATTGACTTGTTTTGTATCACATCACTTTTACATTAACAAAGACAAAAAACCGTATCACTTGAAAAGGGCTTTTCCGACGACCTGCTTTTTGGCCTGCAGATCGCCACAAAACCCAATAAAACCGGGATTAAATCCGCAACATACAGCGATTTCAGATTACCTGGAACAAGCAACACCACCGACAATAGGACACATTAAAACAACTTATCTGTTGATTTTTCGTATCACATTGCAGGTATACTCCGGCAAAACCGGCCCCTGAGGCCGATCCAATAACAAGCCGGCATCACCGCCGAGCGTTCACCGTGAGGGCATCCGCCATGCCTCAAACCCTTGACGTCGAATTCATCGAGCCTGGCGTACGCCTGATTACCCTGCAGCGCCCACAAGTGCTGAACGCCCTCAATACCCAGTTGCTGGGTGAACTGGCCTTTGAGCTCAGCGTCGCCCAAGCCGACCCCGCGACCCGTGCCGTGGTCATGACCGGCAGCCGCAAGGCCTTCGCCGCCGGTGCCGACATCAAGGAAATGGCCGAGCGCGACCTGGTCGGCATCCTCGACGACCCGCGCCAGGCCTCATGGCAGGCCATCACCCGCTTCAACAAACCACTGATCGCCGCCGTCAACGGTTTCGCCCTCGGCGGTGGATGCGAATTGGCGATGCACGCCGACATCATCATTGCCGGCGAAGACGCGCGTTTCGGCCAGCCGGAAATCAACCTCGGGATCATGCCCGGCGCCGGTGGCACCCAACGCCTGTTGCGCGCCGTCGGTAAATCCATGGCCATGCAGATGGTCCTGACCGGCGAGCCGATCAACGCCCGCCAAGCCCAGCTCGCCGGCCTGGTCAGCGAAGTCACGCAACCGGAATTCACCGTCGACCGCGCCCTGCAGGTCGCCCGCCAGATCGCCGCCAAGGCCCCGCTGGCGGTGCGCCTGGCCAAGGAAGCGCTGCTCAAGGCCATGGACACCGACCTGGCCAGCGGCCTGCGCTTCGAGCGTCACGCCTTCACCGTGCTGGCCGGCACCCGCGACCGCGATGAAGGCATTGCTGCCTTCCAGGAAAAACGCACGCCGACTTTCACCGGCCAGTAACCCGCCTAACGAATTCCAAGAGAGCGCCAAGACCATGAACTTCGAACACATCCTGTTTTCCATCGAGGCCGGCGTCGCCCTGCTCAGCCTCAATCGTCCGGATCAGCTCAACAGCTTCAACACCCAGATGCATGGCGAAGTGAAGGAAGCGCTGAAACAGGTACGGCAAAACCCCGACGTGCGTGTGCTGCTGCTGACCGGCGAAGGCCGTGGCTTCTGCGCCGGCCAGGATCTGAGCGACCGCAATGTCGCGCCGGGCAGTGCCGTGCCGGACCTGGGCGAGTCCATCGAGAAGTTCTACAACCCGCTGATCCGCCAACTGCGCGACCTGCCGATGCCGGTGATTTGCGCGGTCAACGGCGTGGCCGCCGGTGCCGGCGCGAACATTCCGCTGGCTTGCGACCTGGTTCTGGCGGCGCGTTCGGCCAGCTTCATCCAGGCCTTCTGCAAGATCGGCCTGATCCCCGACTCCGGCGGCACCTGGACCCTGCCGCGCCTGGTCGGCATGGCCCGCGCCAAGGCACTGGCCCTGCTCGGCAATCGCTTGAGCGCCGAACAGGCCGAGCAATGGGGCTTGATCTACCGCTGCGTGGAAGACGCCGAACTGCGCGATGAAGCATTGAAACTGGCACGACACCTGGCCACCCAGCCGACCTACGGCCTGGCGCTGATCAAACGCAGCCTGAACGCCAGCATGAGCAACAGCTTTGATGAACAGCTGGAACTGGAGCGGGACCTGCAACGCCTGGCCGGGCGCAGCGAGGATTACCGCGAAGGCGTCGGCGCCTTCATGGAAAAACGCACCCCAAGCTTCAAGGGACGCTGAGTCATGAGCGCACTGAACACTTCTGCACGCATCGCCGTGATCGGCGCCGGTGCCATGGGCGCCGGCATTGCCCAGGTCGCGGCACAGGCCGGGCATCCGGTGTTGCTACTGGACAATCGTCCCGGCGCTGCCGCCCAGGCCATTGAAGGCATCGACCGACAACTGGGCAAACGGGTCGAGAACGGCAAACTGTCGGCCGAGTCGCGCAGCGCAACCATCGCCCGCTTGCAGGCCGTGGAAGCCATCGAAGCTTTGGCCGACTGCGACCTGATCATCGAAGCCATCGTCGAGAACCTGGAGGTCAAGCGCGCGTTGTTCCGCCAGCTGGAAGGCATCTGCGGCGCGCAGTGCATCCTGGCCAGCAACACTTCGTCGCTGTCGATCACCAGCATTGCTGCGCAGCTGCAGCACCCGCAACGCCTGCTTGGCCTGCACTTCTTCAACCCGGCGCCGGTCATGGCGCTGGTGGAAATCGTCTCGGGCCTGGCCAGCGATCCGGCTTTGGCCGAGTGCCTGTACGACACCGCCAAGGCCTGGGGCAAGAAACCGGTACACACCCGCTCCACCCCGGGCTTCATTGTCAACCGCGTGGCCCGGCCGTTCTATGCGGAAAGCCTGCGCCTGTTGCAGGAAGGCGCCGCCGATTGCCCGACCCTGGATGCGTTGATGCGCGAGGCCGGTGGTTTTGCCATGGGCGCCTTCGAGCTGACCGACCTGATCGGTCATGACGTTAACTACGCCGTGACTTGCTCGGTGTTCGACGCCTATTACCAGGACACGCGTTTTCAGCCGTCGCTGATCCAGAAAGAGCTGGTGGACGGTGGACGACTGGGACGCAAGAGCGGACAGGGTTTCTATAGCTACGCTCAAGGCGCCGAACGCCCGCAAGCGGCTGAGATCAGCAGTGTGGCGAGCGTCGATGCTTGCGTTGCCGAAGGTGACCTGGGCATCGCCCAAGGTCTGCTTGGGCGACTGCAAGAGCAAGGCGTCGAAGTCCTCCAGCGTGATGGCCGCGGTTTGCTGCGGATCGGTGATGCAGTGCTGGCCTTGAGTGACGGGCGCATGGCCTGCCAGCGCGCCCGGGAAGACGGGCTGCGTAACCTGATCCTGCTGGATCTGGCGTTCGACTATGCCGAGGCCCAGCGCATCGCTATCAGCCATGCGACAGGCATTGATCCGCAGGCACTGGAGCACGGCGTCGCCCTGCTGCAACGTGCCGGCCTCAAGGTCAGCCTGCTCAGCGACAGCCCGGCCCTCGCCGTCCTGCGCACCGTGGCGATGCTTGCCAACGAAGCGGCGGACGCCTTGTTGCAAGGCGTGGCCTCGGCCTCCGACATCGACCTGGCGATGCGCGCCGGGGTCAATTACCCCCAAGGCCCGCTGGCCTGGGCCGATGCCGTGGGCCTGCCGCACATTCTCAGCACGCTGGACAACCTGCATGCCGCGTACGGCGAAGAACGCTACCGGCCATCGTTGCTGCTGCGCCGTCGCGTGGCCGAAGGGAGAAACTTCCATGACTAACCATGAAGCGATGAACCTGGCCAGCAACTGCGCCCAAGCGTTGTTCCAGCGCGACAACGCCAGCCAGGCCATGGGCATGCGCCTGCTGTCTGCCGGCCCAGGCTCAGCGCGAGTGGGCATGACCGTGCGCGCGGACATGGTCCAGGGCCACGGCACCTGCCACGGCGGCTACCTGTTCGCCCTCGCCGACTCGGCATTCGCCTTTGCCTGCAACAGCTACAACGAAGCCACCGTGGCCATCGGCTGCAGCATCGACTACATCGCCCCGGCGCGCCTGGGCGACACGCTGACTGCCGATTGCATCGAGCAAAGCCGCTCCGGGCGCACCGGCAACTACGACGTACGCATTGAAAACCAGCAGGGCCAGCTGATCGCCCTGTTCCACGGCAAATCCTACAAAGTGCGCGGCTCGGTGCTGGCGCAGGAGATCCCCAATGAATGACGCCCTGATCATCGACGCAGTACGCACGCCGATCGGTCGCTACGCCGGAGTCCTGAGCAGCGTGCGCGCCGACGACCTCGGCGCCGTGCCCCTGCGCGAACTGCTGCGCCGCCACCCGCAAGTGGACTGGAGCAGCGTGGACGATGTGATCTACGGCTGCGCCAACCAGGCCGGCGAAGACAACCGCAACGTCGCGCGCATGTCGGCACTGCTGGCCGGGTTGCCGGTCAGCGTGCCGGGCACCACCCTCAATCGCCTGTGCGGTTCCGGGCTGGATGCCATCGGCACCGCCGCCCGGGCGATTCGCAGCGGCGAAACCGGGTTGATGCTGGTCGGCGGCGTCGAGTCGATGTCCCGCGCGCCACTGGTGATGGGCAAGGCCGAGCAGGCGTTTTCCCGTGCAGCGGAGATTTTCGACACCACCATCGGCTGGCGTTTCGTCAATCCGCTGATGAAAAAGGCCTACGGCATCGATTCCATGCCGGAAACCGCAGAGAACGTCGCCGAACAGTTCAACATCTCCCGGGCCGACCAGGACGCCTTCGCCCTGCGCAGCCAGCAACGCGCTGCCGCTGCCCAGGCCAACGGGCGCCTGGCCAGGGAAATCGTCGCGGTGGAAATTCCCCAGCGCAAAGGCCCGGCCAAAGTGGTCGAGCACGACGAGCATCCACGCGGCGACACCACCCTCGAGCAACTGGCCAAACTGGGCACGCCGTTCCGCGAAGGCGGCAGCATCACCGCCGGCAACGCTTCGGGGGTCAACGACGGCGCCTGCGCGCTGCTGCTGGCAAGCCCCGAAGCCGCCAAACGCAACGGCCTGACCGCCCGTGGCCGGGTCGTGGCGATGGCCACCGCCGGCGTCGAACCCCGCATCATGGGCATCGGCCCGGTACCGGCCACGCGCAAGGTGCTGGAAGTGGCCAACCTGAGCCTGGCGGACATGGACATCATCGAGCTCAACGAAGCCTTTGCCGCCCAGGGCCTGGCCGTATTGCGCGAACTGGGCTTGAGCGACACCGACCCACGGGTCAACCCCAACGGCGGCGCCATCGCCCTGGGCCATCCGTTGGGCATGAGCGGTGCACGCCTGGTCACCACCGCCCTGCATGAACTTGAGGAACGCAATGGCCGCTACGCCCTGTGCACCATGTGCATCGGCGTCGGCCAGGGGATCGCGCTGATCATCGAGCGTCTACCCCACTAAAGAATCGCGATTCCCAAGGAGCCGAGAGGTATCCTTGGGGCATGCACTCAAAGCCCCTGCATGCAGGGGCTGGAACACAAAAACAATTCGAGTGAACACATGAACATGCCAATTGCCCAAGCCGTGCTAGATCCTGTATTGGACCCGCTGGAAACCGCCAGCATCGACGAGCTGCGCCAGCATCAGCTGGAGCGCCTGCGCTGGAGCCTGAACCACGCCTACAACAATGTGCCGCTGTACCGTCAGCGTTTCGATGCGCTGGGCGTGCACCCCGACGACATCAAGTCCCTCGACGACCTGGCGAAATTCCCCTTCACCACCAAGTCCGACCTGCGTGACAACTATCCATACGGCATGTTCGCCGTGCCGATGCACGACGTGGTGCGCCTGCACGCGTCCAGCGGCACCACCGGCAAACCGACCGTCGTCGGCTATACCCAGAACGACATCGACACCTGGGCCAACGTGGTTGCGCGTTCGATCCGCGCGGCGGGTGGCCGGCGTGGTGACAAGGTGCACATTTCCTATGGCTACGGCCTGTTCACCGGCGGCCTGGGCGCGCACTACGGTGCCGAACGCCTGGGTTGCACGGTGATCCCGATGTCCGGCGGCCAGACCGAAAAACAAGTGCAGCTGATCAAGGATTTCCAGCCGGACATCATCATGGTCACGCCGTCCTACATGCTCAACATCGCCGACGAGATCGAGCGCCAGGGTATCGACCCGCACAAACTGGCCCTGCGCCTGGGCATCTTCGGTGCCGAACCGTGGACCGCCGAGCTGCGCAGCGCCATCGAAGCGCGCATGGGCATCACCGCCCTGGACATCTACGGCCTCTCGGAAATCATGGGCCCGGGTGTCGCCATGGAATGCGCCGAGACCAAGGACGGCCCGACCATCTGGGAAGACCACTTCTACCCGGAAATCATCGACCCGGTCACCGGCCAAGTGCTGCCGGACGGTCAGATGGGCGAACTGGTGTTCACCTCTCTGAGCAAAGAAGCCCTGCCGATGATCCGCTACCGCACTCGCGACCTGACGCGCCTGCTGCCGGGCACCGCGCGGCCGATGCGGCGTATCGACAAGATCACAGGGCGCAGCGATGACATGCTGATCATCCGCGGGGTGAACGTGTTCCCGACGCAGATTGAAGAACAGGTCCTGAAAGTCAAACAACTTGCCGAGTGCTACGAGATCCATCTGTATCGCAATGGCAACCTGGACAGCGTGGATGTGCATGTCGAGTTGAAGGCTGAGCATCAGCACCTGAGCGACGAACAGCAGAAGGCTGTTTGCGGGGAGTTGAGCCGGCACATCAAGACATACATCGGCATCAGTTCGCAGATCGTGTTGCAGCCGTTCCATTCGATCAAGCGTTCCGAGGGCAAGGCATGCCACGTAGTGGACAAACGCCCTAAAGCATGACTGCTGCACCCCTTATGGCCCCGCTTTTGCGGGGCTTTTTTTTGGTTTTTTTTCATGAAAACAGATACCCCCTCTCTGTAGGAGAAGGCTTGCCAGCGAAGGCATCCGTCCAGTCGATAAATTTGCCATCTGACCCACTGCTTTCGCTGGCAAGCCAGCTCCTACAGGGGAACGGTGCTTCATGAAGGACCGTTGAACCCAAAGCGATACCAAAAACAAATGCGACACGTCGTTTTATGTTTGATATTAATTTCTGTATCGCTTATAAAGTTCTCCATGCCTTCAACAGATTCACGGCGGGAGCCCCCCAATGTACGCACAGCTCGTAGAAACAGGCGTAAAGCGCATCAAAGACCTCTCGGAGATGTCCGATGAGGAGCGCGCCTTCCAGGAAAAAATCGATTCAGAAATCAAGATCGAAGCCAAGAACTGGATGCCAGATGCCTACCGGCAAACCCTGATCCGGCAGATTTCCCAGCACGCCCACTCGGAAATCGTCGGCATGCTGCCGGAAGGCAACTGGGTCACCCGTGCGCCAAGCCTCAAACGCAAACTGCAATTGATGGCCAAGATCCAGGACGAAGCCGGTCACGGCCTGTACCTGTACAGCGCCATGGAAACCCTGGGTGCCGACCGCGATGAAGAGATCGCCAAGCTGCACAGCGGCAAGGCCAAGTACTCGAGCATCTTCAATTACCCGACGCTGAACTGGGCCGACATGGGCGCGGTGGGCTGGCTGGTGGATGGCGCGGCGATCGTCAACCAGGTGGTGCTGCAGCGCACGTCCTACGGTCCGTACTCGCGAGCGATGATCCGCATCTGCAAGGAAGAGAGCTTCCACCAGCGCCAGGGCTACGAAATCCTCCTGACCATGATGCGTCACGGTACCCAGGCGCAAAAAGACATGGTCCAGGACGCGATCAACCGCCTGTGGTGGCCGTCGCTGATGATGTTCGGCCCGAGCGACGAGCACTCGCCGAACAGCGCGCAATCCATGGCCTGGAAAATCAAGCGCCAGAGCAACGACGAACTGCGCCAGCGTTTCATCGACCAGACCATCCCGCAGCTGGAACTGTTGGGCTGCACCTGCCCTGACCCGGACCTGAAGTGGAACGCCGAACGCGGCCACTACGATTTCGGCGAGATCCAGTGGGACGAATTCTACGAAGTGCTCAAGGGCAACGGCCCGTGCAACCAGGAACGCGTCGCCACCCGCCGCACGGCGATTGAAGACGGCGCCTGGGTTCGCGAAGCCGCCGTCGCCCACGCCCGCAAAAAACAAAACAAGAACGCCGCCTGATTCGGCCACCTGATGTGGAGTAACTGAAATGTCCGAGTGGACCCTCTTCGAAGTCTTCGTGCGTAGCAAGCACGGCCTCAACCACAAACACGTTGGCAGCGTGCATGCCGCCGACACCACCATGGCCATCGAGAACGCCCGCGAGCTGTACACCCGTCGCAGCGAAGGCGTGAGCCTGTGGGTCGTGCCATCGGCGCTGATCACCGCTTCGTCGCCGGATGAAAAAGACCCGCTGTTCGACCCGTCGGACGACAAGGTTTACCGACATGCCAGCTTCTATGAGCTGCCGGCCGAAGTCGGGCACATGTGAGGTCGACCATGAATAACAAGACCGATCTGATCGAATACCTGCTGCGCCTGGGCGACAGCGCCCTGATCCAGGGCCAGCGCCTATGCCAGTGGTGCGGCAAGGCGCCGGCACTGGAAGAAGAGCTGGCGCTGATGAACGTCGGCCTCGACCTGGTGGGCCAGGCACGCAACTGGCTGGATTACGCCGCCGAACTGCTGGACGACGGCCGCGACGCCGATGACCTGGCGTTTCGCCGCGACGAGCGGGCCTACCGCAACCTGCTGCTGGTGGAACAACCCAACGGCGACTACGCGGTGACCATCCTCAAGCAGTTCCTGTATGACGCCTGGCACCTGCCGGTCTTGCACGGTTTGAGCCAGTCCGGCGATGAGCGCATTGCCGGGATCGCCGCCAAAGCGGTGAAGGAAGTCACCTACCACCTGCGCCGCTCCGGCGAGTGGGTCGAGCGTCTGGGCGACGGCACCGAGCAAAGCCACAAGCGCATGCTCGCGGCCATCCCGCAAGTCTGGCGCTTCACCGTCGAACTGATCGCCGCCGATGACAGCGAGCAGCGTCTGTGCGAAGCCGGCATCACCCCGGACATCGCCAGCGTGGCGGCGCAATGGCAAGCCCAGGTCAAGCAGATCTTCGCCAGCGCCACCCTGCCCGTGCCGGCCGCGCCAAGCTATTTCTACCTGAATGCGCGCAAAGGCCTGCACTCCGAGCACCTGGGCATCCTGCTGGCCGAAATGCAGTTCCTGCCACGAGCGTACCCCGATGCAACCTGGTGAGTTGATCGCGAGCGATCTCGGCGCCCGGCCGGCACAACCGTGCGACCTGGCCGCCGCCTGGGCGATCCTGTCGCAAGTCATGGACCCGGAAGTGCCGGTGGTCAGCGTGGTTGACCTGGGGATTGTCCGCGATCTCGATTGGCAGGCCGGGCACTTGCACGTGGTGGTCACCCCGACGTACTCCGGCTGCCCCGCCACCGAAGTGATCGAGGGCGATATCCGGGAGGCGCTGGAGCAGGCCGGTTTCCAGGCACCGAACCTGGAGCGCCGGTTAACCCCGGCCTGGACCACCGACTGGATCAGCGACAGCGGCCGCGAACGCCTGCGCGCGTACGGCATTGCGCCGCCCGAGGGCAGTACCAGCAAACGCAGCCTGCTCGGTGAAAGCCCGGTGATCGCGTGCCCGCAATGCGGCAGCGTCCACACCGAGGTGCTCAGCGAGTTTGGCTCCACCGCGTGCAAGGCGCTGTATCGCTGCGTCGATTGCCGGGAACCGTTCGACTATTTCAAGTGCATCTGAGCGGCGTCGGCCGTCCAGCTGGAGAACAACAATGAGCAAATTTCACAGCCTGACCATCAAGGATGTGCGCACCGAGACCCGTGACGCGGTGTCCATCGCCTTCGAGATTCCGCAGCACCTGCAAGACAGCTTTCACTACACCCAAGGCCAGCACCTGGTGATGCGCACGCAACTGGACGGCGAAGAAGTGCGCCGCTCCTACTCGATCTGCACCGGGGTCAACGACGGTGAACTGCGCGTCGCGATCAAGCGTGTGGCCGGTGGACGCTTTTCCGCGTTTGCCAACGAGCAGCTCAAGGCCGGGCACAGCCTGGAAGTCATGCCGCCCGCCGGGCATTTCAGCGTGGAACTCGACCCTGCTCGCCACGGCAACTACCTGGCGGTCGCGGCCGGCAGCGGCATCACGCCGATCCTGTCGATCATCAAGACCACTCTGCAAACCGAGCCCAACAGCCACGTCACCCTGCTGTACGGCAACCGCTCCAGCTCCGGCGCACTGTTCCGCGAACAGCTGGAAGACCTGAAGAACCGCTACCTGCAACGCCTGAACCTGATCTTCGTGTTCAGCCGCGAGCAGCAGGATGTGGACTTGTACAACGGCCGGATCAACGCCGAGAAATGCGAGCAGCTGTTCAGCCGTTGGCTCGACGTCAAAGCCCTCGACGCCGCCTTCATCTGCGGCCCGCAGGAAATGACCGAGACCGTGCGCGACAGCCTCAAGGCCAAGGGCATGACGCCTGAGCGCATTCATTTCGAACTGTTCGCGGCCGCCGGTAGCCAGCAGAAACGCCAGGCCCGCGAAGCCGCCCGCCAAGTGGATGCGGCGGTCAGCCAGATCACCGTGATCAGCGATGGTCGTGCCCTGGCTTTCGACCTGCCGCGCAACAGCCAGAGCATTCTCGATGCCGGCAACGCCCAGGGCGCCGAACTGCCCTACTCGTGCAAGGCCGGCGTGTGCTCGACCTGCAAGTGCAAGGTCATCGAAGGCGAAGTGGAAATGGACAGCAACCACGCGCTGGAAGACTACGAAGTGGCCGCCGGCTATGTGCTGTCGTGCCAGGCCTTCCCGATCAGCGACAAGGTGGTGCTGGATTTCGACCAACTCTGAAACAACGCAAAACCCTGTAGGAGCTGGCTTGCCAGCGAAGGCGGCCTGAAAACATACGGTGATCTCAAGGGCGTCTTCGCTGGCAAGCCAGCGCCTACAGGGGGGCCGGTGATCGACCCGAACACATCGTTTTCACCCAAAACAAAAACAACAAAGGAGCGCGCGTCATGACACCCCAGGAAATAGAACTCATCCGCCAGCACCCGGATTTCATCCAGCTGGTGCGCCGCAAACAGAAGCTGTACTGGTCATTGAGCCTGGCCATGCTAGTGATCTATTACGGCTTCGTGCTGCTGGTGGCTTTCTCCCCTTCTACCCTCGGCCAATCCCTCAGCGGCGGCGTGACCACCGTGGGCATGCTGGTGGGTGTCGTCATCGTCGGGCTGGCCTTTGCGCTGACCGGCTTCTATGTCTATCGCGCCAACAACGTGATCGACCCGCTGAATGAAAAACTCAAGCAGGAGTGCACCCGATGAGCCGCCTTCTCGCGCTGTTCCTGCTGCCGCTGGCGGTGGTCACCGATCTTGCGGTGGCCGCCGACGGCGCTTCGCGACCACTGAACTGGAACGCCATCGGCATGTTCCTGGTGTTCGTGTTGTTCACCCTTGGCGTGACACGCTGGGCTGCCCTGCGCACCCGTTCCGCCAGCGACTTCTACACCGCCGGCGGCGGCATGACCGGTTTCCAGAACGGCCTGGCGATTGCCGGCGACATGATCTCCGCCGCCTCGTTCCTCGGCATTTCCGCGATGATGTTCCTCAATGGCTACGACGGCTTGCTCTACGCCTTGGGCGTGTTGGCCGGCTGGCCGATCATCCTGTTCCTGATCGCCGAACGCCTGCGCAACCTCGGTAAATACACCTTCGCCGACGTGGTCTCCTATCGCCTGGAGCAGACGCCAGTGCGCCTGACTTCGGCCTTCGGCACCCTGACCGTCGCCCTGATGTACCTGGTGGCGCAGATGGTCGGCGCCGGCAAGCTGATCGAATTGCTGTTCGGCATCGACTACCTCTATGCCGTGATGCTGGTCGGCGTATTGATGGTGTTCTACGTGACCTTCGGCGGCATGCTCGCCACCACCTGGGTGCAGATCATCAAGGCGGTGATGCTGTTGTTCGGCACCACGTTCATGGCGTTCATGGTGCTCAAGCATTTCGGTTTCAGCACCGAGGCCATGTTTGCCGGCGCCACCGCCGTGCATGCCAAGGGCAACGCGATCATGGCCCCAGGCGGCTTGCTGTCCAACCCGGTCGATGCGATCTCCCTTGGGCTGGGCATGATGTTCGGCACCGCCGGCCTGCCGCACATCCTGATGCGTTTCTTCACCGTCAGTGATGCCAAGGAAGCGCGTAAAAGCGTGTTCTACGCCACCGGTTTCATCGGCTACTTCTACCTGCTGCTGATCATCGTCGGCTTCGGCGCCATCGTCATGGTCGGCACCGATCCTGCGTTCCGCGATGCCAGCGGCGCGATCATCGGCGGCGGCAACATGATCGCCGTGCACCTGGCCCAGGCCGTGGGCGGCAACCTGTTCCTCGGCTTCATCTCGGCTGTCGCCTTCGCCACCATCCTGGCGGTGGTTGCCGGGCTGGCGCTGTCCGGCGCTTCGGCGGTGTCCCACGACCTGTATGCCTGCGTGATGCGCAAGGGCCAGGCCACGGAACAGCAGGAAATGCGCGTATCGCGAATCGCCACCCTGTGCATCGGCGTGCTGGCGATCATCCTCGGCCTGTTGTTCGAGTCGCAGAACATTGCCTTCCTGTCCGGCCTGGTACTGGCCATCGCCGCGTCGGTGAATTTCCCGGTGCTGTTCCTCTCGATGTACTGGAAAGGCCTGACCACCCGCGGCGCCGTCGTCGGCAGCCTGTCCGGCCTGGTCTCGGCGATTGTCCTGCTGGTGCTGAGCCCGGCGGTGTGGGTCAACGTGATGCATCACGACAAGGCGTTGTTCCCGTACTCCAACCCGGCGCTGTTTTCCATGAGCCTGGCGTTCTTCAGTGCATGGCTGTTTTCCGTCACCGACACCTCGCCCCGTGCAGCCCTTGAGCGCGGCCGTTATCTGGCGCAGTTCATCCGCTCGATGACCGGCATCGGTGCCACTGGCGCCAGCAAACACTGAATATTGGCAGGGAATAAAAATAATGAAGCCCGCACGTAACGCATCTTGTGAATCACTGTTTTCCCTGGCCGCCGCATTGAGTCTGCCCCTGTTCGCGCCCAGCGCCATGGCCGACTTCATCGGCGACAGCAAGGCCCGTATCGAAATGCGCAACCTCTACCTCAACCGCGATTTCCGCCAGGACAACGCGCCGCAAGCCAAGGCCGAAGAATGGGCCCAGGGCTTTACGGCGCGTGTCGAATCCGGGTTCACCGACGGCACCTTCGGTTTCGGTCTCGATGCACTGGGGGAGCTGGGGATCAAGCTCGACTCCAGCCCGGATCGCCGTGGCACCGGCCTGCTGCCCTTTGGCCCGCAGAGCCATGAACCCGACGACGACTACAGCGAACTGGGCCTGACCGGCAAACTGCGTGTATCGAAAAGCCTGTTGAAACTCGGCACCCTGCAACCCGTGTTGCCCGTGGCAACTTACAACGACACCCGCCTGCTGAGTTCGACCTTCGAAGGCGGCTTACTGACCAGCCAGGAAATCGACGGCCTGACGCTCAATGCCGGACGCCTGACCAAGGCCAACCTGCGGGACTCGTCCAGCAACGATGACATCGGCTACGCCGCCGCCAGCAGCGATCACTTCGACTTCGGCGGTGGCAGCTACGCGTTCAGTCCGCAACTGAACCTGAGCTACTACTACGGCAAGCTCGAGCAGATCTATCGCCAGCAATTCGTCGGGCTGGTGCATACCCTGCCCCTGGGCAACGGCTTCAACCTGCGCAGCGACCTGCGTTATTTCGACAGCCGCGGCGACGGTGCAGAAAAAGCCGGGCGCATCGACAACCGCAACTTCAACAGCATGTTCACCCTGTCCCAGGGTGCCCACAAGGTCAGTGCCGCCTACCAGCAACTGTCCGGCGACAGCGCCTTTCCGTTCCTCAACGGTGGCGATCCGTACGTGGTCAACCTGGTGACCTTCAACACCTTTACCCGCGCCGAGGAAGATTCCTGGCAGCTGCGCTACGACTATGACTTCGCCGCGCAAGGCATTCCCGGCCTGACCTTCATGACCCGCTACACCGACGGTCGCCACGTCAAGGCGGGCACCGTCGACAACGGGCGCGAATGGGAACGCGACACCGATATCAGCTACGTCATCCAGAGCGGTGTGTTGAAGAACGTCAGCCTGCGCTGGCGCAACGTGACCTTCCGCTCCGGCAATGGCTTGACGACCGCCCTCGATGAGAACCGATTGATCGTCGGTTACACCCTGGCGCTTTGGTAATTCCGAAAGGGCGCGGTCGCGACCGCGCCCAGACTTTTCACAATCAGGAGCAATCGTGATGTCCTCCTCACCTACACTGCATGCCCCTACCCTGCAGAGTTTCATCGCCGGTCGCTGGATCGGCCAACACGGCGCACAAGTCCTGCGCAGCGCCCTCGACGGCCATGAAATCTTCCGTACCCACGAAGAGCGTCCGGACTTCGCCGAAGCCATCGAACACGGTCGCCGCCAAGGCGTCAGCGGCCTGATGGCCCTGGACTTCCAGCAGCGCGCCCAGCGTCTGAAGGCCCTGGCCCTGTACCTGGCCGAGCGCAAGGAACAGCTCTACGCGATTTCCCACCACAGCGGCGCGACCCGTGCCGACAGCTGGATCGACATCGAAGGCGGTAACAGCACGCTGTTCACCTACGCCAGCCTCGGCTCCCGCGAGCTGCCATCGGGCAACGTCGTCCACGAAGGCCCGGCGCTGCAACTGAGCAAAATGGGCACCTTCGCCGGCACTCATATTCTGGTACCCCGTGGCGGCGTGGCGGTGCACATCAACGCCTTCAACTTCCCGATCTGGGGCATGCTGGAAAAATTCGCCCCGAGCTTCCTCGCCGGCATGCCATGCATCGTCAAGCCAGCCAGCGCCACCAGCTACCTGACTGAGGCCGTGGTGCGCCTGATGGACGAATCCGGCCTGTTGCCAGCGGGCAGCCTGCAGCTGATCATCGGCGGCACCGGTGACCTGCTCGATCGCCTGCAAGGCCAGGACGTCGTGACCTTTACCGGTTCCGCCGACACCGCGGCCAAGCTGCGGGTCAACCCGAACCTGATCCGCAACTCGGTACCGTTCACCGCCGAAGCCGACTCGCTGAACTGCGCGATCCTCGCCCCGGATGTCACTCCGGATGACGAAGAGTTCGAGCTGTTCATCAAGGAAGTCGCCCGGGAAATGACCACCAAGGCCGGGCAGAAATGCACCGCCATTCGCCGCGCCATAGTCCCGGCCAAGCACATCGACGCAGTCGCCACGCGCCTGCGTGATCGCCTGACCAAAGTGGTGGTCGGCGATCCGTCGGTGGAAGGCGTGCGCATGGGTGCGCTGGCGTCCCACGATCAACAGAAGGACGTGGCCGAGCGTCTGGAAATGCTGTTGCAGAGCAGCGACCTGCTGTTCGGTGCCCGCGACGGTTTCGAACCGCGCGGCGAAAACGTCGACAAGGGCGCGTTCTTCGCCCCGACCCTGCTGCAGGCCCGCGACCCGCACGCCGAAGGTGGCGCCCACGACATCGAAGCGTTCGGCCCGGTCAGCACCTTGATGGCCTACGACGATCTGGACGAAGCACTGGCCCTTTCCGCACGCGGCAAAGGCAGCCTGGTGGCCAGCCTGGTGACCAAGGACCCACAGATCGCCGCCAAGGCGATCCCGGTGGCCGCCGCCTTGCACGGCCGTCTGCTGGTGCTGGACCGCAACTGCGCCGGTGAATCCACCGGTCACGGCTCGCCACTGCCGCAACTCAAGCACGGCGGCCCGGGGCGTGCCGGCGGCGGTGAAGAGCTCGGCGGCCTGCGTGCGGTGAAGCACTACCTGCAACGCGCAGCGGTACAAGGTTCGCCGACCATGCTGGCAGCGGTCACCGGCGAATTCGTGCGCGGGGCCAAGGTCATCGAAACCGAGGTGCACCCGTTCCGTCGCTACTTCCAGGACCTGCAGATCGGCGAGTCGCTGCTGACCCACCGCCGCACCGTCACCGAAGCCGACCTGGTGAACTTCGGCTGCCTGTCGGGCGACCACTTCTACATGCACTTCGATGACATCGCGGCCAAGGAATCGCAATTCGGCAAGCGCATCGCCCACGGTTACTTCGTATTGTCGGCCGCCGCCGGCCTGTTCGTTTCCCCTGGTGTCGGCCCGGTACTGGCCAACTACGGTCTCGACACCCTGCGCTTCATCAACCCGGTGGGCATCGGCGACACCATCCAGGCGCGCCTGACGTGCAAACGCAAGATCGACCAGGGCAAAAAGAGCCCGCAGGGCATCCCGCAAGGGGTGGTGGCGTGGGATGTGGAAGTCACCAACCAGCTGGGTGAACTGGTGGCCAGCTATGACATTTTGACCTTGGTGGTCAAACGCGAGGATTGATCTTGAACAGGGTTACTGGTTGACCAAACATCTGTAGTCAACCAGTAACCCTGTGGGAGCGGGCTTGCCCGCGATTGCGGTGTATCAGCCAACAAAAATGTCGCTGACACACCGCAATCGCGAGCAAGCTCGCTCCCACAGGATTTTCAGTTGGCCACAGGACTGTGGTCGACCTCTCTCAATGCCCGCGCAACCACTCGATAAACAGCGCAAACAACTCCGATTGCGACCCCACCTCCAGCTTCAAATACAGATTCTTGCGGTGCATGCGCACGGTTTCCGGTGAGATGTTCATCTGGCTGGCCGTGGACTTCACCGAGTGCCCGCGCAGCACCATGTGCGCCACTTCGCGCTCGCGCTCGGTGAGCAAGTCGCTACCGAAATGCTCGAACGCCGATTGCACCCGATGCTTGAGATCATCGCGCAGGCCTTGATCGTTGTTGCCCTGGATCTCGCTACTGCGCTGCATGCCACGGCGGCTGAATTCGCTGATGAATTCGCGCACCAACGGTTCGACGGCGCGCAGCAGATTCAACTGCTCGACCCCCAGGCATTCACCGCCGAAACCCTGAAAGAGGCTGACGGAAATTTTCGTGTCGTTGCCCGTATCGACAATGTAATAGCTGTCTTCCGAACAGTTGGCCTTCAGGTAATAGGTCTTGTAATAGTCACTGTCGAAGAAGTTGTCCGGCGCAATGTCCGCAAGGTGATAGAAGCCCTGCGCCAGCCCCTGCTCCACCGCCAGGCAGAACGGATCGAGCAGATAGCCCCCGGCGAAATAGCGCTCGAGAATCGAGACCTGGTATTCCTGGGCAATGCCGCGCTGGTGCAGCAACTGTGGTGCACGGTCCTTGCGCTCCAGGCTGATCATCACCGATTCGATGGACACCAGTTGCCCCAACGCCGACACCAGGTATTGCAGTGCGTCGGGCTCGTCGACATGGGCGAAGGCCTCGCGCATGCCCCCATGCCAGTTATGCAATGCCCCGAAGGGCACCGCGATCAGCGTATCGTCGTTTGGTCTGCTCATGCCCCGCAGTCTAGCGGCTGAACAACCCATTGGTAACAGCCGGACTGACGAAATCATTGGCCGGCGTACTGTCCGCTCGCCTCAAGCTCGGCCGCCACCTCGAGGATACATTCGCGCAGGATCTCGACGATTTCATCGACCTGGGCATAAGTGAGGATCAGCGGTGGCGACATCACGTTCAGATGCATGATCGGCCGCACCAGCAAGCCCCTGGCCTGTGCCCGCACATGGATCTTCTCACCGATGTTGATCGCGTCGGCGAACAACGCCTTGGTGCGTTTGTCGGCGACGAACTCCACGCACGCCATAAGCTTCAGGCAACGCACATCACCCACCAGAGGCAGATCGCGCAACGTGGCCAGGCGCTGTTCGAGGTAGCCGCCGACATCGTCGACGTGGGCCAGCAGGTTTTCCCGTTCGATGATTTCGATGTTCTTCAGCGCCGCCGTGCAGCACACCGGATGGCCGCTGTAGGTAAAGCCATGGGTGAAGCATCGGCCCTGACCCGGCTCGGCGATGACCTTCCAGATGCGCTCGGAAAAAATGCACGCGCCCAGCGGCAGGTACGCCGACGTCAGGCCCTTGGCGGTGGTGATGATGTCGGGCTGTACGTCGAACACATCCTTCGACGCGAAGAACTTGCCCAGGCGCCCGAACGAAGTGACCACCTCGTCGGCGACGAACAGGATGTCGTAGCGCTGGCAGACTTCCCACATGCGCTTGAGGTAGCCCTTGGGCGCAATGATCACCCCGCCCGAGCCCATCACCGGTTCGGCGAAGAACCCGGCGACCTTGTCCGCGCCAATCGACAGGATCTTGTCTTCGAACTCCTTGACCAGGAACTCGAGGAACTGCGCTTCGTCCATGTCTTGCGGCGCGCGGTAGGGATTGGGGTTGGACACGTGGTGAATCAGCGGGTTGGCGTAATCGAACTCCGGCACCCGGTCGGCAGCCTTGTTGCCGATCGACATGGTCAGGGTGGTGGAGCCGTGGTACGCGTTGAAACGGGCGATGACGTGCTTCTTTTCAGGCAGGCCGCGGCAGTTCTGGTAGTACTGGATCAGCCGGTACGCGGTGTCTACGGCCGTTGAACCACCGGTGGTGAGGAACACGTGGTCGAGGTCGCCGGGAGCGAGGCTGGCGAGCTTTTCGCACAGCTCGATGGCCACGTTGTTGGACATGTCGGAAAACGGATTGGAATAGGCCAGTTGCCGCACCTGGTCGGCGATGGCCTGGGCCATTTCCTCACGGCCCAGGCCGATATTGGTGCACCACATGCCGCCCACCGCATCGAGAAAGCGGTTGCCCCGGGTGTCGTAGATGTAGGCGCCGTCGCCTGCGACGATGTTCAGGGAGCCTTGTTCGGCGTGCTCGTCGAACACGTGATAGCCGTGCATATGGTGGGCCTTGTCGGCCTTGACCAGCCGGGACTCGTCCGCCGGGGAAAAAACGCTGCGTGTTGGCGTCGCCATAACAATACACCTCTAACCGGATTGACTAACGATCGAACGAATCAGATGCCGCTTTTGACGGTGCTCCAGACCCGGGTCATGGCCCGCATGTCCTTGGCGTCCTGGGTCTTCTGCGGGAACAGGCGTTCGCGGGTGGCTTCATCGGGGTAAATCGCCGGGTTGTTGCGCACATCGGCGTTCAACAGTGGCGTGGCCGCCGCGTTGCTGTTGGCGTAATGGATGTAGTCAGTGACGTCCGCCATCACCTGCGGCTGCATCAGGTATTCAAGGAACTTGTGGGCATTGGCGACATGGGGCGCGTCGGCCGGGATGTACATGTTGTCGAACCAGATCAGCGAGCCTTCCTTGGGAATGAAATAGGACAGGTTGATGTTCAACTTGGCTTCTTCGGCGCGGGCCATCGCCGTCGCGTAATCGCCGGACCAGGTCATGGCCATGCATACATCGCCGTTGGGCAGGCTGGTCAGGTAATTGACCGAGTCGAACTTGCGGATGTACGGCCGCACCGACAGGAGCAGTTCCTGCGCCGCCTTCAGGTCCTCCGGCTTGGCGCTACGCGGATCGCGGCCCAGGTACTTGAGCGCCAGGGGGATCACTTCGGTGGGCGCATCGACCAGGGTCACGCCACAGTCGGCGAAGCGCGAGACGATCTTCGGATCGAAAATCATCGCCAGCGAGCCGATTGGCGCATCCGGCATGCGCTCCTTGATCTTGTCGACGTTGTAGGTGATGCCGTTGCTGCCCCAGGTATAAGGCGCCGAGTAGGTCGCGCCCGGATCGAACCCTTGCAGGTCGTGCAAGACTTTCGGGTCCAGGTTGCTCCAGCCCGGCAGCAGTTTCTTGTCCAGTGGCTGGAACACCTTGGCCTGGATCAGCGGCGGCGCGAGGGAGGCATTGAGCACGATCAGGTCGTAACCGGAGTGGCCGGTGAGCAACTTGGCCTGCACCGTTTCATAGGCGTCGAAGGTGTCGTAGATCACCTTGATCCCGGTGGCCTTTTCGAAATCGGCCAGGGTTTTCTCACCGATGTAGTCCGCCCAGTTGTACAGCCGCAGCGTATTGCTGTCGTTCACACCACCGGCGTGGGCACTGAGGGTCAGCGGTACAACAAACAGACTGGAAATCACCTTAAGCAGTGTCTTGCCCATAGCAAATGCACCTTATCAAGCGAGTTCGGCTCTGGATGAGCGGATGACCCTACTATTGGTGGATTCGCCGCACAGCACCATAACCCGAATGGGTGTGTGGGCGGTTTTGACGGCGCGATATGGCAAAAAGCATCAGGTCGGTTGACCCGTTTTGTCATAGCTGCGGGGATTGCCTGACGCTTAAAGTGTCCGTTGAACCGACTCTGCCAGAGCCATCCATGACCGACCTGATCAAACAAGAACTGCGCGATGGCGTGCTGACACTGACCATCGATCGTCCCGACAAGCTCAATGCACTGACCAACGCCATGTACACGCGCTTGGCCGACCTACTGTTTGCGGCTGACGAGAATGACGAAATCGGCGTGGTCATCGTAACCGGTGGCCCGAGCTGTTTTACCAGTGGCAACGACCTGGTGGATTTCCTGCAAGAGCCGCCAACGCACCTGGACAGCCCGGCCTTTCGCCTGATGCGCGCCGTGACCCACCTGCAAAAGCCGTTGATCGCGGCGGTGTGCGGGGCCGCCATCGGCATCGGCACCACCCTGCTGCTGCATTGCGACCAGGTGCTGGTCACCCGTAATGCCAAGCTGCGCACGCCGTTCGTCAATCTGGGCCTGTGCCCCGAGTTCGGCGCCAGCCTGCTGATGCCACGCCGCCTGGGCCAGGCCCGCGCCGCGAGTTTGCTATTGTTGGGCGACAGCCTCGATGGTAGCGAGGCCGTGGCCTGGGGCCTGGCCAACGCTGCCTTCGATGACGGCGAGCAATGCCTGGCCGCGGCAGAAAAGATCGCCCAGCGCTTTTTGACGATGCCCCCGCAAGCCTTGCGCCAGTCCCGACAATTGATGACGCAGGCCGGCATGGCCGAACTGCAAGCCACCCTGCGTGAAGAAAACCTGCTGTTCATCCAGCGCCTCAATACCGTCGAGGCGAAAACGGCCTTGAACGCCCTGCTCAATCGCAGTACAGATAAGAATCCACCGAAAGGAACACAGCCATGAATACCCCGGAAATCTACGTCGTCAGCGCCGCCCGTACCGCCATTGGCACCTTCGGCGGATCCCTCAAGGACGTTCCACCGGCCGAGCTCGCGACCACCGCCGTGAAAGCCGCCCTGGAACGCGCCGCCGTGGACCCGGCGCTCGTCGGCCATCTGGTGATGGGCCACGTGATCCCGACCGAAACCCGCGACGCCTACATCTCCCGGGTCGCCGCGATGAACGCCGGCATCCCGAAAGAAACCCCGGCCTACAACGTCAACCGCCTCTGCGGCTCCGGCCTGCAGGCAATCATCAGCGCGGCGCAGACCCTGCTGCTGGGCGATGCCGACATCGCCGTCGGCGCCGGTGCCGAGTCCATGAGCCGCGGGCCGTACCTGCTGCCATCGGCCCGTTGGGGCGCGCGCATGGGCAACGTCCAGGCCGTCGACTACATGCTGGGCATCCTGCACGACCCGTTCCACAACATCCACATGGGCATCACCGCAGAAAACGTCGCCGAACACAACGGCATCACCCGCGAAATGCAGGATGCCCTGGCCTTCGAAGACCAGAAACGCGCCGCCCATGCGATTGCCAACGGCTACTTCAACGAGCAGATCGCGACCGTAGAGATTCCGGATCGCAAGGGCACTAAACTGTTCAGCGTCGACGAGCACCCACGCGCCACCTCCCTGGAACAGCTGGCGGCGATGAAGCCGGCGTTCAAGAAGGACGGCTCGGTCACCGCCGGCAACGCCTCCGGCCTGAATGACGGTGCGGCCGCCCTGGTCATGGCCACCGGCGCGGCGGTACAGGTCAACAACCTGCGCCCGCTCGCCCGCCTGGTCAGCTACGCCCACGCCGGCGTCGAACCGACACTGATGGGCCTGGGCCCGATCCCGGCCACCCGCCTGGCACTCAAGCGCGCCGGCCTGACCGTCGCCGACATGGACGTGGTCGAAGCCAACATCGCGTTCGCCGCGCAAGCCTGTGCGGTCAGCCAGGAACTGGATCTGGACCCGGCCAAGGTCAACCCGAACGGCTCGGGCATCGCCCTGGGTCACCCGGTGGGCGCGACCGGCGCCATCATCGCCACCAAGGCCATCCACGAACTGCACCGCACCGGCGGCCGTTACGCCCTGGTGACCATGTGCATCGGTGGCGGCCAGGGCATCGCGGCGATCTTCGAACGCGCCTGATCCCCCCTGCCCCGTAGGACCTGTAGGACCTGAGCTGCCGCAAGCTGCGATCTTTTGATCTTGAAACGTCAAAAGATCGCAGCCTTCGGCAGCTCCAGGACCGTATCAAACGTCAACATCACTGCCCCGCCGCTACGACCGCCATCCAAGGCGCCCCTCCTCGAAATGAACACCTGACAGCCGGCAGAAAAAATCATTTGCGACTAAATATTACATGCGTCATATTACGTGCATAATTAAATGATTTCCCCGACAGGTAACCCTCCATGACCAGCATGCCCACCGTAGAGCCCGACCTTGCTGTCCCGGCGAACACTCGCAAGCCGCTGCTCAAACGCCTGCTCCTGCCGACCCTGGGCATCGCCGCGCTGGTCCTGGCCGGTGTGTATGCTGCGCACTGGTGGACCAGCGGTCGGTTCATCGAGGAGACCGACGACGCCTACATCGGTGGCGACGTAACGGTGATCGGGCCGAAAGTGGCGGGGTACATCGAAGAAGTGCTGGTGACCGACAACCAGCCAGTCAAGGCCGGCGATGTGCTGGTGCGTCTCGATTCGCGCGACTACCGCGCCCACTTGGCCAAGGCCGAAGGCGCGGTGGCGGCTGAAGAAGCCCTGCTTGCCAACCTCGACGCCACCGAACAACTGCAACAGGCCGTGATCGGCCAGGCCCGCGCCGGCATCGATGCCGCCGGTGCCGAAACCGCCCGCTCGCGCGATGACGATGCGCGCTACAAAAAGCTCGTCAGCACCAATGCGGTCTCGGTAGAAAGCGCACAACGGGCCAACGCCACGTTCAAGACGGCCCAGGCTCAAAGCAGTCGCGCCCAGGCCGAGCTGCTGGCCGCGCAACGGCAACTGAATGTGATCGCCACCCAGAAACAGCAGGCCCGCGCCGCCTTGATCCAGGCCAAAGCCGAGCGCGACCTGGCGCAGCTGAACGTTGGTTATACCGAATTGAAAGCCCCGGTGGATGGCGTGATCGGCAACCGCCGCGCCCGCACCGGCGCTTATGCCCAGGCCGGTTCGCAACTGTTGTCGGTGGTGCCGTCCAGCGGCTTGTGGGTCGATGCCAACTTCAAGGAAGACCAACTGGCGCACATGGTCCCCGGGCAACGGGTGACCATCCGCGCCGACGTGCTCTCGGGCCAGGTATTCCATGGTCATCTGGACAGCCTGGCACCGGCCAGCGGTTCGCAATTCAGCGTGCTGCCACCGGAAAACGCCACCGGCAACTTCACCAAGATCGTCCAACGGGTGCCTGTGCGCATCCATCTCGACCCGGCCGACAGCGTGCTCGGCCACCTGCGCCCCGGCCTGTCGGTCACCGCCGAAGTGGACACGCGCAAGGAGCCTGAAACCCCAGCCGTGGCCAGCGCACCATGAGTCGCGCCCTCGCCGCCCCGGCACAACCGTTCAATGCCGCGAGCATGGCGACGGCGACCAAGGTTTTCGCCTTCGCCAGCATGTGCATCGGCATGTTCATTGCGCTGCTGGATATCCAGATCGTCTCAGCATCGCTGCGTGACATCGGCGGCGGGCTCTCGGCCGGTACCGACGAAACCGCCTGGGTGCAAACCAGTTACCTGATCGCCGAAATCATCGTGATCCCCCTCTCCGGCTGGCTGTCCCGGGTGTTTTCCACGCGCTGGTTGTTCTGCGCGTCAGCGGTGGGTTTTACCCTGACCAGTCTGTTGTGCGGCGTGGCCTGGAACATCCAGAGCATGATTGCGTTTCGAGCGCTGCAAGGGTTTCTCGGCGGTTCGATGATCCCGATGGCGTTCACCACGGCCTTCGTTTTCTTCAGCGGCAAGCAACGCGTGATCGCCGCCGCAACCATCGGCGCGGTGGCATCCCTGGCCCCTACCCTGGGGCCGGTGATCGGTGGCTGGATCACTGACATTTCCTCTTGGCACTGGCTGTTCTACATCAACCTGGTGCCGGGGATTTTTGTGGCCGTGGCCGTACCGATGCTGGTGAAGATCGACCAGCCTGAACTGTCGCTGCTCAAAGGCGCCGACTATCTGAGCATGGCGCTCCTGGCGCTGTTCCTCGGCTGCCTGGAATACACCCTCGAAGAAGGCCCGCGCTGGAACTGGTTCAGCGACCGCACCATCCTCACCACAGCGTGGATCAGCGGCCTGGCCGGCCTGGCCTTTATCGGCCGCACCCTGCACGTGGCCAACCCGATCGTCGACCTGCGGGCCCTGAAAGACCGCAACTTTGCCCTCGGCTGTTTCTTCTCCTTCGTCACCGGCATTGGCCTTTTCGCGACCATTTACCTGACACCGCTGTTCCTCGGCCGGGTCCGTGGCTATGGCGCGCTGGACATTGGCCTGGCGGTTTTCTCCACCGGCGTGTTCCAGATCATGGCGATCCCGCTGTACGCCTTTCTGGCCAACCGCGTCGACCTGCGCTGGATCATGATGACCGGCCTTGGCTTGTTCGCCTTGTCGATGTGGGATTTCAGCCCGATCACCCATGACTGGGGGGCCAAGGAGTTGATGCTGCCGCAAGCGCTGCGCGGGATTGCCCAGCAACTGGCGGTACCGCCTGCGGTGACATTGACCCTCGGCAGCCTGGCGCCGGCGCGACTTAAACATGCTTCGGGATTGTTCAACCTGATGCGCAACCTGGGCGGTGCCATCGGCATCGCCGCCTGCGCGACCATCCTTAACGACCGCACCAACCTGCATTTCACAAGGTTGGCGGAGAACCTCAACAGCAGCAACGAAGCGCTCAACCAGTGGCTGTCCCAGGTCGGCAACAACTTCGCCGCCCTCGGCCAGAACGGCGACCTGGGTGTCACCGCCAGCCTGCGTCAGCTCTGGCTGCTGACCTACCGCGAAGCGCAGACGCAAACCTACGGCGACGCATTCCTGATGATCATGGTCTGCTTCATCGTCGCCACGGCGATGGTGCCCTTGATGCGCAAGGTGCAACCACCGGCGGCGCCGAGTGCGGATGCGCATTGAAGCTCGGCACTCATACTCAAGATCAGGCCTGGGGCGTCTTGCGAAAGCCCACCGCCAGGCGGTTCCAGCTGTTGATGGTGCTGATGGCCACGGTCAGGTCGACCATTTCCTTGGGCGTGAACTGGGCGCTGACCACTTCGTAGTCTTCGTCCGGGGCGTGGGTCAGGCTCAGCTGGGTCAGGGTTTCGGTCCAGAGCAGCGCGGCGCGTTCACGCTCGGTGAAAAATGGCGCCTCGCGCCAGGCTGTCACGGCGAACAGGCGGCGCGGGGTTTCGCCGCCCTTGATCGCGTCGGCGGTGTGCATGTCGATGCAGAAGGCACAGCCGTTGATTTGCGAAGCACGCAGCTTGACCAGTTCGATCAGGGTCTTTTCCAGCGGCAGTTTGGAAACAGCGCTTTCCAGGGCAATCATGGCTTTGAGGGCGTCAGGGGAAGCTGTGTAGAAATCGATACGCGGTTGCATGGCATGCTCCTGGGCAAGTGGGTGTGGCACTAAGTTAGCCCCACGGCTGGCGCACACAAATAGCCAATCCGGCAGAAGTCGAGGAGGCCAATGGCCCGCGTAGCGCGCCAGGCTCCCGTCACACCCGACTGCGCAACCACTGCAAGAACCCTTTCTTCGGCACCACGAGGGGTACATCCGCGATCAGCGACTTTGCCTTGTTCAGGCGGAAATCCAGCAAGGTCTTCATCGCATCGTTGATGTCCTGGCGGGCATCCAGGCAGGGCTTGAGGTACTGCTTTTCGATACGATAAAGCGTGCACGGGGTTTTCGCGGTGAACTGGGCGGGTAGCGCGCTGTCGGTCAGGATGCCGGCCTCGCCGATCACCTCCCCCGGGCCCATGCGTCCGGATTCGATGGGCGTACCGTGCCGGTTCAGCGTAACGGAAACCACCCCGGACTCGATGATGAACAAGTGTTCGCTGACCTCCCCCGCCTCCAATATCGTCTCGTCGGTGCGGAACGATTGCAGGGACATGTTCTGGCTGAAGGTTTCCTTCTCTTCGTGGCGCAGGGTGGAGAACAGCGGCGAGCTATCGAGCAGCGCCCGTGGCCGTGTGAGGTCGCTCGACGGGTTGGGTTCGACGCTCGACAGCAAGTGGATGCCGGATGCGCGCAAATGCCGGTAGGCCAGATCGAACAGTTGATTGCGTACCGAGCGTTTTTCGCTCATCGAGGCGACGAAGCCGCTGATTTCGTATTCATTGCCAGCAGCGCTGGAGCTTTTCAGCGCTACTTTGCCGCCGGGTGAAGTCAACAGGGTCCGGCAACCCTGCATTGCCCGCTCAAGGGCATCGATCACGATTTGTGGACGGACATGGGGGCTGACCTGCAAGCTGATCGAAAGCCCGAACATGTCGCTGGGTCGGCTGAAGTTGGTGATCTTGGCCTTGGCCGCCAGCGAGTTGGGGATCACGATCATGCTGCCCTGGGAGGTCTGCAAGCGCGTGGCCCGCCAATCGATATCGATGACCCGGCCTTCGGTGCCGTCGATGGCGATCCAGTCATCCAGTTGATAGGGTTTGGTGGTGTTCAGCACGATCCCGGAAAACACGTCGCTGAGGGTGCTTTGCAGGGCCAGGCCGACGATGATCGCCAAGGCGCCGGAGGTGGCCAGTACGCCTTTGACCGGCAGATTGAGCACATAAGCCAGGGCTGCAATGACCGCGACCAGGAAAATCACGGCACCGAGCAGGTCCTGCAGCAGGCGCCCGGTGTGCCCTACCCGCTGCATCATGCCCGCACCGATCAGCACGGTCAGGGTGCGGGCAGCGAACAGCCACCAGCCGATCTGCAACCCCGTGGCCGCCAAATGCAACGGCACGTTGTCGACCCAGGGCGCGGGTTCCAGCGGGTTCATGCCTTCGTTGAACAGCACCAGGCTGAACAGCGAGAAAATCACCACCCGCACCAGCAGTTTCACATTGTGGCCACGGGTACCGATCAGGCGCCACAACACCAGATCGGTCAGGATCAGGACCAAGGCGCAAACCAGCGGGTGTTCGGTCAGTAACGACAGCATCAAGCAGCTCCGGCACGGGACAATGTGCGAAAGATCGCACACTTTGGCCAGAGTGTAGTAGGAGCGAGCATGCTCGCGATAAACTCAAGAACGCCGCGGGGTACCTGCCATCGCGCGTTATCGTTGACGACCATCGCGAGCATTTTCGCTCCTACAGGAGCGATGCGTGCCTGTTACTTGGTCAGGGTGCTGTAGCTGGTCATCAGGTTGCGGTAGTCCGGGATGTGGTTGGAGAACAGCGTGCCCAGGCCTTCGACGTCGTTGCGCCAGTCGCGGTGCAGCTCACAGGCCAGGCCGAACCAGGTCATCAGCTGCGCGCCTGCGGTGGACATGCGATTCCACGCCGATTCACGGGTCAGTTCGTTGAACGTACCGGAAGCATCGGTGACGACAAAGACCTCGAAACCTTCGGCCAGCGCCGAGAGTGCCGGAAACGCTACGCAGACTTCAGTGACCACACCGGCGATGATCAATTGCTTCTTGCCGGTGGCCTTGATCGCCTTGACGAAGTCTTCGTTGTCCCAGGCATTGATCTGGCCGGGGCGTGCAATGTACGGGGCATCCGGAAACTGTGCCTTGAGCTCCGGCACCAGCGGGCCGTTGGGGCCGGTTTCGAAACTGGTGGTGAGGATGGTCGGCAGCTTGAAGTACGTGGCCAGGTCGGCCAAGGCCAGCACGTTGTTCTTGAACCGGTCCGGGTCGATGTCGCGCACCAGCGACAGCAGGCCTGTCTGATGATCCACCAACAGAACGGCGGCATTGTCCTTGTCGAGACGCTTGTAGGAAGTTGTCATGGCAGTAGTCCTCGCGTGTTATCGATGCCGAAAAAGTCGGCGTGGGTGTCCCGTTAGCGCTGCGAATCCAGCACTTCATGTTCGTTCGCCACTTGTTGAGCCTTGAGGTAGCTTTCGATCAACAATTGATAATGCGGCATGGCCTGGGCATAGACTGCGGCCCACTGCTCGGCGTCCGGACGGTTCCACGAGCCTTGCAGCTCTGAGAGCGTAGCCATGATGTCGATTGGCACCACCCCGGCCTGGGCCAGACGGGCAACTGTCAGATCAGTGGCCAACCGGGAGTGGTTGCCCGAAGCATCGACCACGGCGAACACTTTGTAGCCTTCATGCACCGCCGCAATGGACGGAAACGCCAGGCACACGCTGGTCAGGGTGCCGGCGATCACCAGGGTTTTCTTGCCGGTGGCTTTCACCGCCGCGTGAAACTCGGGGTTTTCCCAGGCATTGATTTCGCCCTTGCGCGCCACGTATTGGGCATGGGGTGCCGCCTCGTGGATTTCCGGAATCAACGGCCCGTTCGGCCCTTGCGGCACGGAAGCGGTGGTGATCACCGGCATCTGCAACAAAGTTGCCGCCTTGGCCAGGGCGATGGCGTTGGCGCGCAGTTGTGGTACATCCATGTCCTTGACGATCTGAAACAGTCCACTTTGGTGATCGATCAACAGCATGGCGCTGTCATTGGCGTCGATCGTCGGTTTCTGGCCATTGAAGTTGGCCGCATTGACGGTGTTCATCAGTGTTTCCTCTTTTGACAGGCAACAGCCATCCCTGGCCTGGGCACCGGCCTACTCATCCTGGGTAGAGCGGGTTGTTGGAGCGGAGCGGATTAACCGTGCATCCGGCCGAACCGGCCGGACTGGAAGTCGGCGAACGCCTGGTGAATTTCCTGCTCGGTGTTCATCACGAAAGGACCGTGACCGACGATCGGCTCGTCGATCGGTTCACCGCTGAGCAGCAGCACCACCGCGTCCTCGCTGGCTTGGAGGGTCATCTGATCGCCCTTGCGGTCGAACAAGGCCAACTGCCCTTGACGGACCGACTCCAGGCCGTTGACCTCGATCGTGCCGCGCAAAACTACCAGTGCGGTGTTGCGTCCTTCGTGCAGATCCAGCGTGAGCAACTTGCCGGCATTCAGGCGCAGGTCCCAGACGTCGATTGGGGTAAAGGTGCGCGAAGGCCCTTTGTGGCCATCAAATTCACCGGCGATCAAGCGCAAGCTGCCGGCGTTGTTCTTCAGGGCAATGCTCGGGATGTCGCCATCGAGAATCGTCTGGTAACCGGCGTGGGCCATTTTGTCCTTGGCCGGCAGGTTGACCCACAACTGCACCATTTCCAGGGTGCCGCCGCTCTTGGCGAATCCTTCGGAGTGAAACTCTTCATGGACAATCCCCGAGGCGGCGGTCATCCATTGCACGTCGCCGGGGCCGATCTTGCCGCCACTGCCGGTGGAGTCGCGGTGTTCCAGTTCGCCCTTGTAGACGATAGTCACGGTTTCGAAACCGCGGTGCGGATGCTGACCAACGCCACGTCGCCCGGTGGTCGGGGTGAATTCAGCGGGGCCGGCGTGATCCAGCAGCAGGAACGGGCTGATGTGCTTGCCCAGGTTGTCATAGGAAAACAGCGTGCGAACCGGAAAACCGTCGCCGACCCAATGGGCCCGCGGGCTGGTGTAGATACCGATGATGTTTTTCATGGTGTCTCCTGATGAGGTGGGTGAAGCCATGGAGAGAGCTTAAAACCGTGACCTTTACTGCGCTAGACTGCAAAAATCAGCTTTAGCGTTCTATCTGGAGAACGATGGTGGAAGACCTCAACACCCTCTACTACTTCACCCAAGTGGTGGAACATCAGGGTTTCGCAGCGGCCGGACGGGCCCTGGACATGCCCAAGTCCAAGCTCAGCCGGCGCATTGCCGAACTCGAAGAACGCCTCGGCGTACGGTTGCTGCATCGCAGCAGTCGACATTGTTCGCTGACTGAAATCGGCCAGGCTTATTACCAGCGTTGCCTGGCGATGCGTGTAGAGGCGGAAAGCGCCGCCGAACTGATCGAACGTAACCGCTCCGAACCCCAAGGCGTGGTGCGCATCAGTTGTCCGACGGCGCTGCTCAACTCCTGGGTCGGGCCGATGCTGACCCGCTACCTGCTCAAATATCCGTTGGTGGAGTTGTTCATCGAGAGCACCAACCGGCGGGTCGACCTGATCCACGAGGGTTTGGACATCGCTCTGCGGGTGCGTTTTCCGCCGCTGGAAAACACCGACATGGTGATGAAGGTGCTGGGTAACAGCACCCAGAGCGTGGTGGGCAGCCCGGCCTTTTTGCCGCGCCTGTCGACACCCGCCTCCCCGGCTGACCTCAGCGGTTTGCCGAGCCTGCACTGGGGGACGGTGCAACGCGAGTACCAGTGGGAATTGTTCGGCTCCGATGGCAGCAGCGCGATGATCAGGCACGCGCCGCGGATGGTCACCGATGACCTGTTGGCCTTGCGTCACGCGGCGGTAGCCGGCATAGGGATTGTCCACCTGCCCAGCGTGGTGGTGCGCGATGAGATCGCCGCCGGCCAGTTGGTCGAACTGGTGCCGGGGTGGGCGCCAAAAAGTGGCGTCATCCATGCAATTTTCCCGTCACGCCGTGGCTTGCTGCCGTCGGTGCGGACCTTGATCGACTTTCTTGGAGAGGAGTTCAGCCGCAGCGATATTGCCTGAGGGCAGCTGCAAGCTTTTAGCTACGGCAAGCTGGTGAAGGCCGCCTGGATTCGCGGATTTTGGCCCACCGATTTTTGATCTGCGGTAAACATTGCTTTGCCCATCCAGCGGTTTTTCTCACGGATGCAGGCGCGGATACTCGCGGCCATTCCCACTGCAACCTCTGGAGTCATTCATGTCTATCCCCGCTTTCGGCCTGGGTACGTTTCGCTTGCAAGGCCAGGTGGTCATCGATTCGGTGAGCACCGCCCTGGAACTGGGTTACCGGGTCATCGACACTGCGCAGATCTACGAAAACGAAGCCGAAGTCGGCCAGGCCATTGCCGCCAGCGGCGTTGCCCGTGAAGACCTGTTCATCACCAGCAAGATCTGGGTCGCCAACTTCGCCAAGGATCGCCTGATCGACAGCCTCAAGGAGAGCCTGCACAAACTGCAGACCGACTACCTGGACCTGACCCTGATCCACTGGCCATCGCCGCAAGACCAGGTGCCGGTAGAGGAATTCATGGGGGCCTTGCTCGAAGCCAGACACCTGGGCCTGACCCGGCAGATCGGTGTCTCCAACTTTACCGTCGACCTGATGAAACAGGCGATAACCGCTGTCGGCGCCGAGAACATCGCAACCAACCAGATTGAATTGCACCCCTACCTGCAAAACCGCCAGGTCGCCGAGTTCGCGCAAAGCCAGGGCATCCAGATCACCTCGTACATGACCCTGGCCTACGGTGAAGTGCTCAAGGACCCGGTGATTGCGCAGATCGCCGATCGCCTTCAAGCGACCCCGGCACAAGTCACCCTGGCCTGGGCGCTGCAACTGGGCTATGGCGTGATTCCTTCGTCGACCAAGCGCGCCAACCTCGCCAGCAACCTCAAGGCCAGCGCCATCACGTTGAGCGATGCCGACATGGCATTGATCGCCAGCCTGGATCGCGGCCATCGCCTGACCAGCCCCAAGGGCCTTGCGCCGGCCTGGGATTGAACCGCGGGGTTCAAGCCTCAGCCTTGTTCAAGGTTTTTTTCCAGGCGCGTCATGGCCTGGTGCAACTGATCGACGGCTGCGTCGATCAGTGAGGCATCGTCCTCGGTACAGGCACGCTCCAGTTGCTCGCAACACGCCACCAGCGCCTGCGCCCGGACCATTTGCGCACCACCCCTGATGCGGTGCGCCAGGTCTTTCAAGCCGTGGCGATTACCGCTGGCATGTTCTTGCAACAGACGGTCGCGATCTTCGCGGTTGGTCACGGCCAGATCCTGCAGCAGTTGCACGATCAGTTCACTGTCGGCCCCCGTGTAGCGTTGCAACCCGCTCAGATCGATTTCGGTGGTGGGCGGCGCTTCGGGCACGCCTGCCGATTCGCTGGCAAACCTGCTGGCCAACCATGCGCTAAGGTCGACCAATCGAATGGGTTTGAACAGACAATCGTCCATGCCTGCTTCAATACAACGAAGTTTCTCCTCGGGTTGCGCGCTGGCAGTGAAGCCCAGGATCAACGTCGGCGGCCCCGCCTGGAAACGCTCCTCATCTCGGATCGCACTCGCCAGCTCATAACCGCTGACCACCGGCATGTTGCAGTCGGTGACGACCAGATCGCAGGCGTGTTCGCGCCATTGCTCGAAACCTTGCTGGCCATCCTGGGCGAGCAGCACCTGGTGCCCGAGGTAACTCAATTGCCGCGAAATCAGCAACCGATTGGCCGAGTAATCGTCCACCACCAAAATTGTCAGCGACCGAGTCCTTGCCGGCGCTTCACTCGGTGCCATTTCAGAGGCGGGCAACGTCGGCAATGCCAGCAGTTCAAGGCTGATGTCCAAGCGGGTGCCGCGTCCCAAAACGCTGGTGAGTTGCAAGCGCCCCCCCATCATTTCGCACAGCGTGCGGCTGATCACCAGCCCCAGGCCGGAGCCTTGCCGGCCTGAGGCCTGACGGTTACCGGCCTGCACGAACGGGCTGAACAGGCGTTGCTGGTCAAAGGTGCTGATACCGCTGCCGCTGTCCTCGATACACACACTGACCGCGAGACGGTCTGGCGACGCGGGCACCACCTGCAACCTCAGGCTGACCTCGCCTTTGTGGGTGAACTTGATGGCATTGCTCAGCAGATTGGACAACACCTGCTTGAAACGCGTGGGGTCGATCAACACATCGCGGTCGCTGTGTTCGTCCAGGTCAATGCGCCACTGCAGGTTCTTCTGCCGGGCCAGGCCTTCGAAGACCCTGCACACCGACACCACCAGCACCTGCAGATTGGCCCGCTCCGGCGTCAGTGACAAATGCCCGGACTCGATACGGGCAATGTCCAGGATGTCGCCGATCAAGGCCAGCAACTGTTGCCCGGCATTTGACGCCACCTCGATGGCCGCGCGGTCGGTAAAGCCCTTGTCGGCAGATTTCAGCGCCAGCTCAAGCATTCCGATCAGGGCATTCATCGGCGTGCGGATCTCATGGCTCATCGTCGCCAGGAATGTGGTTTTGGCCCGATTGGCATCCTCGGCGGCGTCCTTGGCCTCCTGCAATCGGGCAAGCCATTGCTGGCGCTGGCGTATTTGCCGGCGCTGCCAGGCGATCCACGCCAGGGCCAGCAGAAGCAAGGCGCCAGCGGCGGCGAACGCCTGGAAAATCGTCTGTCGATGACGCAGCCAATAGCTCTGCTCCACCATCATGTCATTGCGCCAAGGCAGTATCAGGTCGTCAATTTCTTCGGGAGGGATACTGAGCAAGGCCTTGTCCAGGATCGAATGCAACTCGGTGTCGTCGCGACCGGTCGCCAGGGTACTGCGCGCGGGATCGATGCCCACCGTGCTGGTGACCTGGAGGCGATCACGGTACTGCCGGGATATCAGGTAGCGGGCGCTGATCAATGAGTTGATGCCACCTTGTGCCTTGCCTTGGGCGACCATTTCCATGGCATCGGCCGACAGTGGCGCATCGACAAAACCGATCGACGGGAAGTGTTGGCGAATGAACTCGCCAGCGATATTGCCCTCGGTCAGCGCCAGGGTTTTTCCGGCCAGATCATCCAGGGTCCTGGGGCTGTCCGGCGCCAGGCGCGTCACCAGCACCGAGGGGCTGGTCAGAAACGGCCGAGTGAACAGCAAGTCTTCCTCGCGCCGGGAACTCAGGCCGATGCCGGCCAGCACATCGACCTGGTCGCTCTTGATCGCCTGCAGCATCTCGGCCACTGACCGCATGCCCCGGATGTCGAATTGCAAGCCGGTGCGCAGGCTGATTTTCGCCAACACATCGACACCGATGCCGCGAAACTTGCCTTCACTGTCCATGAAGGTTATCGGTGGGATGTTCTCGTTGATCGCCACACTCACCCGCGGGTGCCGGTCGAGCCAACGCTGCTCGGCCACGCTCAATTGCAGTGCCTGCGTGCCCGGCATGGACACCCCGCTCGCTCCCCAGCGGCGCAGGATGTTCATCTGTTCATTGGGCGTTATCGCCGCCAGGGCCTTGTTGACGATGCGCAGCAACGCCGGGTTGTCGCGGGCCATGGCAAAGGCGAAGCGCCCCGATTCCATGGGCGAGAAATCCGCCAGCTGGACATTGTTCAGGTAGTTTTTGCTGATCAGGTAATGGGCGCTGATCGCATCGCCCAGGTAGACATCCGCATGGCCGAAGGCGACTGCGCCGACCGCCGCCAGTGTCGAGGGGAAAAGCTGAACCTGGGCTTCGGGGTAAAATTGCTGCACGTTTTGTTCAGGCAAGTAGTGGTAGAGCGTTGCCAGGCGCTTGCCGGCCAGTGTCGGGTCCAGTACCGGTGGCGAATCGATGCGGGTCACCAATACCGGCTGATCCACCGCATAGGCGTGGGACATTTGTAATTGCGGGTTCCGGGACTCGTAGCTGTTGGACGTTCCCAGCAGGTCTGCCGCCCCTTGCTTGACGGCTCGAACGGCGTCTTCGCGGGATGGATAGCGCCGGACTTCGATCTCCACTCGCAGCAGTTGCCGCAGCAGATCGGCGTAGTCGGCCGTCACCCCCTCAAGCGCGTGATCGGTGGTGATGTCGAAAGGCGGATAATCCGGCGCTGAAACGGCAAGCACCAAACGGGCTTTTTGCCGCAACCAGCGCGCATCGGCTGCCGACAACGGCAGCACCTGGCCTTCCACGCTGGAACGACCCAGCAACGTCAATGCTTGCGGTTGCGCAAAGACACTCGATGCCCCCAGGCAAAGCGCCAACAGCAAGTATCGAAGAGTGTTCATTCAGATCAAATGGTGACGCTGGGCAAGATCGCGCAGATGCACCGACGACTTCACGTTGAGTTTTTCAGTCAGGCGGGTTTTGTAGGTACTGACGGTCTTGTGGCTCACGTGCGAGATTTCGGCGATTTCCTTGTTGCTCGTGCCCCGGGCCAGGTGCAGGAAAATGGACAGTTCGCGGTCCGAAAGACTCTCGATCATCTGTTTTTCACTGCGTTGCACCTGGCTCATCGACACCGAGCTCGAAGGCAACCGGGTGAAATAGGTGTAGCCGGCCTTAACGGCGTGCACCGCTTTGTGCAAATGCTGCAGATCGTTGGTCTTGGCGACATAGGCCATGGCACCGGCACGCATGCAACGGTCCTGGAAAAACGCCGGTTCCTGGGCCGTGAACACCACCACCCGGCAGTGCGCCTCTTCCATCTGGATCCGTGCCAATACACTCAAGCCGTCGAGCTTCGGGATGTTGAGGTCCAGCACCACCAGTTCAGGTTTATGCTCGCGGAGCATCGACAGGACTTCATTACCGCAAGCCGCTTCAAAGATACGTTTGTATCCCTCCAGCTTGAGTACAATTTTGACTGCACCGCGAATCACCGGATGATCGTCCACAACCAGCGCGCACTTCATGGCAACTCCCTATGCATAAACACGACATTCGGACACTGACGGCCCATGGGCAAGAACCCGCACATAGCTGCGCATAGACTCTGGCACGTAAAACCCGATTGAACTACCTGACAGAAATGACAGTGCCGACGAACGGTTGGGGTCGATCGATGATCGCCATCAACCGCTGGATCGTCGCCAGGTCGGGTAGCAAGGCGTGGCTCACCTGCACCTTGTGCCGGTAAGAGGCTGCGATGACGGGGAGTTGCGCACGCTGGCCGTCGAAGATCAGCGCGTGCGCCAGCTGTCCGTTGTCGAGACAAAAATCCAGAAGGTTCAGCTTGCCCTGGGCCAGGCCAGCATTGACAACCAGCAGATCGAATGGATCGCAGCCATACTCGACCAGGCTCAGAAGCTCCTCGAGGCTTTGCACCGGCGCTACCCGAAAATAATCGAGTTGGTTGAACAACCGCTCGATTTTCATCCGGTTGAAGTGTTGTTGGTCGGCGATCAGGATGCGTAAGGATTTGCTGGGCAACGTGGCCCCCCCCGGGTCAGATTGATGAGGGGGCAAGGCTACGGAAGACCTACAGCGCATTCTGTAGGAAAAATCCGAAATACCGCCCGCCAAGTCTGACGCGGGTCATGGAGATGCGACGAAGGCGGCCTCACAGCCGCCGAAGTTCTCAGCTTGCAGTCGCCAGGAGCAAATCCGCCATCGAGCGATGCCCGCGCTTCTTGCCATGGTCATACAGCGACCCGGCAATCTCGTCCGCACGAATCGGCAGGATCGACAGCAGCGTGTCGCTCAAGCCATGGCTGGCCTGGCAAAAGCCCTGCATATAGATGCCGGCCTTGCAGCGCTCATCGGTGATCAACTTGTAATTGCGGTCCACCTCGAAATCACCCAGGTACTGTTCCAGCGGTGCCAGCAGCTTGCGGTGCATCTGCCGCTCGTAACCGGTGGCCAGCACCACGGCGTCGTAGTGACGAACCGTGACTTCGCCGGTGGCGTTGTTGCGCACCGCCAGTTCGATGCCACGCTCGGTGCCACTGGCTTTTTCGATAGTGGTCAGGGTACGGAACGCGTGGCGAGCAATGCCCGAGACTTTCTGCCGGTAGAAAATGCCGTAGATGCGCTCGATCAGGTCGATGTCCACCACCGAATAGTTGGTGTTGTGGTATTCGTTGACCAGGCGCTCACGCTCGCTGCTTTCCTGCTGGAACACCAGGTCGGTGAACTCCGGCGAAAACACTTCATTGACGAACGGGCTGTCGTCCGCCGGTTTCAGGGCAGAACCGCGCAGGATCATGTCGACCTGCACCGACGGGAAGCTGTCGTTGAGGTCGATGAAGGCTTCCGCCGCACTCTGCCCGCCCCCGATGATCGCGATGCTCATCGGCTGGTTGTTCACGCACGGCTGCTTGGCCATCTGCGCCAGGTACTGCGAATGGTGGAACACGCGATTGTCGCCCTTGAGCGCCTTGAACGCCTCGGGG
Organism: Pseudomonas sp. NPDC087336; assembly: GCF_044744285.1. Lineage (NCBI taxonomy): Bacteria > Pseudomonadati > Pseudomonadota > Gammaproteobacteria > Pseudomonadales > Pseudomonadaceae > Pseudomonas > Pseudomonas sp. NPDC087336. The sequence continues at coordinate 92,374 of NZ_JBIUYA010000003.1, read as the reverse complement.
ATTCGCGGCGTGCCGCCCGCGCTGACCACCACCGAACGGGTGGTGCGCACATGTTGATGCCCAGCGCTATCGCGAGAAATCACCCGCAGCGCTTCGACGTGCTGGTTGTGCAGCACCGGCTCGATGGTCAGCACTTCTTCGCCATAACGGCTTTGTTTCTCGAATTGCGCGGCCACCCAGCGCAGGTAGTCGTTGTACTCCATGCGGCACGGATAAAACGTGCCAAGGTTGATGAAGTCCACCAGGCGACCGTGAGCCTTGAGGTAATTGACGAACGAGTAAGGGCTGGTCGGGTTGCGCAGGGTCACCAGGTCCTTGAGGAAGGAAATCTGCAGCTCACTCTGGGTCGACAGGGTGTTGCCATGCCAGCTGTAGTTGGCTTGCTTGTCGAGAAACAGTACATCCAGCTCGCCCTGGGTCGGCCCGCGTTCTTGCAGGGCGATGGCCAGTGCCAGGTTCGAAGGGCCGAAACCGACGCCGATCAGGTCGTGAACGATGGGCGATGCAATTGCCTGTGTCATTTCCAGTGTCCTCTGGATGAACCCCCGAGCGGCGGGGAGATAAGCCTAAGTGACCTGGCCAGCCTTGAGCAGGTCGGCAGGTCGTCTGTTGATTAGGAACGAGGACAGTGAAATAAAATTTAACAAGAACAGATTAACGCGAGGATCAATGCGCATCCCATTGGCGCATCCGCACCCGGCAATGCTTCATGGCGTTGACGATGTGCTTTTCCACCAATGCCTTGGAGATACCCAGGTGTTCGGCGATCTGCGGATGTGACAGGCCTTCGATCTTGCGCAGCAGGAAACTCTCGCGGCACAGTCGGGGCAATTCGGAAAGCGCGCGCTGGAGCATGTCCAGGCGCTGGCCGTGATCGAGGCTGCTGAGGGGCGATGGGCTGAAATAGCGCTCTTCATTGTCGAGTACCTCCAGCGACTCGACCTGGCGCAATGCATTGCGTCGGTGATCGTCGATCACCAGGTTCAAGGCCGTGCGATAAAGGAATGCCCGGGGCTGCTCGATCGGCGTGTCGCTGGAGCGTTCCAGGACTCGCAGATAAGCGTCATGCACCACATCTTCGGCCACCTGGCGGTTGCCGAGCTTGGCGTTGAGGAAACACACCAGCTCTCGATAGTAGTTTTCCAACATGACTCCCGTCCGCAGGGGTGCGGTTTCTGTCCTTGAGCCCGCTCTTCGACCACAAAAACAGACAGTGGCACGATAGTGGCAATTTGAAGTGCGTAATTTATAGTAATTCTCATATAGATTTAAAGCATTGCTTTGTCTTGCCCAACAAATAGCCATGGGCTACCGGTTGTACGCCACTGTTGATCTATCCCACGCTCTGCGTGGGAACGATCAGTGAGGTAAGCCACAGGTGTTACGCCATATGTCCGAGGCTAAATTCCCCGGTTCTTTCATCGTTTACAGGACAGCTCCCCGTCTTTGCCCGCCCTCCCCGCGCTGAACGACGGGCCGAAATCCTTTGGCCGGAACCCTGCATGAATCGTCCCCGTCACACCCGACGCGCCCTGCTTGTAGCACTCAGCCTGATCCCCGTTATCGCCGTTGCGGCCTGGCAATTCATCCCGCCCGGGCGTGATCAGTTCGCCACCGTGCAGGTCACCCGCGCCGACATCGAAAGCAGTGTCACGGCCCTGGGTACCCTGCAACCCAGGCGGTATGTCGACGTCGGCGCCCAGGCATCCGGGCAGATTCAAAAGATCCACGTGGAAGTCGGTGACGTGGTCAAGGAAGGCCAGCTGCTGGTGGAAATCGATCCCTCCACGCAACAGGCCAAACTCGATGCCGGGCGATTCTCCATCGAAAACCTAAAGGCGCAGCTGCAGGAGCAACGCGCGCAACACGACCTCGCCCAGCAGAAATACCAGCGTCAGCAAAACCTCAAGGCCGGCAACGCCACCCGCGAAGAAGACGTACAGACCGCCCGAGCCGAACTGCGTGCCACTCAGGCGCGCATCGACATGTTCCAGGCGCAGATTCGCCAGGCCCAGGCCAGCCTGCGCAGCGATCAGGCCGAACTCGGCTACACCCGGATCTATGCGCCCATGTCCGGCACCGTGGTCGCACTGGATGCCCGGGAAGGCCAGACCCTCAACGCCCAGCAACAGACCCCGCTGATTCTGCGTATCGCCAAGCTGTCGCCGATGACCGTGTGGGCCGAGGTTTCCGAAGCCGACATCGGCCACGTCAAACCCGGCATGAACGCCTGGTTCACCACCCTCAGCGGCGGCACCCGGCGCTGGAAAAGCACCGTGCGGCAGATTCTGCCGGTGCCGCCCAAACCCCTGGACCAGACAAGCCAGGGCGGTGGCAGCCCAGCCAGTTCGAGCAAAAGCGGCAGCGCGCGGGTGGTGCTGTACACCGTGCTACTGGACGTCGACAACGCCGACAACGCGCTGATGGCGGAAATGACCACCCAGGTATTCTTCGTCGCAGATCAGGCGCAGAACGTCCTGACCGCGCCGATCGCCGCCCTGCAGGCAGGCGAGCAAGCCGACAGCCAGACCGCGCAAGTGGTGGCCAAAAACGGCAGCATCGAACAGCGCAACGTCCGCACCGGCATCAGCGACCGCCTGCGGGTGCAGATCCTCGACGGCCTGCACGAAGGCGATCACCTGTTGATCGGCCCGGCCGACGGGAGTGGCGGTTGAATGCAAACGCCCCTGATCGAATTGCAGGACATCCGCAAAGCCTATGGCGGTGGCGACGCCCCTGAAGTCCACGTGTTGCGCGGCATCGACCTGTCGATCCATGCCGGTGAGTTCGTGGCGATCGTCGGCGCCTCCGGTTCCGGCAAGTCGACACTGATGAACATCCTCGGCTGCCTCGACCGGCCGACCTCGGGCGAATACCGCTTCGCCGGAGAAAACGTCGCCGCCCTGGACAGTGATGCACTGGCCTGGCTGCGCCGCGAAGCCTTTGGTTTCGTGTTCCAGGGCTACCACCTGATCCCGTCTGGCTCGGCCCAGGAAAACGTCGAGATGCCGGCAATTTATGCAGGCACTCCCGCCGCCGAACGCCATGCCCGCGCCACCGCCCTGCTCGAGCGCCTCGGCCTGGCCACGCGCACTGGCAATCGTCCGCACCAGCTTTCCGGTGGCCAGCAGCAACGGGTGTCCATTGCCCGCGCATTGATGAACGGCGGCCATATCATCCTCGCCGACGAACCCACCGGCGCCCTCGACAGCCACAGCGGCAAGGAAGTCATGGCGCTGCTCGACGAGCTGGCGAGCCTGGGCCACGTGGTGATCCTCATCACCCACGACCGCGAGGTGGCGGCGCGGGCCAAGCGCATCATCGAGATCCGCGACGGCCTGATCATCAGCGACAGCGCCCGGGACAATCGCGCCGCGCAAACCTCTGCCCATCCCGGTGCGTTGCAAGCGGTGGACCTGCGCAAGCGCCTGACTGAAGGCGCGCAAGCGAGCGGCGCCTGGAAAGGCGAACTGGTCGACGCGGTGCAAGCTGCCTGGCGGGTGATGTGGATCAACAAATTCCGCACTGCGCTGACCCTGCTGGGGATCATCATAGGCGTCGCTTCGGTGGTGGTGATGCTGGCCGTCGGCGAAGGCAGCAAGCGCCAGGTCATGGCCCAGATGGGCGCGTTCGGCTCCAACATCATTTACCTCAGCGGCTCGTCGCCTAACCCGCGAACACCGTTGGGCATTGTCACCCTGGACGAAGTCAAGGCAGTGGCGAGCCTGCCGCAGGTCATGCGCATCATGCCGGTCAACGGCCAGGAAGCCGGGGTCCGCTTTGGCAACCTCGACCACCTGAGCTACGTCGGCGGCAACGACACCAACTTCCCGGCGATCTTCAACTGGCCGGTGGTGCAAGGGAGCTACTTCACCGAGGCCGACGAACGAAACGCGGCGGCGGTCGCGGTGATCGGCCATAAGGTGCGGACCAAGCTGCTCAAGGACGTGGCCAATCCCATCGGCCAGTACATCCTGATCGAAAACGTGCCATTCCAGGTGGTCGGCGTGCTGGCGGAAAAAGGCGCCAGCTCCGGCGACTCCGACAGCGACGATCGAATCGCCATCCCCTACTCCGCGGCCAGTGTGCGGCTGTTCGGCACCCACAACCCGGAATACATCGCGATTGCCGCCGCCGATGCGCGCAAGGTCAAGGAGACGGAACACGCCATCGAGCAATTGATGCTGCGACTGCACAACGGTAAGAAGGATTTCGAACTGACCAACAACGCGGCGATGATCCAGGCCGAAGCGCGCACGCAAAACACCCTGTCGCTGATGCTCGGTTCGATTGCCGCGATCTCGCTGCTGGTGGGCGGCATCGGGGTGATGAACATCATGCTCATGACCGTGCGTGAACGGACCCGCGAGATCGGCATCCGCATGGCGACCGGTGCTCGGCAGCGAGACATCCTGCGCCAGTTCCTCACCGAAGCGGTGATGCTCTCGGTGGTCGGCGGTTTGGCCGGGATCGCCCTGGCGCTGATCGTCGGCGGCGTGTTGATCCTCAGTGAAGTCGCCGTCGCGTTCTCCTTGATAGCGGTGCTGGGCGCGTTCGGCTGTGCCCTGGTCACCGGTGTCGTCTTCGGCTTCATGCCGGCCCGCAAAGCTGCCCGACTCGACCCGGTCACGGCCCTTACCAGTGAATGATCTTTTGATGAAGCCGCAATTGAGTCTGCTGACCCTCTGCCTGCTACTAGGCGCGTGCGGCAGCCCTACCCAGCGCCCGGAGAGCGGCATCGTACCGCCCTCTTCCTGGCAATCGCCCCATGGCCAAAGTGCCGCCCGCAGCAATGTGCAATGGTGGAACCGCTTCGGCAGCCCGCAACTGGAACGCCTGGTCGAACAGGCCCGTGTCGGCAGCTACGATTTGGCCGCCGCTATGGCCCAAGTACGCCAGGCACAGGCCGAAACGGTAGTCGCCGGCGGCTCGCAGTTACCCGAAATCAAGGCCGGGTTGAACGCCAACCGGCAGAAATTATTGCGCGGCAATGGCTACAGCCAACTCGACGCCGACAGCGATAACAATGCGGTCGACTACTTCACCGCCAACCTGACCGCGAGCTACGAAATCGATTTCTGGGGCGGCCAGCGCGCTTCCCGCGACAGTGCGCAATTCGCCTTGCGGGCCAGTGAGTTCGATCAGGCGACGGTCGAGTTGACGCTGCTCAGCGGGGTCGCCAACACCTATGCGCAAACCTTGTCATTGCAGGAGCAGAGCCGTATTGCCGAGCTCAACTTGGCCAATGCCCGGAATGTTTTGAAACTGGTGCAGACCCGCTACGACTCAGGTTCGGCGACTGCCTTGGAACTGGCCCAGCAGAAAAGCCTGGTGGCGGCGCAACAACGGCAATTGCCGCTGGTGCAGCAGCAGGCCATCGACGCGCAGATCAGCCTCGCCACTCTGCTCGGCCGCCCGGTGCAGGAACTGGCGCTGGGCCAGGAACACTTCGATCAATTGTCCTGGCCCGTGATCGACGCGGGCGTCCCCAGTGAATTGCTCAGCCGCCGCCCGGACATCGCCCGGGCCGAAGCGCAACTGGCCGCCGCCCAGGCCGACGTCACCGTCGCCCGCGCCGCGATGTTGCCGAGCGTGACCCTGAGCGCGGAGATCGGCTCCGGCGCCGACCGTGCCGGCGACATCCTGCGCAGCCCCTTCTACAACCTCACCGCTGGACTGATCGCCCCAGTGTTCAACAACGGGCGCCTGGGCGCCGAGCGCGACAAGGCTTTGGGCCGCCAGGAAGAGCTGCTGGAAACCTATCGTGGCGCGATCATCAATGGCTTCGCCGACGTGGAAAAAGCCTTGAACAGCATTCGTGGGCTGGACGAACAGCGCCAGTGGCAAAGCGAAGAACTAAGCCAGGCGCAGACCGCGTTCAACATCGCCCAAAGTCGCTATGAGGCGGGGGCCGAGGATTTGCTGACGGTGCTGGAGACGCAACGCACGCTGTATGCGGCGCAGGATTTGAATGTGCAGCTGAGGCTGGCGCGGATGCAGGCGAGCATTGCGTTGTACAAGGCGCTTGGGGGTGGGTGGCAGGCTTTGTAGTTGTGGCGTCTATTCGGCCGCCTTCGCGACCAAGCTCGCTCCCACAGGGTTTTGTGTTTGCCGCACGATTTTGGCACGACACATAACCTGGGGGAGCGAGCTTGCTCGCGATTGAACGATAACGCGGTCGTCAAACCTGACTTTGCTTGGCCTTCAGATTCCGCGCATACCACGGCCGTTGCGGTACTTTACGGAACAGATCCGCGAGCTTTTTCTCATCCTCACCAAAGGTAATCCGCAACGCCAGCTTCATGGTCTCCGGGTCCATCTCCACCGACTTGCCCGCCTGCAACCCCGGCGTGGTGTTGCAGCCATGGGTGCCCGGACCCATCCAGGGGTCGTCGATCTCGACCCAGCGCCCCGGTGCGAACCACTGCACGCCATTGACCTCAAGCCGATTCACTTCCCCCGGATGAAAGCGCTCATGGGCGCGGAACCAGTCTTCCAGGCGATCGTCGATCCAGCCATGGAAGTGCCAGAACACCGGGTTCACATGGGACGAGAAAGGATCACCCAGAAAGTCGTTTTCCGGCGCATACCAGCGCGCGGAGAAATCCGCCGGATCGCGGGCGAACGGCACCGGCTGGCCGTTGGAGGGATCGCGCGGCACCGAGGCCCAACGCATGTGCAGCCAGTCATGCAGGCCCAACTCCACCTCCGAGCCAAACTGCCCCAGGGTCAACTTCGACAGGTAACGCGGGTCGCGGTATTGCGACTCCCAGACCTGGAAATTGCTGTGGTAGGTCTCGGCGGTCTTGATGTCGCTGACCCATTGCGAATACTCGTCGTCGTCCTCGGCCAGCCAGGTGGGCGGCAGCGCCGTGCCGTCGTGGTTGTCGAAATAATTGGCGAAGCCGATGCGGTCCCGGAGCAACTCCGGTTGCGGCAAGGGGAACTGCGTCCACGACGGCAAGTCCTGCATCGAACGTGCGGTGCCGAGCATGTGCCGGTGCATGAAGAAAAAGTCCACGCCCGAGCCGTTGCGATCCTTGCGCGTGCCACGGGCATCACGCTCCTTGTCCCGCGGCCCGGGCTGCCAGCCGATACCGCGCAGGGCGTTGCGCTTGTCTTCGGGCAAGGTGTGCCATTTATCCCTGGACGCATGCCAGAGCTGATGGAACAACCGATGCTCCTGGGACGTCAGCCAGGCCAGCAGCGGTGGATTCAGACCGGTGCGTTCGCGGGCTTCAGGGAACACTTTCTTGACCGCAACGAAGCGATTGTCCTGGGCCGTCATCATCAAGGGACGATCCAGGTCCAGCACGCGACCACTGAGGCTGGCGCTGCCGGCATTGCCGAAACCGGCCCAGACTTCGTCCAGCGCCATGCTGAACTCGTAGTCACAGCTGCCACCGGCGCTGAGCAAGCGCCAACTCAACTGCGCCGGCTTGACCCCGGCCACATCACCCAGCACCTGATATCGCGGTGCTTCGCTGGAACGCAAACGCTCGGCAGTGTCGAGAAAACCCACCAGGCCACGGCCCTTGTGGCCAATGTCGAGAAACAGCTCCAGTCCGTCCCGAGGCAAGCCTTCGAGACCGGCATCACGACCTTCGAAACGGATCTGCCAGACACCGCGCAGCGTATCCGCCAAGCGTTGCCCGGCGACATCCGCCACATCGAACGACGCTTCGCCGGGGGTGATCGTCGGATCCGGCTTCGTCCACTGGCGATGCCCATAAAAAGCCACGGGCACGGCAGCACCGGTCAGCGCCAGGCCTGCCATGAACCATCGTCGAGAAATCTTCATTGCCCTACCTGTGTCAGCCATGAAGCAGGCTTTATCCAAGCTAGAACGTTTGTTGCCCTGCGAAATTTAACAGCTTCGCTGGCAAGCCAGCTCCTACATGCGACCGCGTTCCGTTGTAGGAGCTGGCTTGCCAGCGAAGGGGCCGGCACAAACACCTAAATTTCCGGATCAGCCACTCGTTCCTCCCAGATAGCAAAGGCTCCCTGACTGAGACGGCAATGACAAAACCACGTTCGAAAAAGGCTCTTTTCATCGGCCTGCCGCTGGCCCTGGCGATCAGCGCGGGTGCAGGCTTTGCGGCATGGGATTACTGGTTCAAGGACAATCCCGGCTACCCGGTCAAGGTGATGAAGCAGGCCGATGAACTGCATGAGCGCCTTCTCTCGTTCGACAGCCACATCACCGTGCCCATGGATTTCGGTACCGCCGGCAATGAAGCCGACAAGGACGGCAGCGGCCAGTTCGACCTGGTCAAGACCGGGCGCGGACGCCTGTCCGGTGCGGCCCTGACGATTTTCGGCTGGCCGGAAATCTGGAACGGCCCCAACGCGCCGCATCGCCCCACCGCCGGCTTCATCGAAGAGGCACGCTTCGAGCAGGAAACCCGCTACAAGATCATCAGCGCTCTGGTGCGTGACTTCCCCAACCAGGCCGCCATCGCCTACACCCCCGACGATTTCCGGCGCCTGCATGGCGAAGGCAAGTTCGCGATCTTCCTCAGCATGCTCAACGCCTACCCCCTGGGCAACGACCTCAATGCCCTGGACAAATGGGCCGCGCGGGGCATGCGCATGTTCGGCTTCAGCTACGTGGGCAACAACGCCTGGGCCGATTCGTCCAGGCCCTTGCCATTCTTCAACGATTCCCGGGACGCCCTCGGCGGCCTCTCGGACATCGGCAAGCAGGCCGTGCACCGTCTCAACGACCTCGGCGTGATCATCGACGTGTCGCAGATGTCGACCAAGGCCCTGGAGCAAGTAGCCCGCTTGAGCCGCACGCCGATGGTGGCGTCGCACTCCGCCCCACGTGCCCTGGTGGACATCCCGCGCAACCTCAGCGACCACGAAATGCAGTTGATCAAGGACAGCGGCGGCGTGGTGCAGATCGTCGGCTTCCCGACCTACATCCGCCCGCTGAGCCAGGCCACCCAGGACAAACTCAACGCCTTGCGTGCGCGTTTCGACCTGCAACCGTTGCAAGGCCTGGAGATGGCGTTGATGCCGGGCGACCCGATCATCACCGTATGGTCGGAACAACGTTTCGGCGAATACGCCAGCCAGCTCTACGCGATTGTCGACGAAGAACCCAAGGCCACCCTCAAGGACTACGGCGACGCGATTGACTACGCGGTGAAGAAAATCGGCATCGATCACGTCGGCATCAGTTCCGACTTCAACGATGGCGGCGGCCTGGACGGCTGGAAGGACGTCAGCGAGGCGCGCAACGTGACCGCCGAGCTGATCAGCCGCGGCTACAGCGAAGCCGATATCGCCAAACTCTGGGGCGGCAATTTCCTGCGGGTCTGGGACCAGGTCGAAAAATCCTCCAGGCCCGTCGCCAACAACTGATGCCCTTTTGCCAAGCGAACCCAAAGCCATGACCAACCGTCGATCATTCCTCAAGCAGGCCGGCATTCTCGCCGCCGGCCTGCCCCTGGCTGCTGGCGTGAACCTGCCAGCGATAGCCGGCAATCCGCCGCCTTTGCCCAGGGGCAAATGGGCGCAGTTGCGCCAGCTGTTCAATCAGGACCCGGACTACCTGCATTTCGCCAACTTCCTCGTCACCTCGCACCCCACTCCGGTGCGCAACGCGATCGAGATGCACCGCGCCAACATCGACCGCAACCCTGGCCGCGCCATGGACTGGGACCTGCAGGAAACCGAAAAACGCGAGCACAATGTGCGGGTCTGGGCCGCACGTTACCTCAACGCCAAACCCGAGCAGATTGCGCTGACCGGCAGCACCACTGAAGGCCTGGCGATGATCTATGGCGGGATTCATGTGCGGCCCGACCAGGAAATCCTGGTCAGCGAACATGAGCACTATTCCACCAACTACACCCTGGAGTTTCGTCAGCAACGCCAGGGCACGAACGTGCGCAAACTCAAGCTGTTCGAGAACAGCCGCGACATTTCCATGGACGAAGTGCTGGGCTCGATCGCCCAAGGCATCCGCCCGCAAACCCGCGTTCTGGGCATGACCTGGGTGCAGTCGGGCAGCGGCGTGAAAATGCCGATCGGCGAAATCGGCAAACTGGTCGACGAGCTGAACCGCAACCGCGACGAGAAAGACCAGATTTTGTATGTGGTCGACGGCGTACACGGCTTTGGCGTCGAGGACCTCGAGTTTCCCGACATGCACTGCGACTTCTTCATCGCCGGCACGCACAAATGGATGTTCGGCCCCCGTGGAACCGGGATCATTTGCGCCCGCTCCGCCAAGCTCATGAACGTCACGCCGATCATTCCGACCTTCAGCGAATCCACCGACTTCGCGACCATCATGACCCCCGGCGGTTATCACAGTTTCGAACACCGCTGGGCCGCGGACGAAGCGTTCAAGCTGCACCTGGATTTGGGCAAGGCCGAGGTCCAGGCGCGCATTCATGAACTCAACACCTATGCCAAGGATCGCCTGCTGGAACAGCCGCGGATCGAACTGGTCACGCCAAGGAGCCCGCAGCTGTCCGCCGGCTTCACCTTCTTCCGGATCAAGGACCAGGACTGCGAAAAGGTTGCCAGCCAACTGATGCAGAACCGCGTGGTCTGCGACTCGGTGGAGCGCGACGTCGGCCCGGTGGTGCGCATCGCTCCGGGCCTGCTCAACAGCGAACATGAAATCGACCGGTTCATGGCCCTACTGAACAAAACCGCCTGACGCCCCGCTTTCTGTAGGAGCCCGGCTTGCCGGCGAAGGCGTCCTTGAAACCGCCTTCGCCGGCAAGCCGGGCTCCTACAAGGTCCACGTGATCCCCCGTTTTTTCTTTGATCGAGATGTCTCATGAACAGTGATCTGCTGTCTCCTTTCAAGGCCCTGGCCCTGTCCGCCCTCATCGCCGGCCTGCTGCCCTCTGCCGCGCAGGCCGCCACCGCCCCGCCAGCAGGCAAGGTATTCAAGGACTGCAAGAACTGCCCGGAAATGGTCGTGCTGCCCGCCGGAACTTTCACCATGGGTACCCCGGATGATGAAGTCGGCCGCGAGCCCGATGAAGGCCCGATGCATGCGGTCACCTTCGCCAAACCCTTCGCCATGAGCCGCTTCCAGATCACCGCCGGTGAGTGGGACAGCTATGTGAAGGAGAGCGGCGTGACCATCGCCAACGGCGATACCCGGCCAGGTCGCGAGTGCGTCGCCAGCAAGCCGCGCTACCCGCAGAGCCCGCGCCAGCCGGCGGTGTGCATGAACTTCGACGACGTGAAGCACTACGTCGCCTGGCTGTCGAAGAAAACCGGGCAGAAATACAGCATGGTCAGCGAAGCCCAGCGTGAATACGCCGCACGCGGCGGCACCCAGGGTTCGTTTCCCTTCCCGTTCGATGAAGGCAAGGGATACAGCATCGCCAAACACGCCAACACCTACGGCCCGGCGGACGGCTACAGCTACAGCTCGCCCGTGGGCAGCTACCCGCCCAACGCCTTCGGTATGTACGACATGCACGGCAATGTGTATGAATGGGTCGAAGACTGCGAACACCCGGACTACGTCGGCGCCCCCACCGATGGCAGCGCCTGGCTGGAACCCAATTGCGAAGCCGTGCGCATCCGCGGCAACGACTGGGGGGAAGCCCCGGTGTTCTCCCGCTCCGGTAACCGCAACAGCCAGTACCCGCAGGAGCGCGGGGACTGGATGGGCTTTCGCGTAGTGCGCGAGCTCTAACCCACCCTCGCCCCCTGTAGGAGCCCGGCTTGCCGGCGAAGGCGTCTTCAACAACGCCTTCGCCGGCAAGCCGGGCTCCTACAAGGCATGTGTGATGTCGGCAACCCCGCCACCAGTCGCCACCCTCTAAATTAACCCCTCGACCAGACGTCCTACTGGGTATCTGCCTTCCGACCCAAGGAACCGTCTTCCATGACCCAGCCTACCCGAGGCGCCATCGGCGAATTGTTCGCCCTGCTCAAACCCTTTCGACTCATCGTCGCCGCGTCCATTTTCCTGGGCATGGTCGGCGGCCTGAGCGTCACGGTGTTGCTGGCGACCATCAACAATGCCCTGCATTCGGACAGCGACCTGACCCAGGGCGTGGTCGCGCTGTTCGCCGGCCTGTGCCTGTTGGCGCTGGCCAGTTCGATCTGCTCCGACATCGGCACCAACTACGTCGGCCAGCACATCATCGCCAAGCTGCGCAAACAGTTGGGCGAGAAGGTGCTATCGGCGCCGATCGAGCAGATCGAGCGTTACCGCAGCCATCGCCTGATCCCGGTGCTGACCCACGACGTCGATACCATCAGCGACTTCGCCTTCGTCTTCGCGCCGCTGGCGATTTCCCTGACCGTGACCCTGGGTTGCATGGGTTACCTGGCGATCCTGTCGTGGCCGATGTTCCTGATCATGGTGGCCGCGATCCTGATCGGCAGCGCGATCCAGGCCTACGCCCAGAGCAAGGGCGTGCAAGGTTTCATGGCCGCCCGCGACGCTGAAGACGAGCTGCAAAAACATTACAACGCGATTGCCGAAGGCGCCAAGGAACTGCGCATCCACCGCCCACGCCGCCAGCGCATGTTCACCTCGGGCATCAAGGGCACCGCCGAATTCATCTGCAACACCCAAGTGCGTTCGATCAACACCTTCGTCATCGCCAAGACCTTCGGCTCAATGCTGTTCTTCGTGGTCATCGGCCTGGCCCTGGCCCTGCAAACGTTCTGGCCGAGCGCCGACAAGACCGTCATGAGCGGCTTCGTGCTGGTGCTGCTGTACATGAAAGGCCCGCTGGAGCATTTGATTGGCATCCTGCCGATCGTCAGCCGCGCGCAGATCGCTTTTCGGCGCATCGCTGAACTGTCGGAACAATTTTCCACCCCGGAACCGCACCTGCTGCTCAGCGACCAGGGCAACGTCAAACAGGCCGTGCACGAACTGCAATTGGCGGACGTGCGCTACGCCTTCCCGTCGGTCGAGGGTGCGGCGCCGTTCCAGCTCGGCCCGGTCAACCTGTCGATCAAACAGGGCGACATCACCTTTATCGTTGGCGAGAACGGCTGCGGCAAGACCACGCTGATCAAGTTGCTGCTGGGCCTGTACACGCCGCAACAGGGGCAGATCCGGGTCAATGGCGAGGCCATCGACGCGCACAACCGCGATGACTACCGACAGTTGTTCACCACCATCTTTGCTGACTATTACCTGTTCGACGACGTGGTCCAGGGCGATACGCAGATCCCCGAAGACGCCAACAAATACCTGCAGCGCCTGGAGATCGCGCACAAGGTCAGCGTCAAGGACGGCAACTTCACCACCACCGACCTTTCAACCGGGCAGCGCAAGCGCCTGGCGCTGGTCAATGCCTGGCTGGAAGAGCGGCCAGTGCTGGTGTTCGACGAGTGGGCGGCCGACCAGGACCCGACCTTCCGGCGGATTTTCTACACCGAGCTGCTGCCGGACCTCAAGCGCCTGGGCAAGACCATCATCGTGATCTCCCACGATGACCGTTACTTCGATGTGGCCGACCAACTGGTGCGCATGGAAAGCGGCCGGGTCGTCACCGAGCTGACGGCTGCCTGACCCCGAATGACATTTTTTTCACATTTCTTTTCCGGTTTCTCAATCGCATCTCGTCTTAATAATCATTCCTATTAACAAAAACTCTGCACGACACTTTTCAGGAGCACAGGCAAGTAATGCGATCTCTTCCACGCCGTACCCCTCTCGCGCTGGCCGTACAGCGCCCGTCACTGCACAAAACGCTGTTGACCAGCGTCCTGCTGACCGCCACGTTGCTGGGGAGCACGATGGCCAACGCGGCACCTGTAAAAGTGAGTATTGCCGTGCAGCCGCTGTCCAGCGCGCTGACCCAACTAGGCCTGCAGACCAACCTGCAAATCCTCTACAGCCCGGATCAGGTGGCCGGCATCAAGTCCCGCGCCGTCTCCGGCTCGCTGGAGCCTTCCGCGGCCCTGGCCGAGATGCTCAAGGGCACCGGCATTTCGTTCCAGATCAACGGCAACAGCGTGACGCTGGTGTCGGGTGGCTCATCGAGCCTGCAACTGGGCGCCACCACCATCTCCGGCCAGGCCCTGGGCCTGACCACCGAAGGCACCGACTCCTACACCACCGGCGCCACCACCACCGCTACCAAGCTGCCGCTGACCATTCGTGAAACGCCGCAATCGGTGACCGTGGTGACCCGTCAGCAGATGGACGACCGCGGCGTGACCAGCGTCGCCGATGCGTTGCGCAACACCCCGGGTATCACCACCCAGAAGTACGACAGTGACCGTACCGAGTTTTCCGCCCGAGGCTTTGCCATCACCAACTTTCAGTACGATGGCGTCAACATTCCCTACGACGGCGTCTACGGTGAAAACCCCAACAACAGCGACGACGCTGCCAGCCTCGACCACATCGAAGTCATCAAGGGCGCGACTGGCCTGATGACTGGCGCCGGCGACCCGGCGGCCACCGTCAACCTGATCCGCAAGAAACCGACCAAGGAATTCAAGGCCTCGGTCAGCGCCACTGCCGGTTACTGGGACAACTACCGCACCGAGGGCGACATCTCCGGCTCGCTCAACGATACCGGCAGCGTGCGCGGCCGTTTCGTCGGTGCCTTGCAGGACAAGGATTCCTACATCGATCACTACAGCCAGAAGAAAGACCTGTACTACGGCATCCTCGAAGCCGACCTGACCGACGATACCCTGCTGACCCTGGGCGTCGACAAATCCAGCGCCACCCCGCGCGGCAGTTCCTGGACCGGTAACACGGTCTACTACGCCGACGGCGGCAAGACCAACTTCTCCCGCGGCTTCAACCCGGGCGCCGATTGGAGCCGTCGTGACTTCGACAGCACCACCTACTTCGCCAACCTGGAACAAGCGCTGGCCAACGACTGGAAACTCAAGGTCAGCCTCGACCAGAAAACCACCGATCACGATACCCAATTGGCCTCGGCCAGCGGTGGCTACCCGGACCGCAACACCGGCGAAGGCATGTTCTTTTACCAGGGGCACTGGGAAGGCCATCGCGTGCAGAACACCGCTGACGTGAACGTCTCCGGCCCTTTCACCCTGGGCGGTCGCGAGCATGAACTGGTAGCGGGTTTCATGACGTCCCACTCCCGTCAGACTGGCTCAACCTATGGTAACCCCACCGACTCCGATGGACTGGTACCAGGCAACATCTTTGACTGGACAGGCCATATCGCGAAACCGGACTTCCCGAAAAACGGCAAGTACGAACGCACCCAGAGCCAGAACGGCGCTTACCTGGCCACCCGCCTGCGCCCGACCGACGACCTGTCGTTCATCCTCGGCGGCCGTGTAAGTACCTACAAGTACAATGAGGATTACACCTACTACCCGGGCGCCGGCCTGTCCGACACCCACGCCAGCTACAAGGAGCACGGCGTCGTCACGCCTTACGCCGGTGTAGTCTATGACCTGGACGATACGTACTCGGTCTACGCCAGCTACACCAGCATCTACCAGCCGCAAATCTACCAGGACGCCAGTGGCAAGACCCTGGATCCGGTTGAAGGCGACAGCTACGAGACCGGCATCAAGGCGGCCTACTTCGAAGGCGCGCTGAACGCCAGCCTGGCCTTGTTCCAGATCGAGCAAGACAACGTCGCCCAGTACGTCACCACCAACACCGACAACGGCCAGGACGTCTACGAGCCCATCGCCGGTGCCAAAACCAAGGGTGTGGAACTGGAACTCGCCGGTGAACTGGCTGAAGGCTGGAACCTGTCTGCCGGCTACACCTACGCCCGTACCCGCGACCAGGACCATCAACGCATCTACGGTTTCCCACTGGCCACCAGCAAACCGGAACACGTCGCGCGCACCTTCACCACCTACCGCCTGCCCGGCGCGCTGGACCAGTTCACCGTCGGTGGCGGCGTCAGCTGGCAGAGCGCGTTTTACGGCCAAAGCTTCAGCCCTACCGATGGCAGCACCTCGCTCAAGCAAGGCGGCTACACCCTCGTCGACCTGATGACCCGCTACCAGTACGACGACCACCTGAGCTTCACCGTCAACGCCTACAACGTCTTCGACAAGCGCTACCTGACGGGCCTGGGCAACTTCGGCACTACCTTCTACGGCGAACCGCGCAACATGCAGGTCACGGCGAAGTACGACTTCTGAGCCTGACCTGAAACAAAAAATGCCCGCGTCTCACGATGCGGGCATTTTTTTTAGAATCAAAAGATCGCAGCCTTCGGCAGCTCCTACACGCATCCCCCTGTAGGAGCTGCCGAAGGCTGCGATCTTTTGATCTTCTGGTCATGTCACCTCAAAGCCGCGATCGCACCCACCCCGCCACTTCCGCGTGAATCCCTTCCACCTCACTCAACAACCCCGCCATGCGCAAGAAGTCATGGGTCATGCCCGGTTGTTCCAGCAACGTCAGTTCATTGCCGGCAGCCCGTAAGCGCTCGGCATAGGCCAACCCTTCGTCATGCAGCGGATCATAGCCGGCGAGGTACACCAGCGCCGGCGCCACGCCCGACAGGTCTTCGGCCAGCAGCGGCGAGCAGCGCCAATCGGCCAGGTCCTGAGCGGATCGTGCGTAATGGGCATAGAACCAGTCCAGCGTCGGGGTTTCCAGCAGGTAACCTTCGGCAAAATCCCGGTGCGAGGCTCGGTGGGTCGTGGCATCGGTCACCGGGTACACCAGCAGTTGCGCCTTGGGTTTCAACGCCAGTTCCTCTGGCTGGCGAACGGCGATAATCGACAGCACCGTGGCCAGGGTCGCGCCGACGCTGTCACCGGCCAGTGCCACCCGCGTGGCATCCAGGCCGCGGGTCGCGCCTTCGCGCACCAGCCAGTTGCCGGCGTCGCAGGCGTCCTGCACTGGGGTTGGGAAACGCCATTCCGGGGCCAGGCGATAATCTACGGTCAACACGGCAAAACCGCCTTGGGCCGCCAGGCGTCGACACAACGCGTCGTGGGAATCGAGGCTGCCGACCACGTAGCCGCCGCCGTGGAAGTACAGCATCACCGGTTGCAGGCCGTCGGCCGTTTGGCCGTCGCGATACAGGCGCGCCGCCAGGCTGTGGCCGTCGCGGGCGGGGATGGTGAAGTTGTCGCAGGCGATGTGGTCCAGCGGTACATCGAGGAAGCCGGAAGACGCTTCGAAGTCGATCCGTGCCTGTTGTGGGGTCTGTTCGTGCATTGGGCGGCTTTTGCCGGTGAGGCGGCCGAATTCGGCGAGTTCGAGGAAAGCTTCAAGTTCTGGCAGTACGGCCATGGGGGGATCCTTTTACACAGAGAGGTCAGTAATCGAGCAATCCAAAATCTTGAAACGAGCGACAATCCTGTGGGAGCGAGCTTGCTCGCGATGAGGCCGGCACATTCAACATGGATGTTGAATGACACACCGCCATCGCGAGCAAGCTCGCTCCCACAGGGGTTATGCGATAGCCGGGCGGCGCTCCAGTAGCTGTTCGAGGTCGTCTAGCAATTCGTCGCCGCGTAGCAACTCGTAGTGCCCGCCGACCAGCAAGCGGTCGACGCCGTGATGGCCGACCTGGGCCTCGAACACCCGGCGTTCATCCTCGCGTCCGGCCACCCACCAGCGATGGGCCGACACCTGTACCTTCGGCAGTTGCCGTTGGGCCAGGGCCAGTTGCTTGAGCGACGAGCCGGTGGCGAAGATCTGCGTCAGTTCACTGGCGCCCAACGCCGCGTGGCCATTGCCGCCGTGCATGGCCGCCTCGATCACCGCGGCGGCGCCTTCGCGTTCGTTCAGGCCTGCGGCTTTCGAGGCAATCAATGCCTGTGCTTCTACAGACGGTTGACCGAGGACAAACTTCAGGAAGTCCGCCAAATCTTCGCGCCAGTTCCCCGCCTCGGCCGTACCCGCCACATAACTGTCGACCAGCCCGGCAAACGCCACCGTCTGCCCTTGCGATTCCAGTTCATGGGCAACCAGTTGCGTCAACGCGCCACCCAGTGACCAACCGAGCAGGTAGTACGGGCCTTCAGGCTGCTGCGTACGAATCCGCTGCGCGTAGGCCTGGGCCATGGCCAGCAGCGACTGGTCCTGCCATTGCGGGTCGAGCAGCATCCGGCATTGCAGGCCGTACACCGTGCGCCGGCCTTCGAGGCGACGGGCCAGTGGCTCGTAGTCAAACACTGTGCCGAAACCGGCGTGCAGGCAGAACAGCGCCGGCACTTTGGTGACCCGGCCATTCAACGCCAGCAGCGGGTCCGGCGCTTGCGCCGGTTCTGCGGCCTGATAGCCGCTGAGTTCGGCAATGCAGGGTTTCTGCATCAAGTCGCGCAGTTTCAGTTCGAAGCCCAGCTGTGGTTGGCTGCGCACCCGCGAGATAACTTTGAGCACCTGCAATGAGTCGCCGCCGAGCTCAAAGAAGTTGTCGTCGATACCCACTTGCGGCACGCCCAATACCTCCTGCCAGATCGTCGCCAGTGCGCTTTCCAGGGCGTTGCGTGGCGCGCGGTAACCGCCCAGCGCCCATTCCGGCACAGGCAGTGCGCGACGGTCGAGCTTGCCGTTTGCCGACAGCGGGAAGCGCTGCAGCACCAGGATCCGCGCCGGTACCATGTAGTCCGGCATCTGTGCCTGTAGATCAGCCTTCAAGCGGCGGTCCAGCCCGGTAGCAGCGGCGGCCACCACATAGCCGACCAACTGTTTGCCGGTCGGCGTGTCGTGCACCACCACGGCGGCATCCTGCACCCCGGCGCAGTCACGCAGACGGGCTTCGATCTCGCCCAGTTCGATGCGGAAGCCGCGGATCTTCACCTGCTGGTCGAGCCGGCCGAGGTAGTCGATCAACCCGCACTCGCGCTGGCGCACCAGGTCGCCGGTGCGGTACATGCGACCACCGGCCTCGAACGGATCGGCAATGAAACGCTCGGCGCTCATGCCCGGCCGTTGGTGATAACCGCGCGCCAGGCACTCGCCGCCCAGGTACAACTCGCCGCTGACACCCACCGGCAACGGATTGAGGTCGGCGTCGAGAATGTACAGGCCACGGCCCGCCACACCACGGCCAATCGGCGCATAGGCCGCCTCGCAGGTTTCGCTGTCTTGCGCACGCCACAGCAACGGCGTGACTACGGTTTCGGTCGGGCCATAGCCGTTGACCAGGCGCTGCGGGCGCAAGGCGCGCTTGACCTGTTCGAAGCTGGCATCCGGCACCGCATCACCGCCAAAGCAGTACACCTCGACCGCCGGCGGATTGCCCAGGCGCTCGGCCACTTCGGCCATCTGTTGCAGGTACGCCGGCGGGAAGCAGGCGACGGTGACGCTGTGGCGATGCAGCACCTCGAGGGTGTGTTCCGGGGTCCACAGGTTGTCTTCGCGGATCACCAGACTGCCGCCGGCCAACAGCACGCTCAGCCAGCGCTCCTGGGCGCCGTCGAAGGCGAATGACATGAAGTGCAGTTCGCGGCTGCGGGGAGCCAGTTCGTAGAGGTCGATGATGCCGCGGCAATGCCGGGCAATCGGTCCACGTTCCACTGCCACGCCCTTGGGCTGGCCGGTGGAGCCGGAGGTGTAGATCAGGTACGCCAGGTGTCCCGGCAGCGGCTCGATAACCGGGCACTCGGCGCTGCCAGCAACGCTCAGTTGGTCGAGCAACAGGCGTGGCGGGCTGTCGGCCAGGGTCAGGCGATCACCCAGGTCGCTGTCGCACAGCAAAAGGCTGGCGGCGGAATCGCTGAGCATGTAGGCCAGGCGCTCGGCCGGGTAGGACAGGTCCAGCGGCAGATACGCCGCACCGGCCTTGAGCACGGCGAGGAACGCGACGATGGTGCGTTCCGAACGGGGCAAGGCCACCGCGACCATGCTTTCCGGGCCAACGCCCAGGCCGATCAATTGCTGCGCCAGCGCATTGGCCTGGGCTTCCAGATCGGCATAACTGAGTTCGCGATCCTCGCAGATCAAGGCGATTTTCTGCGGTTGAATAAGCACATGCTGATTGAAGCTGTGCAGCAGATCGGTGTTGTCGCTGCAGGCTTGCGGCAAACTCAGGCGCGCTGGCGGCAGGCCGATGTTACCGAGCAGGCAGTCGGCATCCTCCGGCAACGCCTGCAGCAAACCTTCCATCTGCGCGCGAATCCGCTGCACCTCCTGTTCACTGAAGCGATCGCGCAGGTACAGGTATTCGACCTCCAGGCCTTGGTCGTTGGCGCTGACCATCAAGTCCATCGGGAAGTTGGTGACGCCGCCGCTGCCGACTTCGGCGAAGCGCAACTCACCTTCCTCGCCCCCTTTCAAGGCACGGTCCACCGGATGGTTTTCAAACACGATGATGCTGTCGAACAAGCCCTGGCCACCCTGCCCGGCCCAGCGCTGCACGTCGGACAATGGCGTGTGTTCGTAGTCGCGTACGGCCAGGTTGTAGTCCTGCAAGTCGCGCAGCCACTCGCCCAGCGTCTGTTGTGGGTCGAGGGTCTGGATCACCGGCAAGGTGTTGATGAACAGGCCGAGCATGTCCTGGGCACCGGCCAGCCCCGTCGGCCGCCCCGCCACCGTGGCCCCGAACGCCACGCTGCGCTGGCCGCTGTGACGTTGCAGCAGCAACAGCCAGGCGCCTTGGACCAGTGTGTTCAACGTCACCCGTTGACGCTTGGCGAAGCTGTGCAACTTGCGGGTCGCCTCGGCGTCGAGGTCGCTGTACATCACGCCGTGGCCTGCGCCTTCTGCGCCCGATGCCGTGGCCAGGATGGTCGGTGCTTCCAGCGACGCCAGGCGCTCACGCCAGAAACTTTCGGCTTGCGCCTCGTCCTGGCGTTGCAGCCAGGCGATGTAGTCGGCGTACCGTCCGGTCTGTGCCGGCAGGCTGTCGTGGTGATACAGGCGCAGCATCTCGCCCAGCAGGCGCGAGGCACTCCAGCCATCGAGCAGCAGGTGATGGTAGATCCAGATCATCTGGTACCGTTCTTCACCCAGGCGCACCAGGACAAAGCGCATCAGCGGCGGGCAGCTCAGGTCGAAACCCTTGGCCTGTTCAGCGGCCGCCAGTTCGCTCAGCGCTTGGTCGGTGTCCGTGCGGTCGCGCCAGTCGAGCTCCTCGATCGGCAACTCGATGCTGGCAAATACCGCTTGCAGCGGGTCGGCCAGGCCATCGCGCCAACGGAACGCGGCGCGCAGCACTTCATGACGCTTGATCAAGGCTTGCCACGCCGCGCGGAATCGCGGCACCTGCAAACCGTCCACCGCCACGCTCAACTGGTTGACGTAGGGGTTGAGCTGCGGTGATTCGAGGCAATGGAACAGCATGCCCTGCTGCATCGGCGACAGCGGATACAGGTCTTGCAGACCCTCGCGAGCGGACAGATCGATGTGTGGCACCAGCGCAAAAGCCTCAACCTTCGGCGCTTCGACCAACGCGGCTTCACGGCTGCTCGCCACGGCCGCGAGGGCGCGAATGGTCTGCTGCTCGAACAACTGCTTGGGACTGAACACCAGCCCGCGCTGCCCGGCACGGCTTACCGCTTGCAGCGAGATGATCGAGTCACCGCCCAGCTCGAAGAAGTTCTCGGTGACGCCCACCGAATCCAGGCCGAGCAAGTCCTGCCAGATATCCACCAGCAGCGCTTCGGCAGGCGACGCGGCGGCCACCTGATCCTGACTCTGCCGAGTCGCTTCAGGCGCTGGCAAACCCTGGCGATCGAGCTTGCCATTCGGTGTCAGCGGCAACGCAGCCAGGCACATCAAATGCGCCGGCAGCATGTGCGCCGGCAAGCGGCTGCGCAGGTGCGACGTCAATGCGTCACGCAGATCCTGCTCGTCAGCGAGCGGATCGCGCGGCACCACGTAGCCCACCAGTTGACGGCTCACCGGACCTTCGCGATCAATCACAAAGGCTTCACGCACGACTTCATGTTCGAGCAGGCAGGCTTCGATTTCGCCGAGTTCGATACGGAAGCCGCGAATCTTCACTTGCTGGTCGATACGGCCGAGGTATTCGACAACGCCATCGGCACGGAACCGGGCGAGGTCGCCACTGCGGTACAGACGCGCCCCCGGCACGAACGGATCGGGCACGAAGCGTTCGGCAGTCAGGTCAGGACGCTGGTGATACCCACGGGCAACGCCCTCGCCGCCCAGGTACAACTCACCCGCCACGCCAACCGGCAACGGCTGCAAGCCGCCGTCGAGGATGTAGGCACTGCGGTTGCCCACCGGCCGACCGATCGGCATGAACGCCGAGTCGAATTCGGTATCCGGATAGGCCAGCCAAATCAGCGGCGTGATCACCGTTTCGGTCGGGCCATAACCGTTGATCATGCGCTTGGGTTGCAGGACTTGCTGCACCTCGTCGAACGCATGCTTGGCCATCCCTTCACCGCACGGGGTGTAGGAGCGGATCGGCAGGTCACGCCCGGCTTCGCCCATGAAATCGGCGATCTGCCCCAGGTAGGTCGGGGTGAAACAGGCAATGGTGATGCCGTGCTTTTCGATCTCGGCGCAGGTGCGCTCCACGCTCCACAACTCGTCATCGCGCGGCATCACCGCCGAACCGAACACCAGGGGCGTCAGCCAGCGCTCATGGGCGCCGTCGAAACTGATCGAGGCAAATTGCAGTTCGCGGTCGTCCGGGGTCATGCCATACAACTCGCCGATCTTCACGCAGTGCATGGCCAGCGGGCCGTGGGCCACGCTGACGCCTTTGGGCCGGCCGGTGGAGCCCGAGGTATAGATGAGGTAAGCGAGGTTTTCACCACAGGTCAGATTGACCGGGTTGCTTTCGGCCATGCCTTCCAGCGCTTCGCGGTCGATTTCCAGCACCGGCAAGCCTTCGGGCAGTGGCAGTTTTTCCCGCAACCAGGATTGGCTGACCAGCAGGGAAATGCCGCTGTCTTGCATCAGGTAGCGCAGGCGTTCCGCGGGGTAGGCCGGGTCCAGCGGCACGTAGGCGCCGCCGGCCTTGAGGATCGCCAGCAGGCCGATGATCATTTCTGGCGAACGTTGCATGGCCAGGCCGACCCCCATTTCCGGGCCGATGCCCAATGCGCGCAGGCGATGGGCCAACTGGTTGGCGCGGCGGTTGAGTTGGTCGAAGCTCAGTTCCAGGTCGTTGAAGATCAGCGCCGTGGCGTCAGGTCGGATCACGGCCTGGGCCTCGATCAGTTGATGCACACACAGCGGGGTTTCTTCCGCGCTGAACGGTGGGTTCCACTCCAGCAGTTGCTGGGTTCGTTCCGTGGCGGTCAGCAGGTCCAGCTCGCTCAAAGCCGCCTGTGGTGCAGCCACCATCGCCGTCAACAACGCGGCCAGGTGCTCGCTCATGCGCACAATCGCCTCGCGGCTGAAGTGGCTGCACTGGTAACTCCAGTTGATGCTGAGTTGGTTTTCCGCG
The DNA here is from genome assembly GCF_044744285.1 of Pseudomonas sp. NPDC087336. Taxonomy (NCBI): domain Bacteria; kingdom Pseudomonadati; phylum Pseudomonadota; class Gammaproteobacteria; order Pseudomonadales; family Pseudomonadaceae; genus Pseudomonas; species Pseudomonas sp. NPDC087336. Next base: position 69,083 of record NZ_JBIUYA010000003.1, on the reverse strand, counting down.
GTGGCCGCCAGGGTCAGCGGGAAGTTGGTGCGCTCGTGGTTTTGTGGAATCGAGAAACTCAAGCCAGCCGGTGCGCCCTGCTGCAAGGCTTCGGCGACCGGGAAGTTTTCGAACACCAGCAAGCTGTCGAACAGCGGCTCGCCGGCACGTCCGGCCCAACGCTGAATGTCGCCCAGCGCGGTGAACTCGTGCTCGCGCAGTTCCAGGTTTTGCGCCTGCAAACGCGTCAGCCATTGCTCGACACTTTCGATGGCGTCCGGACTGCTGATCACCGGCAGGGTGTTGATGAACAGGCCGAGCTGGCTTTCGGCCCCCGGCAAATCCACCGGACGCCCCGCCACCGTGGCGCCGAACGCCACGCTGCGTTGCCCGCTGTAGCGTTGCAGCAACAGTGCCCAGGCACCTTGCACCAAGGTGTTGAGGGTGACTTTGTGCTGACGGGAAAAGTCGCTGAAGCGCTGGCTGGTGGCGACGTCGAAGGTCTGGCGGTGATCGGCAAATGCCGTGTCCGCCAGGTTGTTGTGGGTGAGGCTTTCAGCCAACAGGGTCGGGTTGTCGAGTGCCGCCAGTTGCTCGCGCCAGAACACCTCGTCAACCTCGGCATCCTGGCGTTGCAGCCAGCCGATGTAATCGGCGAATCGCCCGGTGGGTGCGGGTACATCCTGCCCGGCATAACGCTGCAGGACTTCACTGAGCAGCAGCGAATTGCTCCAGCCATCGAGCAGCAAGTGATGGTGGGTGTAGATCAGTTGCTGACGCTCGTCGTCCAGGCGCACCAGGGTCAGGCGCATCAGTGGTGCGCGGGTCGAATCGAGTTGCAGGCGTTCGCTGTCGATCAGGTGCGCCAGCGCATCGGCCTGATTCTCGCGACCACGCCAGTCGAGGCAGGTCATCGGCAGTTGCAGATGACGATGCACCAGTTGCACCGGTGCCTCGAAACCTTCGGGGAAGTGGAAGCTGCTGCGCAGGATCGCGTGGCTGTCGAGCACGGCTTGCCAGGCGCGGCCCAAACGATCGGTATCGAGGCCACGGGCTTCGACGCTGAGTTGGTTCACGTAGGCGCCAGACTCGGATTCATACAGGCTGTGGAACAACAGACCCGCCTGCATCGGCGACAGCGGGTAGACATCCTCGATCTGCGCAGGCGGCACTGGCAGGCCATCGAGTTGTGGCTGGCTCAAGCGCGCCAGCGGGAAATCCGCCGGGGTCACGCCGCCGGCGCCGTCGCTCAGGCAGTGCTCGATCAGCGCCAACAGTTCATTGCGGAAATCGGCGGCGAGGGTTTGGATTTCACCAAGCTCGAAGCATTCGCGGCTGAAGGTCCAGTCGAGTTTCAGTTCACCGCCATAGACCTGACCGTCCACCGACAGCCAGTTCGGCAACGGCGCATCCGCCGACTGCGCGGCGCCGCTTGATTCACGTGCTGGCGTGAACAGCGCGTCCTCGGCAAAGCTCTGGTCGAACTGACCGAGGTAGTTGAAGGTCACCCGCGCTTGCGGCAATGCGGCCAGGGTCGCTTGCGCCGCTGCATCGCCCAGGTAGCGCAACAGGCCGTAGCCCAGGCCTTTGCCAGGGATTTCCCGCAGTTGCTGCTTGATCGCCTTGATCGAGCCGCCGAGGTCGGCCGTCGGCGTCAGGCGCACCGGGAACAGGCTGGAGAACCAGCCAACGGTGCGGGTCAGGTCGATGTCGTCGAACAGCTCTTCGCGACCGTGGCCTTCGAGCTGGATCAGCGCCGATTCGCTGTCGGTCCAGCGGCTGAGGCTGCGGGCCAGTGCGGTGAGCAACAAGTCGTTGACCTGGGTGCGGTAGATCGCCGGGGCCTGTTGCAGCAGCTGGCGGGTTTGTTCGCGGTCCAGTCCGATACTGACACCTTGGCGCAAATGCCCGGCCTGATTGGCTTGTGCATTGGCCGCCGGCAACGAATCGCTGGCACCGTGCAGATGACTCTGCCACCAGCTCAACTCATTCATGGCCGTTTCGGACTTCGCATAAGCATCGAGCTTGTCCGCCCAGGCCTGGAAGGCACTGGTCTTGGGCGGCAGGTCCTGGCCTTGATACGCGGCCTGCAAATCTTCCAGCAGCACGCGCCAGGACACCCCGTCCACCGCCAGGTGGTGAATGACCAAAAGCAAACGTTGCGAACCATCGGCCTGGGCGATCAGCGCCACGCGCAGCAGCGGCCCGTCTTGCAGGCTGAGGCTGCGCTGGGCTTCGTCGCACACCGATTCGAGCGACGCATCGCTGGCGACGCGGGCGGTCCAGAGCATGTCGATGACATCGGCACTGTCGGCGCCGACATAACGCGCCGACCATTGGCCGTCGACCTGGCTGAAACGCAAGCGCAGGGCATCGTGTTGCTTGAGCACACGTTGCAGGGCACCTTGCAGGCGCGGCAGTTCGAGGGTTTCGCGCGGCGTCAGCAATACCGCCTGGTTCCAGTGGCCGCGCTGCGGGATCGCTTGCTCGAAGAACCAGCGCTGGATCGGCGTGAGTATCTGCACGCCGTCCACCGGCCCTTGTTGCGCCAAGGGCGCTGCCTGTTCTTTCACCACCGCGGCCAGCGCTTGCAGGGTCTGCTGCTGGAACAGGTCGCGCGGTTGCAGGCTCAGGCCGGCACGGCGGGCGCGGCTGACCACCTGGATCGAAATGATCGAGTCGCCGCCCAGTTCAAAGAAGTTGTCCTGGCGTCCGACCTGCTCCAGGCCCAGCACGTCCTGCCAGATCTGCGCCAGCACGCGCTCGTGTTCGCTGCGTGGCGCTTCGAACGTGCGCTGGCTGACCTGCGCGGTCGGTGCCGGCAGGCGCTTGCGGTCGAGTTTGCCGTTGGGGCTCAGGGGCATGTGCTCGATCAGCACGGTCTGCGCCGGCACCATGTAGTCCGGCAGGCTGCCGAGCAGATGACTTTTCAGGGTTTCGCGCCAGGCGCCTTGCTGCTGCGCATCGGCGTGGAGCAAAGCGCGATCCTGCGGCACGATGTACGCCACCAATTGTTTGCCGCTCGGGCCGTCGAGGGCCAGCACCACGGCTTCCTGCACGCCGGCATGTTCTTGCAGGCGCGCTTCGATTTCCCCCAGTTCGATACGCAGGCCACGAATCTTCACCTGGTGGTCGATGCGTCCGCAGTAGTCGATGGCGCCATCGGCGCGGTAGCGCGCCAGGTCACCGGTGCGGTACAGACGCTCGCCGCTGCCAAACGGGTCGACCACGAAACGCTCGGCGGTCAGCGCGCCACGACGGTGATACCCACGGGCCAGGCCGATGCCACCCAGGTACAGTTCGCCCACAGCGCCCTGCGGCATGGGTTGCAGTTCGCCGTCGAGGATAAAGGTGCGCAGGTTGGCGATCGGCCGGCCGATCGGCACGCTGTCGCGACCCTCTTCCACACAGGTCCAGTGGGTCACGTCGATGGCCGCTTCGGTCGGGCCATACAAGTTGTACAGATGGGCTTGCGGGAGGCTGCGCAAGGTCTGGCGTTGCAACTCCATCGGCAGCGCCTCGCCACTGCAGATGATGCGGGTCAGCGAGGTGCAGGCCAGCGCCTCCTCGGCAGCGATGAAAGCCGAGAGCATCGACGGCACGAAGTGCAGCGTGGTGACTGCCTGCTCGACGATCAGTGCAGCGAGGCGTTGCGGATCGCGATGCTCGCCCGGGGCGGCGATGACCAGCGTGGCGCCTTTGATCAATGGCCAGAAAAACTCCCACACCGACACGTCGAAACTGAACGGCGTCTTTTGCAGCACGCGGTCGCTCGGCAGAAGGCTGTAGGCCTGCTGCATCCACTCAAGGCGGTTATGCAAGGCTACATGACGGTTGCCCGCGCCTTTCGGTTTTCCGGTGGAGCCGGAGGTGTAGATCATGTAGGCAAGGTTTTCGCCGACAGCCAGGTTGGGCAGATCCTCGCCCGGCAGGTCGCTCAGCCATTCGGCGCGCGCTTGCAGGCACAAGGTGCGCACGCTGTCCGGCGTTGGCAGTTGCGCCAGCAGGTGCTCCTGGGTCAACAGCAGGGAAATACCGCTGTCCTCGATCATGTAGCTCAGGCGATCGAGCGGATATTCCGGGTCCAGCGGCACGTAGGCACCGCCGGACTTGAGGATCGCCAGCAGGCCGACGACCATTTCCAGCGAACGGTCGCAGGCGATCCCCACGATCACTTCCGGGCCGACACCCTGGGCGCGCAAATGGTGGGCCAGGCGGTTGGCGCGCAGGTTCAGTTCGGCGTAGCTCAGGGACTGGCCCTGGAACACCAGCGCCGTCGCCTGTGGATTTTCCATCACCCGCGCTTCGAAATGCCGCTGTATGCAGACTTCACCCGGATAGGCTTGAGCGGTGTCGTTGAGGTCGTCGAGGATGCGCAGGTGCTCGTCGGCATCGAGCAACGGCAATTCGGCCAGCGGGGCTTGCGGGTTCGCCAGCACCCCGGCGAGCAGGTTGCGCCAATGCCGGGCCAGGTGCTCGATGCGTTCGGCGTCGAACAGGTCGGTGGCGTAGGTCAGGCTGGCGAACAGCCCGTCGCCCTCTTCCTGGGTGTCCAGTTGCAGGTCGAACTGGGTGGTGTGCGCCGTGGCGTTCAGCGCCTCGACACGAAGGCCGGCCAGCAAGCCGCTGACCGCTGCGGGTTTGGCCTGCTGGTGGTTGAACATCACCTGGAACAACGGGCTGTGACTCAGGCTGCGTTCGCCTTGCAGCGCCTGCACCAGGCGCTCGAACGGCAGGTCCTGATAGTCCTGGGCATCGAGCGCAAAGGCGCGGGTCTGTTCGAGCAACTGGGTGAACGGCAGCCGGCCATCGAGTTCGGCGCGCATCACCTGGGTGTTGACGAAGAAGCCGATCAGGCCACGGGTCTCGGCGCGGTTGCGGTTGCCGATGGGCACGCCGATGCGCAGGTCGGACTGGCCGCTGTAGCGATAGAGCAGCGCCTGGAAACTCGCCAGCAACAGCATGAACGGGGTGACGCCGCGCTGTTTGGCCAGGCTCATGAGGCCGCGGGCCAATGTTGAGTCGAGGGCGAAATCCAGGCGCGCGCCTTGCTGGCTCGGTTGCGCCGGGCGTGGACGGTCGGTGGGCAATTCCAGCAGCGGTTGTTCGCTGCCGAGCTTTTCACGCCACCAGTCCAGTTGGCGCTCCAGCTCCCCCGCTTCCATCCAGCGACGCTGCCAGGCGGCATAATCCGAATACTGAATCGGCAACGCTTCAAGCTCAGCGCTCTGGCCCTGGCAATAGGCCGCGTAGAGCCTTGAAAACTCCTCGACCAACACCCCCATCGACCAGCCATCGGTGACGATGTGATGCAGGGTCAGCACCAGCACATGATCATCAAGGTCTAGCTGCAACAGGCTGACGCGCAACAGCGGGCCGTGTTGCAGATCGAACGACCGGGCAATCTGCGCTTCGACTTTTTTCATTGCCGATTCAATCCGTAGCGTCTCGGGTTCGGCGCGCAGATCGTGCTGGTCGATGGGCAGCGTGTTGATGCTCGCCAGGGCTTGCATCACCTGGCCGTCATCCTCGACAAAACGGCTACGCAGGCTCTGATGTCGCTCCAGCAGCACGTCGAAACTCTGTTGCAGCGCCGCAAGATTCAGTGGCCCCTGCAGGCGCAGGGCCGCGGGAATGTTGTAGGCGCTGCTTTGCGGGTCGAGCTGCCAGAGGAACCATTGACGCTGCTGCGCATAGGACAATTCGAAAGTCGCTTGCGGCGTGGTGGCGGGCGGGATCGGCAGTTGGCCGAAGCTCACGCCCTGCTCCTGCATTTTTGCCAGAAACTCACGGCGCTTGTCGGCCGGCAGGCCAGCGAAGCGAGAGGCGATACGCGAGGCAGTGCTGTGTTCCATCAGTTGATCTCCATCTCGTCCAGAAGCGACTCAAGCGCATCCAGACGTGCATCGTTGTCAGTCGGGACTTTTTCCCCGGCCATGGCGGCATAAGCCTGCAGGTCGTTGCTTTCGAACAGCGCGCGCAGCGGCAGCTCGATGCCCAGTTCCAGTTCCACGCGGGCACTGGCCTGGGCGGCGAGCAGCGAATGCCCGCCCAATTCAAAGAAATTGTCACGCCGGCCGATCCGGGCCACGCCCAGCACCTGGGCCCAGATAGCGGCCAGTTGCTGTTCCAGCTCGCCTTCGGGGGCTTCGAACGGACGCTGCCAGTCCTGGGCATCCGGCAGCGGCAAGGCCTTGCGGTCGAGCTTGCCGTTGCTGGTCAGCGGCAAGGCATCGAGCAACAACCAGTGGCTGGGCACCATGTAGTCCGGCAGGTCGACCTTCAGCGCGGCGCGCAGGTTATCGCGCCAGGCGATCGGATCGTTCGGGAGGTGTTCGGCGACGACGTAGGCGCACAGCTGCGGGCCGCCGTCGTCGACATGCACGCTGATCACCGCCTGACGCACGCCCGGTTGCGCCAGCACGGCCGCTTCGATCTCGCCCAGTTCGATGCGGAACCCGCGGATCTTCACTTGCTGGTCGATCCGCCCCAGGTAGTCGATGCTGCCGTCGGCCCGCTGGCGCGCCAGGTCGCCGCTGCGATACAGGCGCTGCGAGGCGTCGAACGGACTCGGCACAAAACGCTCGGCGGTCAGGCCGCTACGCCCGTGGTAACCCCGCGCCAGGCCGGCGCCGGCGATGTACAGCTCCCCCGCCACACCCACCGGCACCGGTTGCAACTGGCTGTCGAGCAAGTACCAGCGCAGGTCGCGGATCGGCAGGCCGATCGGGCTTTGCGCCTTGCCGTCGAGGTCGGCCAGGCGGATCGCGCGGTAGGTCACGTGCACCGTGGTTTCGGTGATGCCGTACATGTTCACCAGGGTCGGTTGCCGGTCGCCGAAGCGCTCGAACCACGGGCGCAGGCTGGCCACTTCCAGTGCTTCGCCACCGAAGATCACCTGGCGCAACGCCAGGCTGCGCGGGTTGGCGCAGGCGATCGGCAGCAACTGGCGGAACGCGGTCGGGGTCTGGTTCAACACCGTCACCCCTTCATCGCAGAGCAAGCGGTGGAACTCCTGCGGCTCGCGACTGATGTAATACGGCACGATCACCAGGCGCCCGCCGGTGCACAGCGAACCGAACAGCTCCCACACCGAGAAATCGAAGGCGTAGGAGTGGAACAGGGTCCAGACATCATCCGCGCCGAAACTGAATTCGCCAGCGGTGGCCGTGAGCAAGCGCCCGACGTTGCCATGGCTGAGCAAGGCGCCCTTGGGTCGGCCGGTGGAGCCGGAGGTGTAGATCACGTACGCGAGGTTGTCCGGGGTCGCCAACGGCTCCAGGTTGTCGGCGCTGTAGGGGTCCAGCTGCAAGGCCGCCAGGTCCAGGACCTGCACGCCTTCGCGGGCGGGCAAGCCGTCGATCAGGTGAGCCTGGGTCAACAGCAAGCCAATGCCGCTGTCATCGATCATGTAGCTCAGGCGCTCGGCCGGGTATTGCGGGTCCAGCGGCACGTAGGCGCCACCGGCCTTGAGAATCGCCAGCAAGCCGACCACCAGCGGCATCGCCCGCTCGGTGGCGATACCCACGCGCACTTCGGGGCCCACACCCTGCTCGCGCAGTTTGCGCGCCAGGCGGTTGGCCTGGGCGTTGAGCGCGGCGTAGCTCAGTTGCTCGCCTTCATAGGTCAGTGCGATGGCGTCCGGCCGTTGCGCGGCTTGGGCTTCGAACAACTGGTGCAAGGTTGGCGATTGCGCTTGTGCCTCGAAAGTCGGATTCCAGTGCTGGATCAACCCGTCGTATTGCGGCGCTTGCAGCAACGGCAGTTCAGCCACGCGCTGCTGTGGATCCGCGACCACTGCGCGCAACAGGTTCAGCCACTGTTCGGCAAAGCGCTGCATCGAGGCCTCGTCGTACAGATCGCTGGCGTAGCTCAGGCTGGCGTCCAGTTCATCGCCCTGCTCCTGGGTATCGAGCACCAGATCGAATTGCGCGGTGTGCTGCTGCCAGTGCAGGCGCTCGACCTGCAAATCGGCCACCGCGCGCTCGACACTGGCGCCCAGTTTTTGCTGATGGTTGTAGAGCACCTGGAACAACGGGCTGTGATTGAGGCTGCGGTCCGGTTGCAAGGCATCGACCAGTTGCTCGAACGGCAAGTCCTGATGGGCTTGCGCGGCCAATGCCTTTTGCTTGACCTGTTGCAGCAGCGCGCTGAACGGTTGCTGCCCGTCGATCTCGGCACGCAGCACCTGGGTATTGATGAAGAAGCCGATCAGGCCTTCGGTTTCCAAACGCGAACGGCCGGCACTCGGCACGCCGACGCTGATGCCCGACTGCCCGCTCTGGCGGTGCAGCAGGGTCTGGAAACTCGCCAGCAACAGCATGAACAGCGTCACTTGCTGCTCCTGCGCACGCTCACGCAAACCGGCCAACAGGTGGCGATCGACGTTCAACGTCAGGCTGGCGCCACGCTCGCTACGGCGGGCCGGACGGGTCAGTTCGCTCGGCAACTCCAGTGGCGCCTGGCTGCCCGCCAGTTGCTCGCGCCACCACGCCAGTTGCCGCGCGCCCTCGCCGGCTTCCAGCCAGTCGCGTTGCCAACGGGCGTAGTCGCTGTAAACCACCGGCAGTGCCGACAGGTTGGCACCACGCCCCTCAACGGCAGCCTGATACAGCGCGCTGAACTCATCGACCATCACCTGCATCGACCAGCCATCGGCGGCGATGTGGTGCACGGTGAGTACCAGCACATGGTCGTCGGCGCTGACTTGCAGCAGCAAACAGCGCCACAGCGGGCCGTTGCGCAGATCGAAAGGTTGGGCGATTTCTGCGGCCACCGCACTGTTGATCGCCGACGCATTGATGGGCTGTTCGTTGAACTGCAACGGCAGTTCGACATGCACCACCGGGCGTGCCTGCTGACCATCCTGTTCGAAGGTGGTGCGCAGGGTTTCGTGGCGCAGCTGCAACTGGGCGAAGGTTTTGCGCAGGGCGTCGCGGTTCAGCGGGCCTTTGAGGCGTAGCGCCGCCGGGATGTTGTAGGCCGCGCTGTGCGGGTCCAGTTGCCAGAGAATCCATTGGCGTTGCTGGGCGTAGGACAGCAGGCGTGGCTGATCGTCCGCTGCGCGTTGCAGCGTCGGTTGGCCGCTGAGGCTCGCTTGCGCAGCGCGCTCGGCGAACTCCACCAGATTCGCCGCCGAGAACAGGCTGCTCACCGACAGCTCAAGTTGCAAATGCTGACGTACTCGGGAGATCACTTGCAGCACCAGCAGCGAATGACCGCCTAGCTCGAAGAAGTTGTCGTCGCGACCCACCTGCTCGACCTGCAACACCGCCTGCCAGATCTGCGCCAGTTGCGTTTCCAGACCTTCGGCGGGCGCTACGAAGGCACGTTGTACATCGCCCGCTTCAACCCGTGGCAAAGCCTTGCGGTCGAGCTTGCCATTGTTGTTGAGCGGTAACCTGTCCAGCAGGACCATGTGGTTGGGTACCATGTAGTCCGGCAACGACCGCTGCAGGCCGGCTTTGAGACCTTCCAGGTATTCAGCCTGCGCAACCACCGCGCTGCTGGCCACGACGTAGGCCACCAATTGGGTGCCGTCCTGGGCGATGACGGCGGCTTCGCGCACCTCGTCCCGAGCCTGCAGGCAGGCTTCGATTTCGCCCATCTCGATGCGCAAACCGCGAATCTTCACTTGATGGTCGATACGCCCGACGTATTCCAGATCGCCGTTACCGTTGTAGCGCGCCAGGTCGCCGCTGCGGTACAGCCGCGCGCCCGGTTCACGGGCGAAGGGGTCCGGCAGGAAACGTTCGGCGGTCAGCGCCGGACGGTCGAAATAGCTTTGCGCCAGGCAGGCCGGCGCGCCGATGCACAATTCGCCGACGCCCTCGGCCGGCAGTAGCTGACCGGCCGCATCCAGCACGTACAGCGCACGGCCAGAAATGGCGCGACCGATTGGAACGCCGAAGGCATCGCTGGCATCGGCCAATTGGCAGTCATGCACGCTGGACACCACGGTCGCTTCGGTCGGCCCGTAGGTGTTGAGCAGGCGCACGTGACTCAAGCCGGCCTGATGCCACAGGCGCAGGCCTTCCACTGACATCGCTTCGCCGCCGACGTGTACCTGGCGCAAATCGCCGAGGTTTTGCACTACACCGCTGGCGCATTCACGGGCTAGCAGGAACCAGTAAGCGGCCGGCAAGTCGGCCACCGTCACGCCCTGCTCGACGATTTCGGCGGCTAGTCGGCCGGCGTCCCACAGGTCTTCGCCGCGCATGATCAAGGTTGCGCCGACGCACAACGCCGGGAAGCATTGTTCGACGAAGCCGTCGAAGCTGAAGGTGGCGAATTGCAAGACGCGATCGGCTGGGGACAATGTTGAGTAGTCGGCGGCGGTCTGGCAGAACTCGCGCAGGGCGGCGTGGGTGATGGCGACGCCTTTGGGTTGGCCGGTGGAGCCGGAGGTGTAGATGATGTAGGCCAGATCATCGGCGACAGGTAGACCGCCTTCGCGAGCAAGCTTCGCTCCTACAGGGGTTGTGCTGTCGTCGAGATTCAGGCGTCGTACGCTTGAAACGCCGTCGAGCAGGCCGGTTTCGTGCAGCAGCACGTCGAGGCGGCTGTCTTCGATCATGTAGGCCAGGCGTTCGGTTGGGTATTTCGGGTCGAGGGGTACGTAAGCTGCGCCGCTTTTCAGTACCGCCAGCAGGCTGACGATCAGTTGCGGACCGCGGCGTACGGCCAGGCCGACACGCTTGCCGGGGCCGGCGCCGTTGTCGATCAAGCGCCGTGCCAGGTGGTTGGCTTGTGCATTGAGTTGGCCGTAGCTCAGGCTGTGACCGTCCACCTGCAATGCCAGTGCATCGGGCGTGGCAGCGGCTTGCGCGGCGATCTGTTCGTGGGCCAAAAGTGTTGTGGATAACTCAACCGCAGGCGGCTGGCTGATCGCGAGCAGCGCGTTTTTGTCCTCGACATCGAGCAGTTCCAGCGAGCCCAAAGCCGCCTCCGGCGATGCCACCAGTTGCGTCAGCAGGTGCTGCAAATTGGCTGACAACTGTGCGACCTGAGCCGCGCTGAACCGCGCCGCGTCATAACTGAACTCCAACCCCAGGCCTTCGCCCAATTCAATGCCCAACGTCAACGGATAGTGGGTGCGCTCGTGGTTGTGCAGGTTGTCGAACGACAATCCGGCCGGTGCGCCCTGCTTCAGCGCTTGGGCCACCGGGAAGTTTTCGAACACCAGCAGGCTGTCGAACAGTGCCGAACCCTGCTGCCCCGCCCAACCCTGGATGTCGTACAGCGGCACATGCTCGAATTCGCGCATGGCCAGGTTCAGGCCTTGCAATTGGCCCAGCCACTGGCTGACGGTCTGGTCCGGTTTCATCGCGCACACCAGCGGCAGAGTGTTGATGAACAAGCCCAGCTGTTGTTCGATCCCCGATAACGGCGCCGAACGTCCGGCCACGGTGGTGCCGAACACCACGCCATCCTGGCCGGTGTAGCGATGCAGCAACAGACTCCACGCCGCTTGCAGCACCGTGTTGAGGGTGACTTTCTGCTGCCGGGCGAATTCGGCCAGTCGCTGGGTGGCGCGGCTGTCGAGGCTGACGCGATGCTCTTCGTTACCTGTCTCGCCTACCGGAGGACGCAAGGCTTCGGCCAGCAAGGTCGGTGCTTGCAGCGGTGCCAATGCGGCTTTCCAGAACTTTTCACCAGCCGGCACCGATTGCTGCTGCAACCAACCCAGGTAGTCGCGGTATTGACCCGCTGGCGCTGGCAGCGGCTGGCCGGCGGCGTAGTGCTGGATCACTTCGGCCAACAACTGTGCGTTGCTCCAGCCGTCCATCAAGATGTGGTGGCTGGTATAGATCAGGTGCCTGGCGTCAGCGCCGCTACGCACCAGTTTCAGGCGAAACAACGGCGCCATGCCCAACTCGAAACCTTGTGCGCGCTCAGCGTCGGCCAATGCATCGGTGTCAGTCGCTTCAAGCACTTGGAGCGGCAACGCGACCTGACGGGCAATCGCCTGATGTGCGGTATCGAGGCCTTGCCAGTGGAAGCTGCTGCGCAGGATGTCATGACGCTCGACCGCGGCTTGCCAGGAACGGGTAAACCGCTCGGTGTCCAACCCGCCGATGTCCAGGCGCAACTGGCTGATGTAGGCGCCGACCTCTGGCTCGTACAGCGTGTGGAACAGCATGCCCTGTTGCATTGGCGACAGCGGGTACAGGTCTTCGAGATTGGCAACGGCGAGCGGCAGCCCGTCCAGTTGTGTCTGATCGATGCGTGCCAGCGGGAAGTCCGACGGCGTGGCTTGCGGTGCTTCAAGGGCGCAGCAATGTTCGATCAGCGCGATCAGTTCCTGGGCGTAATCGTCGGCCAGGCGCTGGACGGTCGCGGTGTCGAACATCTCACGGCTGAAGCCCCAGCTCAGGGACAACTCGCCGCCGTAGACCTGGCCTTCCACCACCAGCCAGTTGCCCAGCGGTGCCGACGGGTCTTGTGCGATGCCGTTGCCTTCAGTGGACGGGGTGAACAACGCACCGTCGTCGAACTGACGATCGAACTGCCCCAGGTAGTTGAAGGTGATGCGCGGTTGCGGCAACGCCGCCAATTCGGCGCGGGTCGGTGCGCTGCCCAGGTAGCGCAGCGCGCCGTAGCCCAGGCCTTTGTCCGGGACGTTGCGCAGTTGTTCCTTGATGGTTTTGATCGAGGCGCCGAGATCGGCAGCAGGTTTCAGGTTGACCGGGAACAAGCTGGTGAACCAACCCACAGTACGCGTCAGGTCGACGTCATCGAACAGGTCTTCGCGGCCATGGCCTTCGAGCTGAATCAGCGTACTGCCCTGGCCGCTCCAGCGGCCAACGGCGCGGGCCAGTGCGGTCAGCAGCAGGTCGTTGACCTGGGTGCGATAGGCCGCCGGGGCCTGTTGCAACAGCCTGCGGGTTTGTTCGGTATCGAGCTTGAGTTCGAGTTTGTGTTCGAAGCGGTTTTCCAGTGCGCCGTGCGGGCGTTCGCACGGCAGGTCGACTGGCGCCTCTTGCAATTGCGCCTGCCAGTGGCCGAGGCTGAGTTCGAAGGCTGGAAGGTGATCCTGCAAACGTGCGACCCAGCGCTGGTAGCTGCTGGTTTTTGCCGGTGCCGCAGCGCCGTTGTAGAACTGCTGGAGATCTTCCAGCAGCACGCGCCAGGACACACCGTCCACCGCCAGATGGTGAACCACCAGCAGCAAACGCTGGCCGCCGTCAGCCATCGAAACCAGCAGTGCGCGCAGCAACGGGCCGTTGTGCAGGTCGAGACTGCGCTGGGCTTGATCGCACAAGGCGTTCAGCGCGTCGACCGATTGCGCCTGGCGCTGCCACAGCACCGAGTCGGTGGTCGCCGCGGCATAGGCCTGCTGCCAGCCGCTATCTGTCTGTTGATAACGCAGGCGCAGGCTGTCGTGATGGGTCAGCAAATGTTCCAGGGCACGATCGAGCGCCTCGATGTTCAGCGGTTCGCGCGGTACCAGCAACAGCGACTGGTTCCAGTGCTGACGCGCAGGGATAGCCTGTTCGAAGAACCATTGTTGTACCGGCGCCAGCGCCACCGCGCCGCTGGCTGGGCCTTGGTCGATCAGTTGTTGCTCGCCACTGCGCGCCGCCTGGGCCAGGCTGCGGATGGTCTGGTGCTGGAACAGGTCCTTGGGACTGAGCACGATCCCGGCCTGCCGGGCGCGGCTGACCACTTGCATCGAGACGATGGAGTCGCCGCCCAGTTCGAAGAAGTTGTCTTCCAGGCCGACGTTGTCGATGGCCAGTACGTCTTGCCAGATCACTGCGAGGGATTTTTCCAGCGCACTGCGTGGCGCCACGTGTTCGCGTTGTTGCTGGCTGCCATCCACCGCCGGCAGTGCCTTGCGGTCGAGCTTGCCGTTGGGGGTCAGCGGCAGTTGCTCGAGGAACAGCAGGAACGCCGGGACCATGTAGTCCGGCAGGTGCTGACGCAAGGCCACTTTCAGGGATTCACGCAGGGTCGCCTGCGCGCCGATGTCATCCAGCAACGCCGCATCACTTGGCACGATGTAAGCCACCAGATGCTGACCGTTGATACCGTCCTGGGCCAGCACCGCCAGTTCGCGCACCACCTCCTGCTGCAACAGCCGCGCTTCGATTTCACCCAGCTCGATGCGCAAGCCACGGACCTTGACCTGATGGTCGATACGGCCAACGTACTGCAGGGTGCCGTCGGCCTGATAACGGGTCAGGTCACCGGTGCGGTACAGGCGCTCACCGGTGCTGGAAAACGGGTTGGGTACGTACCTTTGCGCGGTCAGGCCTGGCCGTGCCAGGTAACCACGGGTGATGCCTGCACCACTGAGGTACAGCTCGGCGGATACACCTTGTGGCACCGCTTGCAGATCCGCATCCAGCAGATAGCTGGCAGTGTGCTTGAGCGGGCGGCCGATATTGGCGCGGCCACCGGCCTCGCGGCGGGTCCAGGTAGAATAGGTGGTGTCTTCCGAAGGGCCGTAAAGATCGTAGACGTGCTCGACGCTCGGCTGCTGGTACAGCGCCTCCACCAGGCTCTGTTTCAACGGCTCACCGGCGAGGTTGATGATACGCACGCTCGGCGGGATCTGCCCGTCGCGCTGCAGCGCGTTGATGGCCGAGGGCACGGTGTTGATCAAGCGCACTTGATCCCGGGCTGGCAGCTGCGGCAACTCCAGGGCGTTGCGGGCAATGATCAGCGATCCGCCGTTGGCCAGGGTGACGAACAGCTCCCACACCGACAGGTCGAAGCACACTGACGTCGACGCCAGCACGCCTTGAATGTCGTCGCGACTGTACACCGCCTGCGACCAGTCGATCAGCGCCAGCACGTTGCGATGGGCAATCGCCACGCCCTTGGGCTTGCCGGTGGAGCCGGAGGTGTAGATGACGTAGGCCAGGTTGTCCGGCGTGACGCCGGTGACCGGGGCGCTGATGGGGTAAGCCGCCAACGAGAGGCTGTCCAGCAGCAACACTTGGGTATCGCTCGCCACGCTCAGGGTCCTGGCCACTTCCTCTTCGGTGAGCAGCACCAGGGCACGGCTGTCTTCGACCATGTAGGCCACGCGTTCGGCGGGGTAATCCGGGTCCAGCGGCACGTAGGCACCCCCGGCCTTGAGCACCGCCAGCAAGGCCACCAGCAGGTGCTCGGAACGCTGCATGGCCACGCCGACCCGTACCTCCGGGCCGACGCCGAGTTCGATCAGCTTGTGCGCCAGGCGATTGGCTTGCTGGTCGAGTTCCTTGTAGGTCAGTTGCTTGTTTGCGAAGGTCACGGCCAATGCATCAGGGCTTGCAGTCACTTGCTCGCTGATCAGCTGATGAATGCACAGATCCTGGGCGAAGCGGTCATCAGCACGGTTCCAGTCGTGGACGATGCGTTGGTATTCGGCCTGCTCCAGCAGCGGCAAATCACTGATGCGCTGTTGCGGATCACTGACCATGCCTTGCAGCAAGCGCGTCCAGTGCTGCGCCATGCGCGCGATGGTCGCGGCGTCGAACAGGTCGTTGGCGTAGGTCAGCGCGGCGTGCAGCTTGCCGCCTTTTTCGTAAGTGTCCAGGGTCAGGTCGAACTGGGTGGTGCGCCCCTGCCACTCGATCATGCCCAGTGCCAGGCCGGACGCCGTGGTCACCGTGGAAATGTCCGCGACCTGGGGCTGATGGTTGTACATCACCTGGAACAACGGCGTATGGCTGAGGCTGCGCTCCAGTTTCAGCGCTTCGACCAGGCGCTCGAATGGCAGGTCCTGGTGAGCCTGGGCGCCGAGTGCGGTTTCCTTGATGCGACGCAGCAGGTCGTCGACCCGGGTCTGGCCGTCCAGTTGCGTGCGCAGCACCTGGGTGTTGACGAAGAAGCCGATCAGGCCTTCGATCTCGGCACGGTTGCGGTTGGCGATCGGTACGCCGACGCGGATGTCGGTCTGCCCGGTGTAGCGATGCAGCAGCACATTGAAAGCGCCGAGCAGTAGCATGAACAGGGTGATGTTGTGTTTCTGCGCGGTGGCCCGCAGTTGCTCGGCCAGTTGTCCGTCGACGGCGAACTCGTAACGGGTACCGCGATAGCTCGGCATCGCCGGGCGCGGGTGATCGGTGGGCAGCTCCAGCACCGGGTGCTCGTCGCCCAATTGCGCCTGCCAATAGTCGAGCTGACGCGCCTGTTCGCCCGCTTCCAGCCAGCGGCGTTGCCACAGGGCGTAGTCGCTGTACTGGATCGGCAAGGCTGCCAGTTGCGGTTGCGCGCCGGCATCGAAGGCATCGTAGCAGCGGATGAATTCGTCGATCAGCACGTTCATCGACCAGCCGTCGGACACGATGTGGTGCAGGGTCAGCAGCAGGACGTGTTCCTGTTCGGCGAGCTTGAGCAAGGTCACGCGCAGCAACGGGCCAGTGCCCAGGTCGAACGGCAGCACCGATTGGCGCTCGGCGGCTTCGGCCACGGCCTGCTCGCGGTCGGTGGCCAGGGCGCTGAAATCCACCTGTTCGATCAGCAGCGGCGCCGTGGCCGGCACTTGCAGCAAGCTGTCGTCGGCCTGCGCGGCGAACACCGTGCGCAAGGTTTCGTGGCGCGCCACCAGGCTGGCGAATGCCTGTTCCAGCGCTGGCAGGTTCAGGCGACCGGTCAGGCGCACCGCACCGGGCAAGTTATAGGCGCCGCTTTGCGGGTCCAGTTGCCAGAGAAACCACATGCGTTGCTGGGCGTACGACAGCGCCTGGCGATCCTCGGCCGCAACCCCTGCAGGAATCGGAAACCGGGCGAAATCCACGCCCTCCTTGTGCAAGGCCGCAAGGAACATCTGGCGCTTTTCCAGGGGCAACCCGATAAACCGGCGAGCAAGTTTCAAGGAGTCTTCAGCATTCATTTCTGGGTATCCGGATCAGTGGCGGGAAGCACAAAGGCACGTCGTCCCTATAAAACGAATGCAGACCGGAAAAATTAGCGAATGAGAAGAACTATCAGAAAGGAATTGGAACGCGGAAATGCAGGCCGATGAAAAACACTGTGGGAGCGGGCTTGCCCGCGATGGCGGCGGCACATTCAACGTATAGCTGACTGACAGACCGCTATCGCGGGCAAGCCCACTCCCACAGGGATTGGGGTGATGTTTGAAATTGGGTTAACCCGCCACGGCCATGGCATGCCGCCGATGATGAACCTCAAGCTGATCCTTGATCACCTTGAGCACCTTGGCTTCATGCTCATGGATAAAGAAATGCCCACCCGCCAGCATGTCCACGGAAAAGCTGCCGTGGGTTTCCTTGCGCCAGCCGATCAACTGCTCGCTGGTGGCGCGGTCGGCCTTGCCGCCGAGCACGTGCACCGGGCATTTGAGCAACGGCCGCTGCAGCGGCTCGAAACGCCCACACAATTGGAAATCGGCGCGCAGTATCGGCAGTGTCAGGCTCATCAGCTCCTGGTTAGCCAGCACTTCTTCGCGGGTGCCGTTCAGGCGGCGCAGTTGCTCGATCAGTTCGGCGTCGGTCTTGGGCTCGGCGAAGCCACGGTCGTAGTCCTCGCGCAGGGTCGGCGCGGCAGTGCCTGAGGCGAACAATGCGACGGGCTCAGGACACCCAAGCGAGCGAAACGCATGGGCCATTTCACAGGCGAGCAATGCGCCGAGGCTATGACCGAACAGGGCATACGGCGCCTTGAGCGTGGTTTTTTGTTCCTGCGCCAGTTGCAGCGCCAGGCGGCGCATGTCGGTGTGCAACGGTTCGCCGAAGCGAGCACCGCGCCCCGGCAGCTCCACGGGCTGCAGCTTGATCCAATCCGGCAGCTTGCGCCGCCAGCGGCTATAGACCATGGCACTCGCGCCCGAATAGGGCAGGCACAGCAATGTCAGCTGGGTCACCGGGCTTACCTCGAAAGTTATCTGTATAGGAGAACGGATGAGCGCCACGGGGAATTAGTCGTGCAGAACCCTGCAGGAGCGAGCATGCTCGCTCCTGCAGGTAATGCTTTATTTCAGATGGCGATAGCTTTGGATCGCGGAACCGAGGACGACCGCCCCCGCCGCAATCGCCAGCCAAAACCCGCTGCGCGCCCCGAACGCATCCACCATCCAACCCGACCCCGCCGCACCGATCGCCACGCCGATGCTCAACCCGGTCACCAGCCAGGTCAGGCCCTCCGTAAGTTTGGCCGGCGGCACGATTTGCTCCACCAAGGCCATGGCGACAATCAGGGTCGGCGCAAAAAACAGCCCGGCGACGAACACCGCCAGGGACAACCCGAGAATGTTCGCCGCCAGTAGCAACGGCAATGTCGTCACCGCCGTCGCGACCCCGCCGTAAAGAAACAGGCGCGCCAGCGGCACTTTCGAACGCAACGCACCGAACGCCAATCCGGCCAGGCACGACCCGATCGCATACACCGACAACACGATACTCGCCGCGGCCGGTTGGCCCTGATGCTGGGCGAAGGCCACGCTCACCACATCCACCACCCCGACGATGGTGCCCATGGCCACCATCAGCAGCATCAGCCACTGAATGTCGCGCGAACGGATGATCGAGCCTTGATGGTGTTCCTCATGGGCATGCACCGGCGGCTCGGTGCTGCGTTGCAACACGAAGGCCGTGACCCCGATCGCCAGCATCAGCAACGCCGCCAATGGCCCGGCCTCGGGGAACGCCACCACGCACAACCCCACCGACAGCGGTGGCCCGACGATAAAGCAGACTTCGTCGAGCACCGACTCCAGGGCATAGGCGGTTTGCAGTTGCGGCTGGCCGCGGTACAACTCGGTCCAACGCGCCCGCACCATCGCTGACATACTCGGCATGCAACCGGCGATCGCGGCGAACACAAACAACGTCCAGTTCGGCGCCTGCAAACGGGTGCAAAGCAACACCAGCAACAATGCCCCGCCTCCGATCAGCGCCGACACCGGCAGGATCCGGCGCTGGCCAAATCGGTCCACCAGCCGCGACACCTGCGGCGCACAAAACGCCGTGGCCAGGGCAAAGGTCGCCGCCACCGCCCCCGCCAAACCGTAGCCGCCCTGTAACTGCGACAGCATGGTGATCAGGCCGATGCCAGTCATGGAAATCGGCATGCGCGCGATCATCCCGGCCAGCACGAAAGCTCTGCTGCCTGGGGCTTTGAACAGCTCGCGGTAAGGGTTTGCCATGGGATCCGGCCTCGATTAGGGCCTGCAAGTTGCCACAAGGCTGGTAGCTGGGAAAGGGCCGATTTGTTGGTTGAATGTGAAGCCCCCTTGTAGGAGCCAGCGGTGCGGCGATCCGACTTGCCGGCGAACCAGGCGCCGCGGTGTACCTGCTACACGCGAAGGGGCCAGCAAAGCCACCATCCAACTCCAGACTAATGTCAACCGCTCAAACCAGTCAGCTATCAAGGTCCTCGATCTATCCCGGAGCCCCGCGCCAATGCCCGACCATCACCCCGAACGCCAAAGCCGTTGACGGGCAGGCAGCCGTCGCCGAATTCACCCTTGAACAGGACCAGGGAAAACTTCCGGAACAACGAACGCGGGCATTTCGTGCAGCACATCGGCGGCACCGGCCTCGACGGTTCGATGCTGCTGATGCCACTGGTGCGCTTCGTCAGCGCCAGGGACCCGCGCTGGCTCGCGACCCTCGACGCCATCGAAAAAACCCGAAGAATTCGACAGCCGGGCACGGCACATGGGCAACACGCCACAGGCGCTGACGCACCTGGCGTTGATCAGCGCGGCGTGTTTTCTGGATCGCAAGCTCAGCGGCGAGAAGAGTAACTGGCAGCCCTGAATGCTACTTGCAGGAGCCCGGCTTGCCGGCGAAGGCGTCCTTGAAAGCGCTTTCGCCGGCAAACCGGGCTCCTACAAGTTCGACGTCCGGCAAGGGTTTTGTGTAGGCCGGCATCCTACATTCAATAAACAAAATGTGACTCCCCCCCCCGAAAATACCCTGTTGCCAGCCATTACATCCCGACCTAACATCCCCGATCAACGGGCACAGCGGAGCTGTCCAACAAAACCCGAATTCAAGGAAAAAGAATGACCCAGCGCATCCACCGCAGCATCAACCTCCCCCTTCGAACCGGCCTGAACCGCAACGAACTGTGGGACGCCCCCGACAAGGGCCTGATCAAATGCTGGGAAGTCGGCCGCCAGCGCGCCGCCCGCTTCCCCGACCTCGCCCATCAATGCCTCGCCGGCGAACTGCCGGTGCTGGGCTGGAAAGGTGGCGTCAACCGCAGCCTGAAAAAGCTGGAGAAATACGGATCCCTCAAGTACCTCGCCCAATGGCAGGGCTTGCGCGGGGAGGATCTGGATGTGGATCTGGGCGAAGAACGGGTGCTGACTTGTTCACGCACGAAAATGGTCGTGACGTTTACCCCGGATCGGACAAAGTATTTCAACCAGATGGCGGAGACGAATGAGTAATCACGCGCAGGCTCAAGACACTACTGGATCTGCTGCAGCGTTAACCGAAAACCGCTCGCGATAAGCCTGCGGCGTCACCCCCATGGCCCGCAGGAAACTGCGGCGCAGGGTTTCTTCGCTGCCGAATCCGCATTGCACGGCCACGCGCTTGATGGGTACGCCGGTATCGCTGAGCAGGCGTCGTGCGGTTTCGACCCGGATCAGCTCGATGGCCCGGGCCGGGGTCTGGCCGGTGTCGGCGCGGTAGTGGCGCACGAAGCTGCGTTCGCTCATTCCGGCCTGGTTGGCCAGCGTTGGAATGCCCAGGTCCTTGCTGAGGTTTTCGCTAATCCAGGCGTGAAGCTCGTCGAAGCGGTTGCCTTCTTTCTGCAAAGACAGGGTCACGCTGAATTGCGACTGGCCGCCAGGGCGCTTCAGGAATACCACCAGCTGCCGGGCCACTTCCAGGGCCATGGTCCGGCCAAGGTCGGCTTCGACCATCGCCAACGCCAGGTCGATACCCGCCGTCACCCCGGCCGAGGTCCAGACCGGACCATCATTGATGAAGATCGGATTGGGCTCGACCTGCAGGCGCGGGTGTTGCTGCGCCAGCTGTTCGCAGCGGGTCCAGTGGGTAACCACGCGCCGGCCATCGAGCCAGCCGCTGGCCGCCAGCAAAAACGCCCCGGTGCACACCGATGCCACCCGCCGGCACATTGCCGCGTGTTCACGAACCCAACTGACCAATGAGGGGTCCTGCGCCGCCGCATAGACGCCCCAGCCGCCGGCGATGATCAAGGTGTCGCTGCCCTGCCCGGGCAAAGGCTCGGCCAGCAACGCCAGGCCCGCCGACGACATCACCGCCCCGCCGCCGCTGGTTATCACCGACGGCGCATACGGTGGCGGCGAACCTTGCTGGCGGGCGATGTCATTGGCTGACGCAAACACCTGCAACGGCCCGGTGACATCGAGCACTTGCACATTGGCGAAGGCGAGCACGTGAATGGTTTTCGGCATTTGGCGTAATTCGTGGGGTGATTGGCGTATACGCCAAATCCTAGGCGCCTACAGTGAAGACGTCCACCCCACTTCAGGAGAAAAACACCATGACCTTGCAGATCGGTTTTCTGTTGTTTCCACAGGTGCAGCAACTCGACCTTACCGGCCCGTACGACGTTCTGGCGTCGCTGCCGGACGTGAAGGTGCACCTGATCTGGAAGGACCTGATGCCCGTCACCGCCAGCACCGGGCTGGTGCTCAAGCCGACCGTTACCTTCGACGACTGCCCGGCGCTGGATGTGATTTGCGTTCCCGGTGGCAGTGGGGTCGGGCCGTTGATGGAGGATGAGCCAACCCTGGCGTTCATCAAGGCCCAGGCCGCCAATGCGCGCTATGTGACGTCGGTGTGCACCGGTGCGTTGGTGCTCGGTGCGGCGGGCCTGCTCAAAGGCAAACGCGCCACCACCCACTGGGCGTATCACGCGTTATTGGCGCCGCTGGGGGCGATTGCGGTGGCGGATCGGGTGGTGCGCGATGGCAATCTGCTGACCGGTGGCGGAATTACCGCAGGCATTGATTTTGCCCTGACCCTGGCCGCTGAGCTGTTCGATCAGGACACCGCCCAGCTGGTGCAACTGCAACTGGAATACGCCCCTGCGCCGCCATTCCAGGCCGGTAGCCCGCAAACGGCGCCCGCCCGTGTGCTGGAGGAAGCTCGCCAACGTGCCGCGAGTTCATTGAAACTGCGCGCGCAAATCACCGAGCGGGCGGCGGCGAAACTCGGCTGACAAATGAATGACTGGCTGCGCGATCCCGTGTTCAAGCAGCCAGGGCATTTATGACGCCCACAAAAAAACCCGCCGAAGCGGGTTCTTCCAAGACCATTACAACTCCCTGTCGTCAGCATCCCTTGCAAATGGCCGATCGTCCATGATCCTGAGAGCACTCCCTGTGCCTCAGTGGATGGGGCCAGAATACGCATAGGATCCAATTTGTAACAGACGACATAGTTGTAACCGCGTGTAAGACATTCGCTATAGCTGTACTGCCATCACTCACTCCCACGCTCGCGGGCCTTGGCGTTTTCAATGAGGAATTGTTCCAGTCGGCTCAATTGCTCTTCCCAGCCACGGCTGTCCATGTAATACGCCTCCTTCTGGCGTATGTCGGGAATGTGAGCGAAACCTGACTCGGAAACCTTGAGCAAGGTGCCGTCTTCGTAATCCTGCAGCTCGAATTTGACCAACGTGGTGGGTTCCTGGGAGTAGTCGATCCTGGGATTCACCGCGTAGGGGTGCCAGCGAAAGGAAAACAGCTGCTGCGGCTCGACCCGCTCGACCAGCACGTTCCACAATACATGTTCATAACCGGGATACGTAACCTGCCCCTGCGTCCACTCGCCGGCGATGAACCGCCGGCCTTCAAGCGCAACGCCGAACCACTGACCGAACGCCTCGGCATCCACCAAAGCGCGCCACACATGGGCGCGGGGCGACTTGAGCATGATTTTGCGTTCAAAACTGTTGGGTACTGGTTTCATACGTCACCTCCTGTAATGAACAACAGTAGGCCTCTAAGACAACATGTCCAGCCTGAAAGTTGTATCAAGCCGCTGTCCGTTGTCGAAATCGCCGCCTTTGCATCGCTACACTGCCCCCCAATTCCCCTGTCACAGCGAGTCTTCCCCATGTACTCACGCTTTCTCCTGGCACTGACACCTTTGCTGTTCACTCCCTTGGCCCAGGCCGCCGACTGCGACAACGCCAGCGACCAGGCCACGATGAACCAGTGCGCAGCGCAGCAGCACGCGACGGCGGACAAGGAGTTGAATGCGCTTTATCAGCAGATCACCGCACGATTGAAGGGCAACCCCGACAGCAGGAAACTGCTGGTGGGCGCACAGCGCTCGTGGATCGGCTTTCGCGATGCCGAGTGCAAGTTTTCGGCGTCCGGGGTGGAGGGTGGGAGTGTTTATCCGCTGATCTACAGCAATTGCGTGACCGAATTGACCAAGGCGCGGGTGGAGACGTTCAAGACTTACCTGAAGTGCCAGGAGGGGGATTTGGGGTGTCCGGTGCCGGGGGTTTGATTGTGCAGTGTTTTTTAGGGCCTCATCGCTGGCAAGCCAGCTCCCACAGGTACCGGGTTGAAACGCGGGTCTGCATTCAACACCAACCACTGTGGGAGCTGGCTCGCCAGCGATAGCGTCAGTTCAGGCGCCGCAATTACCGCACAAAAATCTGCGCCGTAGTGATCGCCATATCCCCACCCGGCAACTTGATCTTGCCCACCTGCTTCAAGCTGTCGGCATCGAAGATCGCCACATCGTTGAAGGTCCCGGCCAGGTAGATCTTGCTGCCGTCCTTGTTGAAGGAAATGCAGTAGTAGGAGTGATCGAGCGTCGCCGCCTGCAGCATTTTTTTCTCCTTGATGTCGTACTTGGCCAAGCGGTTGAGCACGCCAAACATCAGGTTCGGGTCTTTGGGCGAGCGCATGCCGCTAAAGTAGATCTCCGTCAGGGGGCCGAAGTCGGTGGTTTCGGTCTTGCCGGTCTTCAGGTCGACACTGAACAGGCCGTACAGGTATTGCGCGGTCGCCGGGTCCTGCTTCTTGTCCTTGAATTTCGCCGCGGTGTAGAGCAGCGAAAAATCATGCCGGTAGGTTTGCTGGTTCCACACGTAGAGCACGTCCGGCGCGCTGTAGTTTGGGCGTTTCCAGTGACGGCTGGGGATCAGCACGTCGAACTTGCCGGTTTGCACATTGACCTTGTAGATATCCGCCCCGGCCACGTACAGCGTGCCGTCGTCACCGCTCTGCATGATGGTCAGCTGGCGCGGTGCGGGGAAACTGCGCACCGGCTTGGCGTCCATGCCGGCGTCGGTCTTGTACACGTCGAGCCGTGGCTGCTGCACTTCGTAGCGATCGTTCATCATCAGCGTTGGATTGGCGATGGTGTACAGCTCCTTGCCGTCATGGCTGACGGTGAAGGCGAACATGGACTTGGCTTTCTCCCCCGGTTTCTGCGTGATGCTGGCGTGGAACACCTGCTTGCAGCTGTCCAGCTCGACGCCGTAGACATCCGCGTAGTGGTTGTTCAGCACGTAGGCGGTCTTGCGGTCCGGCGACAATTGCACGCTGCCAGGACCGAAGGCGTCGGGCATCTTGCAGGTCTTGTACAAGGTGTCGGTGGCCAGGTCGATCACGTGCAGGTTGTTCGGGTAATTGGTGGTCACCATGTATTCGTGACCGGTTTGAAGTGCGGTGCTTTCATCGGCCAGGACACTGACCGCATAACTGCTGAGGACGGCGAACGCGGCCAGGCCGCAGGCTTTGATGCTGTGCATGCTGGAATCCTTCTTGTTATCTGATCACTTGTCTTTCGGGAAGACAGTGCCGAGGTTGCGCCAGTTGTCATTGGACGCCTGGGCATCCTTGTTCCAGTCCGGGTAGGTGCTCATCATGTCCGGCACCTGGGCCGGCCACCAGCACGGATCGGAGCAGCCATACAGATCGGCTTCCATCGGCTGGCACAGCGACGACACACCGCCAAACGCATCGATTTCCCAACCCGGGTCGGTGGTCGACGCGCAGCCCGCCACGGAGCTCATCGCCACCACTTCTTCAATGCGGTTTTCATCCGCGGCCTGATCCAGCTTCAACGCTTTGTTATTGATTGCCTTGAGATGTTTCATATCAGTGAGCCTTGCGCGGAGTGATGTAGCTGCTGATGAACGCAGGGTTATGGGCCATGATCCGGGTGTAGACCTCGATGCCGAAGTCGACCCAGTCACGCATCAGTTCGCAATAGTGATAGGTCGGGTGTGTTGGGTCGCCGTAGCGGGCGTAGCTCTCGTGGTAGCAGCCGCCGGAGCACAGGTTGCGGATCTGGCAGTCTTCGCAGCCGGTATTGGTGCGGTCCAGGCGCTGGGACAGGAAGTCGTTCAACTCCACTTGTTTCACACCGCTGTGCACATTGCCGAAGGTCGGCAGGCTCGAACCGGTAAAGCGGTGGCACAGGTTCAGCTCGCCCTTGTGATCCACCGCCAGCATCTTCAGGCCCGCGCCGCATGGCAGGGCTTTCTTGTGGCCTTCATGGATGTCGGTGATCAGCTGGTGCAGGTTGGAGAAACCGATGTTGCGGTGCTCCAATGCGGCTTCCAGATAACGGCGACCCAGTGCCTTCATGTTGGCGAACACCTGCACCAGTTCATCGCTGGTGAGGTTGAAGCTGCTGATGTCGCCGGAGGTCACCGGGGCAAAGCCGACTTCGGCGAAACCCAGTTCGTTGAACAGGTGGTCCCAGATGGTTTCGACGTCGGTGACGCCGGTGGTCAGGGTCACCCGCGCGCCCACCGGACGGCTGTTGTAGCGCGACAGCAGCATCTGGGCCTTGCGCCGCACCACGTCGTAGGTGCCCTGCCCGCCCACGGTAATGCGGTTGCGGTCGTGCACGGTTTTCGGCCCGTCGATGCTCACTGACAAGCCAAAGCGGTGGGCGTTGAGGTAGTCCACGGTTTCTTCGGTGAGCAGCGTGGCGTTGGTGGTCATGACGAATTCGACGAACTTGCCGGCCTCGGCAAACCGCTTTTCACAATAGTCGACCATGTACTCGATCAGCTTGCGATTGCTCAGCGGCTCTCCACCAAAAAACACAACCGTAAACCGCTCTTCGTCCGGGGATTCACGCAGCAGCATCTCCACGGAGGCGATCGCCGTTTCGACGTCCATTTTCTTGCCCGCCGACGGCTTGTCGAGGTCTTCCTTGTAGCAGTAGGTGCAGCTCAGGTTGCAGCCGGTGTTGACGTTGAGCACCACGGTATTGATCGCGGTGCGCTCGACGCGCTTGGTGGCGATGTCCGGGGTCAGCGGCGAGCCGTCGCTGACCAGTTCCAGGGCCATCAGCTCGCGCAGGGTCTCGGTGATTTCCTCGCCGTTGAAACGCGCGGCGAGGCGCTGGATCAGGTCGTCCGACGAACAGCCCGGGCCGCGCAAGGTATCGATGATGGTCCCGGTCAGTTCATCGCTGGCGAACAGCGAACTGCTGGGGATGTGAAACAGCATGCGGTCGGCATCGACCTGCACTTCGTGCAGGTTGCGTTCGACCAGATTCAAGATAGCGCCCATTGCCAACCTCCTGTGCAGGCCCCGGTTCAGGGGCTTGCGATCATTCCGAAAAAGTGTCTGAAGCTCTGGCGTTCAGTTCACTCAAGGAATGGGTGGATTGTTCCAGCGTTGCACGGTCACGATCATGTGGCCTTCGCCGGTCAGGGATTTCCCTGCGTCGTCGACGGCGGCGATCACCTTGAGGTTGCCGGCATTGTTGGTGGACATTTTGCGCGCCGGGTTCGGCCCGGCATCGCCCGGGGTGAACACGCCCGCGTCGGCCTGCATGGTGCCGGCGAACTTGACGTCTTCGTCTTCCTTGGCGCGATCATCGAAGGCCTCGACCTTCCACTGCGCCGGGAACACGCCGATGCGATACGGCTTGCCATCGGTGCCCTTGCCCCAGGCTTCGGCATCGAAACGGCCCTGCACTTTCGGCGTCGAACCACCGCCATCGCCGATCCGCGCCACCGAGAATTCCGGTATCACCTTGACCTGGTCGATCTTGCTGTAGACCGACAGGCTCGGGCCTTTCAGCGTGCCGACGGTGACCGCGCGCAAGCCCGGTTGGGCATTGGCAGCGGCCTTGAGCTTGACCTTGATTCGTTCCGGACTCTGCTCGACGACTTCAAGCACTTCCACGCCTTTGCCGAAGTTCGGCTTGCCGCTCAGGCCGCTGCCGATCAGGGTGACTTCGCTTTCGCTGCCGGCCTTCACATAACCCGGCTGCACCGCCAGCAAACGCTGGGAACCCTGCTTGGCGGCGACGAAGTCCAGTCCACGCTCATCATGCTCGGCCTCGAACATCCGGCCCTGCATGGCGTTGCCCTGGGCGGCGAACACCTGGCGCATGGTCACGCCGTCGATATTCACATTGCCGCGCCATTCGTAGCCGGTATAGAGAATCGCACTGCCGTCACCGTTGAACGGCGTGCCATCGGCGTATTGGCCTTTGACGCTGACCTTGAAGGTGTCGCTGCCATCGGCGCTCACGCTCATCACACCGGCCAGTTCACCTTTGCCCGGCAAGTGACCACTGAAGCTCCAGTCACCCACCAGCGCCTCGCTTTTGGGTGCGGTGCTCAGCCATTTTTTCCAGGCCGGGTTGTCCAACGGATAGCGCTTGGCCAACAGCGGCACCATCTCCTTGCGGGCCAGGTCGAACCAGTCGCGGTCGCGGGACAGCGCCTGGTATTCCAGGGACGGCCATTGGCCGAGGTGGAAGTTCACCAGGCGCTCCCACTCCTGGGCCGGACGCCGTTGCAGGGCGACCCGTGCACCGGAGTGGCAGCGGCCGCACATCTGGCTGTGCTGGTCGTCGAACTGCTCGACGGTGTTGAGCCGGCGCTCCAGCGCATAACGCACGCCGTCGGTTTCGCTGGGCGCCAGGCCCTGGGTGTCGGCCAGGTACTTGACCAGCGTGCGGCGATCCTCATCGCTGATCTGCAAACCGTGCATGGTCTGCATCCGCGCGATGCTCATCAGCCAGCCTTCCGGCGTCTTGCGCTGATGGCTGATGCGGCTCAGGGCGTTATCGGCTTCTGGGGTATGACAGCCCTGACAGGTTTCCTTGAGGATGGTCTGGGCGTCGCGGGCTGCCAGGCTGTGAGGCGAATGCAGGGCCACGCAAGCTGCGATGGCCAGCAGACTGGCGCTCATGCCTGAACGGAGTTTTCTCTTCATCAACGTCGAACCTCGCACGGTGCTTTCTTATTTTTGTGGCTTTTCGTTTTCCGGGTTTCTGCCGCCGGCGGCAAGCCGCTGACGGAGGCAGGAGAAACGTCTGCGATGAGCAATACACGGAGCGTGCCAGCTTGTGAATATCTCGATTAATCAATGATTTGAGGGTAATGATCAGATTTTTTCCGGGGCCGCCATCCGGGTTACACGTTTAAATTCGCGACAAGTGTTGCAACCTGAGACAAGCACAGCGCCTACAGGGCGAGGTGTTGCGAATGTCTCACGCCGTCGCAAATTGCGACGTTTGTCGATGTCATTTGCGATTTGGAAAAGGGCTGCCGAACCCGTCGAATCAAGCCCTCCCCCCAAAAAACCACAACTGGCACAGCCATTGCGAAAGACCTCGCCACACGAACAAGACGAGGTTTCATCATGTCGCTTCCCAACCTGCTTCCCGCCACTTCGGCATTTATCCAGCGCGCCCCGCGCATGCTCATCGGTGGCGACTGGGTCGAGGCCGCCGACGGCCA
This sequence comes from Pseudomonas sp. NPDC087336, assembly GCF_044744285.1. Lineage (NCBI taxonomy): Bacteria > Pseudomonadati > Pseudomonadota > Gammaproteobacteria > Pseudomonadales > Pseudomonadaceae > Pseudomonas > Pseudomonas sp. NPDC087336. The sequence continues at coordinate 40,457 of NZ_JBIUYA010000003.1, read as the reverse complement.
GACCATGCCCTTGCACAACCCCGCCACCGGTGAAGTGCTGTGCGTGGTGCCACGGGCCACACCGGAAGATGTCGACCGCGCAGTATTGGCCGCCCGCCAGGCGTTCGATGACTCGGCCTGGACCCGCACCCGCCCCCGGGAGCGGCAGAACCTGTTGTGGAAACTGGCCGACCTGATGCAGCGCGACGCCGAGCTCCTGGCGCAACTGGAATGCCTGAACAACGGCAAAAGCGCCGCCGTCGCCCAGGTGATGGACGTGCAGTTGTCCATCGACTTCCTGCGCTACATGGCCGGTTGGGCGACCAAGATCGAAGGCTCCACGGTCGACGTTTCGGCACCACTGATGCCCAACGACCAGTTCCACAGTTTCATCCGCCGCGAAGCGGTGGGTGTGGTCGGCGCCATCGTCGCCTGGAACTTCCCGCTGCTGCTGGCCTGCTGGAAACTCGGCCCGGCCCTGGCCACCGGTTGCACCGTGGTGCTCAAACCCGCCGACGAAACCCCGCTTACCGCATTGAAACTCGCCGAGCTGGTCCTTGAGGCCGGTTACCCCGAGGGCGTGTTCAACGTGGTCACCGGCACCGGCATCACCGCAGGCTCGGCGTTGACTCAAAACCCGTTGGTGGACAAGCTGACCTTCACCGGCTCGACCGCCGTGGGCAAGCAGATCGGCAAGATCGCCATGGATTCCATGACCCGGGTCACCCTGGAACTGGGCGGCAAATCGCCGACCATCGTGATGGCCGATGCCGACCTGAAGACCGCCGCGGCCGGTGCCGCCAGCGCGATTTTCTTCAACCAGGGCCAGGTCTGCTGCGCCGGCTCGCGCCTGTATGTGCAGCGCAAGCATTTTGACAATGTGGTGGCGGACATCAGCGATATCGCCAACGCCATGAAACTGGGTAACGGCCTGGACCCGAGCGTCGAGATGGGCCCGTTGATTTCCGCGCGCCAGCAGGCGCGGGTCTACGGCTACATCGAAAAGGGCCGCGAAAGCGGCGCGACCATCGCCTGCGGTGGCGAGCAGTTCGGGCCGGGCTTTTTCGTCAAGCCGACGGTGATCGTCGACGTCGATCAAAAGCATTCGCTGGTGCAGGAAGAAATCTTCGGCCCGGTGCTGGTGGCGATTCCCTTCGATGACGAAGCCGATGCACTGCGCATGGCCAATGACAGCCCTTATGGGCTGGGCGCGAGCATCTGGTCCAATGACCTGGCGGCGGTGCACCGGATGATCCCGCGGATCAAGTCCGGCTCAGTGTGGGTCAACTGCCACAGTGCCCTGGACCCGGCGTTGCCTTTTGGTGGCTACAAGATGTCGGGGGTCGGGCGCGAGATGGGGTATGCGGCGATCGAGCATTACACCGAGTTGAAGTCGGTGTTGATCAAGCTGTAATAGCGGCGACCTTTCGGCCGCCATCGCGGGCAAGCCCGCTCCCACAGGTTTTTGTTGTGTAGCTGCAATCTTCGGCATCACACAAATCACTGTGGGAGCGGGCTTGCCCGCGATAGGGCCAGATCAGTCACCACAATTCAGGGCTTGAACCCCTGAGCCAACAACCAGCTCCTGACCATCCGCCCCTGCTCCACCGTCAATCCCGCCAACACCTGCTCCGCCGGCTCACGGCACATTAACCGCCGCACCAACGGCGCCAACTCCACCCCCTGCACATGCCAGATCCCCAACGGCTGATCCGCGGTGATCACCACCTCGGCCTCATCGACAAACCCGTCACGCAGCACCGGCGCACGCTCGATTTTCAGCGCATTGAAATCCGCCTCGGCATGGGCCACCTCGGTATCCGGCCATTGCCGCCGCGCCTGCCAGAATGGTTGAGCCAGCCAGCGCTGTTCATCGGCATAAAAATCCCGACCTATCCGTGCAAACCGCAGAAACAGCTGCTCTACCCGCTGTTGATGAAAACGCCAGGCCAGCGCCGCGCGCTCGGGTTTACGCAGCAGGGTGTTGATCACCGTCGGCGCCTGCAGCGCCGAGGACAGGGATTGAAAGATGCCGTTGCCCGACAACGGATCGACTGCCATCGCCGCGTCGCCGACCCGAATCCAGTTGTCACCGCACACCTGCGGGCTGAGAATCGCCGTGCTGCTGCGGGCGTGCAGTTGCAAATCTACCTCCGGGTCTTCGCCGAAAAACGCCTGGGCGAACAACGATGCCTGGCGCCGCTGTCGACAGTACTCGAGCAGTCGGGCTTTGCCCGGCAGAGCGGCGCTGGCCACGTCCACGGTCCATTGCCAATAACACTGGCCGTCGGCCCGCCGCGCCATCCAGGCCCAGCCGTCCTCGAGGCTTTCCACGGCGCTGGCGGTGGTGCCCGGCGCCCCTTGCCAGCGATTGAGCAGGCTGACCGTCTCCGGCCCGCGCAAGCCTTTGCCGAGGGCAGGTGCCTGGCGGCCGCGGGCTTCCACCAGAAAGTCTGCAACCACTGACTGGTCACCGTCCATCTCGATTCGATGACCGCCCGCGAGTGCCTGAACCGACAACACCCGACCTTCGATCAGCTCAACCCCGGCCAGGCGCAACGCTTCGCGCAGGCCGCGATCGAAAGTCGGACGGTCGAGCAGGAACTCGACGTTTTGCGCGTGCTGCTGGCCGTTCCAGTTCACCTGCCGTTGCGAGGGTAACACTGCATCTGACAGCGCCTGATGCAGCCCGACGCCGCGCAACGCCTCCAGCACTCGCTGGGAAACACCTTCGAGGGCGGCAAAGCGGCGCCATTCGCTGACCACCGTGACCGCATACCCCAGTCGCCGCAGCCCCAGGGCTACCGCCGCGCCCGCGGGCCCTGCGCCCAGGACCACTATCGAGGTCATGGCCCTACACGCCGTTCGGGGCCGCGATACCGGGCGTTTTTCTGCAAATACTCAATGATCCGCTCGTTGCTCGCCTCAGGCTGTGCCTCCAGAAAAGCCGCGATGTGCCCGCTTAAAGCCGCACAACCGAGACTGGCGCCGGACTGCCCCGGATAAGTGCCATGCACGCACGCGGCGAAATCCGCCTGGGCACTGTCGAGCCATGACCATTCGAGTTCGGCGCAGCGCGCATCGCCGGTCACCCGCAGCACCTGTGGGTAATTCGCCGGAAACACCCCTTCACCCTGGGCCGGGCTGGAGGCGCAAAGCAGCACACCCCGCTCCACGGCCGCCGCACAAGCGCTGCGCAACAAGCTGCGATCCTGACGCAGGCCCAGGCTCAGATTGATCAAGCGCACGTCCTGCGCCACCAGCCAGTCGATGGCCGTTGCGATCTGCAAGGCGCTGGTCACCCCGCGCCGGTCGAACACTTGTGCCACGCAAAACAGGGCCGAGGGTGCACGCCGGCCGATGGCTTCGATCACCGCGCTGCCATGGCCCAGCGGATCATCACGCAAGTCGCTTTCAACCAAGCCATCTTCCACCAGGGAAAAACGCCGGCCGGCGAGGACTTGCACCCGTTGCGCCGCCGAGTGACCGCTGTCCACTACACCTATTCGCAGCTCAGGCTTCATGCAGCACCGTTTTCAACACCAGTACGCCGTCGAGCAATTCAAAGCGCAGGTCGGCATCGGCCAGGGTCGAGGGGCGATGGCTGATGAGGATGCGCGTACGCCCGGCAAACAGCCGATCTATAGCTTCGATCACTTCGCGCTCGGTGGCTTCGTCCACCGCCGAAGTGGCCTCGTCGAGCACCAGGATCAGCGGGTCCTGCAACAAGGCGCGGGCAATGGCGATGCGTTGTTTCTGCCCGCCGGACAACTGCTGGCCGCGCTCCCCCAACGGGCTGTCGAGGCCCTCGGGCAGGGTCGCGATCAGGCTGTCGAGTTGCGCCAGCCGCGCGACTTCGGCGATTGCTTCACGGCTGGCGTCCGGCACGGCGTAGGCCAGGTTATCGGCCAGGCTGCCGCGAAACAGCACGATGTCCTGGCTGACCACGGCAATGCGCCGACGCAACTCGAACAGGTCGAGTTCGCGCACATCCACGTCCCCCAGCAGCACCCGCCCGGACTGCGGGTCGTGGTGGCGTTGCAGCAGATCGATCAGGGTCGACTTGCCGACCCCGGAGCCGCCGCTCAGGGCGACTTTCAAACCGTAGGGAATCCGCGCCTCGATGCCGCGCAGGGTGGTCGGACGACCGGGATGGCTGAAGTGCACGTCATCGAAGCGCAGCTCGCCAGAGCTCGGCATCGCTTTCGGTGCTTCGGGTGTCAGTACGGTCGCTTCTTCGCCGCGCAGCTCCATCACCCGCCCTAGGCTGACAGTCATGCGCTGAATCGCCACATAAAGCCCAAGCAGACTTTGAACCGGCCCGACGGCCATGCCCAGGTACGTGGAAAAGGCGATCAGCGCACCCAACTGCCAGGTGCCCTGCACCACCCAATAACCGCCAATCAGGAACGCACAGGCGCGCGACAGCGAAGTCAGCGTGCCCGGCACCGCCTGGGTGAAAAACTCGGTGACCTGCAGGCGCAGCAACTGGCTCATGTAGCCCTGGCCCAGACTCTCCAGCCGGCGCGCCTCGCGCTGTTGCTGGCCGGCGGACTGGATGAACTTCATCACCGGCAACGTCTCGACCATGAACGACGACATGTCCGCCGAGCGTTCACGCAACTGCCGCACATCGCGCTCGACCTTGCGCCGCATCCAGCGCAGCCAGAGCACGTCGAGGGGAATCAGCACCAACGCCAGCAGCGACAGCTTCCATGACAGCGTCAGCAGCATGGCCACGGCAACCACCAGGCCGATCACGCTGGACACCGCCGAGAACAACGAATCCACGGCAAAGCGCTGGATCTCCGCCACGTCGCCATCGAGACGCGACATCAGGTCGCCGATGCGCCGCTGGCCGTAGAAGCTCGGCGACAGGGTCTGCAAATGCCGATACAGATCATCGCGCAGGGCAAACAGCATGCGCCCCGACAAGCGCGTGTGCAGGTAACGATTGATCCCGGACAACGCCGTGCCGAGCAATCCCGCGACGATCATCAGCCCGGCGATCAGTACCAGCATCGGGAAGTTGCGCGCCAGCAGGCCATCGTCGATCAGCAACTTGGTCAGCCACGGCTGCACCAGGACCAACGCCGAGGCGCAGACCGACAGGCCCAGCAGCCCGGCAATCGCCAGGCGGTGCGGGCGCACGAAGCTGTACAGCCAGCGCAACGCGGCTTGCAGGGCCTCGGGGTTCTGGCTGTCGATCAGCCGCACGATCAGGCGCTGCATCACGGGCGCAACTGCTTGAGCTTGCGATACAGGGTGGCGCGGCTGATGCCCAGGGCGTCGGCCGCGGCCGAGACGTTGCCCTGGTGGCTGTCCAGGGACTGGCGGATCATCTCCAGTTCGTTTTCCCGGATACTGCCGGCCTGGGGTCGTTCGCCGGCGTTGAGCTCGTCGAGCATGCTGTCGGGCAAGTGGTCGAGGGTGAGCACGGTGTCCCCCGGTTCGCGCATGGCCAGCGCGGTGCGCAGGACCATCTCCAGTTGCCGGATGTTGCCCGGCCAGTGATAGCCCTCGAGCAAGTGGTTCAAGTCGTCGTGCAGGACCACGTTCGGCGCGTCGAGCCTGGCCAGCAGTCGGCCGACCAGCGCACTGAAATCCTCGCGTTCGCGCAGCGCCGGGAGCATCACGCTGATGCCGTTGACCCGGTAGAACAGGTCTTCGCGAAAGTGCTTGTCCTGCACCAGGCGCTTGAGGTCGCGGTGGGTGGCGCAGATCAGCGCGACGTCGATGTCCTGCTCTTCGCCGGCGCCCAGTGGTGCGACCTTGCGGTCCTGTAACACACGCAGCAGGCGCGCCTGCAAGGCCAGCGGCATGTCGCCGATTTCATCGAGAAACAAGGTGCCGCCGTGGGCTTGTTGCAGGCGGCCGACCATCCCGCCCCGGCGCGAACCGGTGAACGCGCCCTCGCGGTAGCCGAACAGTTCCGACTCGATCAGGCCTTCGGGGATCGCCGCGCAGTTGACCGCGACGAAAGGTTTGTCGCAGCGGCTGCCGGCCATGTGCAGGGCGCGGGCAATGACTTCTTTACCGGTGCCGGTTTCACCCAGCAACAATACCGGCAACTGGTTGGCCAGGCCTTGTCGGGCCATGCGCAGGGCACGGGCATACCGGGCGTTGCTGCCGGCCAGGGACTCAAGGTCCGGTTGTGCCTTCGCGGTTTTTGCCGGGCTGCGTGGCGGAGTTCCGACGTTAAGGGTTCGCTGCGGCGCGCGCAGGGTCTTATAGAAGAACTCGCCTTTGGCGGTCTGTAGGCTGCCGACGCCGCCCTGGTGAAGGCGTGCCAGCAATTGCAGGCCATCGACCCCGAGAAACTCTTCGCAGCGCCGCCCCACCAGCGCCGAACGCTCGGCATGCAACAACTGACAGGCCTGGGCGCTGACCGCGAGAATCTGCCCGCCCAGGCTCACCGCCAGCAGGCCCTGCCACGGCGATTCGAGGTACTGGCGACGACTGTGGAACGCCAGGACGATTTCGTCCGGATAGCTTGAGTTGAAGACGCGGCTCTCGATCTGGCTGACGGCCATGGCCAGCAGCGCGGTGCTGTCGTGGGCGCGGCCCAGCGGGCCTTCGCGGGTCAGGTCGAGAACGCCGAGGATGTCGCCCTGGGGGCAATGAATCGGCACCGAGGTGCAGGAAAAATCACTGAGGCGATCCAGGTAATGTTCGCCGCAATCGATCAGGGTTGGCCGGGCTTCGACCAGTGCCGTGCCCAGGGCGTTGGTGCCGCGGGCGGCTTCGCTCCAGCAGGCGCCGAGGGTAATGTCTTGCAGGCCACTGCCCTTGAGGCGGTCGGCGCGACCTTCGACGGCGAGGATCGTGGCGTCGGAGTTGGCGAGGATGATCAGCCCTTCCTTGCCCTGGCGTTCGGCCAGGTAATCGATCGCCGGCAACGCCGCATCGATCAGCAGGCGATTGCTCGCCAGCAACACGTCAACGCTGGCACTCGATTCCAGCGCCAGCTCGTGCTTGGCATTAAAGTGCACGCCATGGCTGAGGCTGCGCCGCCAGGAGGCATCGATTTCCGCGCGCAGGACGCCGTCCGGGACTTCGCCTTCCAGGTGCAGTTTTTCCCGGGCCAGCCGGGCTTCGCGGTGCAATTTGGGGGAGTTTGTTTTTATTAGCGTCATCAAGCGCTCCGGGTCGTCCGCCCTGCGCCTTTTTGTAACGGCGCCCTGCCGCAATGTTTACGTTAACGTCAGGGCTATGGCAAGTGCCTTACGGCGCTTGTGTTCCGGCAGGTGGATCGCGTTAACGTTCATCGCGAGCAGGCTCGCTCCCACAGTGGTTGGCAATATAAAAAAAGGGAGGGCATCCATTGCCCTCCCTTCCTCTGTTTACGCTGACTGCGACACTACTGACCAGGACCTCAAGTGGCCAGGATGAAGTCTGTGGCAGTGATGGTTGTTGCGTCGTTCACACCTACCAGGCGAATGGAGTCAGCGCCTCCGATGCTGACCAGGGTATCCGCACCGACATCGGTGATGCTGACGCTGCCGGCAAAGGTCGCCGCCGTGATGTTGAACGCGGTGACATCGAGCCGATCCTGGCCTCCCGCCGCGTTGGCATCGAAGCTGATGATCTGATCGGTACCGAATCCTGCTGCGAACAGGAAGATATCGTTGCCGATGCCGGCATCCATGATGTCGTTGCCGGCACCGCCAGTGACCGTATCGTTGCCAGTACCGCCATCGAGAAGGTCATTGCCGATGCCACCCAACAATGTGTCGTTACCGACACCACCGAGCAGCGTGTCGTTGCCATCGCCCCCCTGGAGCAGATCGTTGCCGGTACCGCCATCCAGGTTGTCACTCCCCAGTCCGCCAAGCAGCGTGTCGTCGCCTGCACCACCATTCAATGCATCATTGCCGTCACCGCCGTCGAGGCTGTCATTGCCAGTGCCCCCGTTCAGGGTGTCGATGCCAATGCCACCCAGCAGTTGGTCGTTACCGGCGTCACCATTGAGCGTGTCGTTACCGCCGTTGCCGCTGAGGATGTCATCGCCGCTTTCACCATTGAGCGTGTCATTGCCGGCCCCTGCGGTGATGACGTTGTTCACCAGGTTGCCGCCACCCACGAAGTTGCCAACGCCGGTGTAGGTCAGGTTCTCGACGTTGGCATCCAGCGTGTAGCTGGCCAGCGCGGTCTGCACGGTATCCGTACCGCCACCCGTCACCTCGACCAACACGTCCGCGGCTGCATCGACGATGTAGGTGTCGTTGCCGCCGCCCCCCACCAACCGGTCAGCACCCGCACCGCCATTGAGGACGTCGTTGCCGACCCCGCCGGTGAGGGTGTTGGCCAGCGCATTACCGGTACCGGTGAAGTTACCGGCGCCGGTATAGGTCAGGTTCTCGACGTTGGCACCGAGTAGATAGCTGGCCAGGCTGGTTTGCACCAGATCGGTACCGCCACCCAGCGCCTCGGTGACGGTGTCACCGACGTTGTCGACCACAAAGGTGTCGTTGCCGGCACCGCCATTCATGACATCCGCACCCAGCCCACCGTTGAGGACGTCGTTGCCGTCCCCGCCATTGAGCACGTCGCTGCCGACCCCGCCGGTGAGGGTGTTGGCCAGGGTATTACCGGTACCGGTGAAGTTACCGGCGCCGATATAGGTCAGGTTCTCGACGTTGGCACCCAGGGTGTAGCTGGCCAGCGTCGTCTGCACGGTATCCGTACCGCCACCCGCCGCCTCGACCACCACGTCCGCGACTGCATCGACGACGTAGGTGTCGTTGCCAGTTCCTCCCAGCAACTGGTCAGCACCCGCACCGCCATTGAGGACGTCGTTGCCGCCCCCGCCGGTAATGGTGTTGGCCAGGGCATTACCGGTACCGGTGAAGTTACCGGCGCCGGTATAGGTCAGGTTCTCGACGTTGGCAGCGAGCAGGTAGCTGGCCAGGCTGGTTTGCACCAGATCGGTACCGCCACCCACCGCCTCGGTGACGGTGTCACCGACGTTGTCGACCACAAAGGTGTCGTTGCCGGCACCGCCATTCATGGCATCCGCGCCTAGCCCGCCGTTAAGGGTGTCGTTGCCGTCCCCACCACTGAGGACGTCGCTGCCGACCCCGCCGGTGAGGGTGTTGGCCAGGGCATTACCAGTACCGGTGAAGTTACCGGCACCGGTATAGGTCAGGTTCTCGACGTTGGCACCGAGCACGTAGCTGGCCAGGGTGGTTTGCACCAGATCGGTACCGCCACCCACCGCCTCGATGACGCTGTCACCGACGTTGTCCACCACGAAGGTGTCGTTGCCGGCACCGCCGTTCATGGCATCCGCGCCAAGCCCACCGCTGAGGATGTCGTTGCCGTCCCCGCCATTGAGGACGTCGTTGCCGGCGCCGCCAGTGATGCTGTTGGCCAGCGCATTACCGGTACCGGTGAAGTTACCGGCACCGGTAAAGGCCAGGTTCTCGACGTTGGCGCCGAGCACGTAGCTGGCCAGGGTGGTTTGCACCAGATCGGTACCGCCACCGGCCGCCTCGGTGACGACGTCACCGATGTTGTCGACCACGAAGGTGTCGTTGCCGGCACCGCCATTCATGGTATCGACACCGAGCCCACCGTTGAGGGTGTCGTTGCCGTCCTCGCCATTGAGGACGTCGTTGCCGTCTCCGCCGTTGAGAATGTCATTGCCAGTGCCGCCCAACAACAGGTCAGCACCCGCCAGGCCATTGAGCGTATCGTTCCCGCCCAGGCCATTGAGCACATCGTCACCCGTGCCGCCAGTGAGGATGTTCGCCCCAGCGTCCCCCGTAAGTATCACGCCAGGCGGTACCAGCGCCGTCGCCTCAGAGGTCACCGACTCCAGCGTGTCGAAGCCATCGGTGTAGCGCACGATCACCCGCAGTTGCAGATTGCCCTGCGCTCCACCCGGGGTGAAAGTCGCAGCGGTCGCGCCGTCGATGTCGGTAAATGTAGTTCCAGTACCTTGCTGCCATTGGTAGCTGAAGGTGCCCAGCCCATCCACATCGGCAATCCCGGCCGTCAGCGCGGTCAGCACCTGCCCTTGTTCCGGTGTCGTATCACTGATCAGCAACGCGCCTGTCGGTGCATCGTTGACGTTTTCCACCGGGTCAGAAGGGTCGGACGCCACGCTTTCAGCCACTCCGAAGCCATCCACGTAACTGACCACCACGCGCACCTGATCGCCGACCTGATCCTGAGTCAGCGTAAACGTGCTATCTGTAGCGCCGGCGATGTTGACGAAGCTGACCCCGTTGGTCGCCTGCCACTGATAGGTGAACTGCGGATTGCTCAGACCATCGGCATCGACGATGCTCGACGGGTCAGCGGTCAGCACCTGGTTCTGCGCCAAAATCCCGAGAACGGTCGGCCCTACGGTCGGTGCGCTGTTCCCCGCCGAATCGACGATCTCCAGCGTGCCGTTGGCATCCTGGTACACCGCCCTGACGCGGATGTTCAATCCCGCCACATCGTCCGTCACCCGATAGGTGGTGCCCGTCGCCCGCGAAGCTTCACCGCCGTCGATAACGGTGATGTCTTCATAGATGCCCGTGCCAGGAATGTTTTCCACCTGCCAGTAGTAAGCCACCGCACCGCTCACCGCGCCGGTCGGATTGGTCCCGCTGACGTTGTCCGCGTCGTGTACCGCCCGATTGCTGACGCGCAGCAACTGGCCGGCCACAGGCGTGTCGTCACGCAGACCGGTAGCATCATCGAGGATCGCCAGATGACCCGATGGCCCCTCGTTCAAGGCAGTGCCAACGCCGGACGACTGCGCCAGGTCAGAGAACTGCAGACGCTCGATGCCGGTCAGGCGATCGACACCATCACGCCCCGCCACCAGGTCGGTGACGATGACCGTATTGCCCACGACTTCGACGGTGTATTCCGTCGAATTACCGGAGAACACCGCCGTGTCGAAGCGGTCATTGCCGGTCAGTATCTCCCGCTTGATGATCAATTGACCTGGGTTGTAAGTACCGTTGAGCATGAACGGCACCAGCGGTTCCATGCTGTCGAACGTGGCGATTTCCGGGCCAGTACCATCAATGTTCGCCCGTACGCTGATGCGTACGTTCAGCCACTTGTCACCATCGATGATGTCGTCGCCACCGCGACCTTCGATAAGGTCGCTGCCGCTGCCACCGAGGATGATGTTGCCGCCGTCGAAGAACGTCGCGCCCTCCGGCAGCACATCCGCCAGACCGTCGATCAAGTTGATGTTGGTCAGCACACTGCCGGTTGCACCCGCGCCAGGCAGCGATGCGGCATCTTCGTTGTCACCGCGCAGGAAGTCACCGTGCGCTGAACCCGACAGACCTTCCATGATGTCGAAACGCACCAGCGTCGAGGCACCCGAACCCGGTACCAGCGGTACATCGAAAAAGCGGTCGCTCATATCGATGCTCACGCCCTGGGCGAGATCCTTGAAGGTCGCCCAGTCATAGCCGGAGCCGCCGATATAGCGATCACCGAAGCCGAGACTGCCGACCATGATGTCGTCACCGCCTTCACCGTTGAACTTGTCGTTCTCGCCACCGCCAATGAACACATCGTTGCCGATGATCGGGTCGTTGCCCAGCGGGTCGAAGTTGTCGCCAGGCGCACCGTCGGAGGTGCCCTTCTCGATCCAGTCGTCGCCTTCGTTACCCATGTCCTGTTCGTTGGCTTTGCTGCCCAGGATAAAGTCGTTGCCCTGGCCACCAATGGCTTCGGAGGCGTCCTCACCGGTCACGATGAAGTCATTGCCGAACCCGCCAATGATCAGGTTGACGCCGTTGCCACCGTGCAGCACGTCGTTGCCGTCGCCCCCCTGGATGTTATCGTCGCCGCCGGCATCAGTGATGATGTCGTCGCCAGCGCCACCGCGCAGTTGGTCGTTGCCGTCACCGCCTTCGATGCGGTCGTTGCCGCCGTCACCCCAGACGGTGTCATCGCCTTCACTCGCGATGAGGATGTCTGCACTGTTGGTACCGCCCAGCACGATGTGCTCTTCACCGGTGTACTTGATGTAGTTGGCGTCCGGCCCGGCGGTCAGCGGGTTGTCGCGGAACACGACCTGATGGCCGTTCTCGAGCGGATCGGCACTGCCCAGGCCATCGTTGTACTGCTTGGACTGGTCCCTCTCCAGATAGAAGCCGGGATCCGAGAACACCAGGCCCGGCAGGTGCGTGGCCGAGGTGTTGGCCATGATCAACTTGGCGAAGGAGTTGCTTTCCAGCTCGGCATTCATCGACAGGCCAGAGGTACGCTCCAGATAGTAGAAGCGATCGCCGTCCTGCAGTTTCTCCATTTGGTTCTCGAACACGAAGTTGAAGGTCGAGCCGAGCATGCCGCCAAACGGCGTTATCTGTTCGGCCAGGCCGCCGATCCATAGATCGATGGCGTCGACCCCGGTGATCGTCACCCCCTTCAGGTCGTCTGCAGTCCCCAGTACCCCATCCTTGCCCGCCCGCGTTACGTTGGCCCAGTCACCGGTGCCGTTGAGGAAGTCCAGGCGATCGGATGGCTCGTCAATACCCCCGTCGCCAAAGACCAGCAACATCGCCGCAGCGCGCTTGCCTTCTAAAGTGGTTGCCGAGGTAATCGTGCCATGGGTGCCATAGGCCGCGATGAAGTTGATCAACGACTCCGGATGCTTGAGGTGCTGCACCAGGTCGACCCAGCTGCTGTACGGCTTGAGTTGGGTATCTCCGGTCTGGCTGTAGATGTCGCGGCGAATCGCGTTGAGCGAGGGAATCCCCACGTCGCGGCCACGGGCGATGTTGATCGCCGGCAAGTCGAGCGGCAGGCCCAGCAGGTTGTTGCGCAGCGCCTCGGTGACGAACTCGTCGATTTCGTTACCGGCTTGCCGAGTCACCCCACGCACGATCGCACTGGTCGCATCCTCTGGCGTCACGCCACTGGCGGCATAGGCCAACGGGTTGAGGAACGCCGCAATCAAGCCCAGTTGTTGATCGGGGTTAGCGCTGTTCGGATCGCCGATCACGTCAAAATTGACGTCGTAGCGATCGACAGTCTCGGTCAGCATCGAGTGGCCAAACCGGTACACGGTGTGGGCGAACTCGGCGACGATCGAGGCATCGAGGTCGACGTCATAGACCTGGGTCGGTGCGAAGAACAGGTCAACACGAGGCTGGATGGTCCGCGCAAACTCCTCGAACACCAGGTGCTGATACTGCATCTCGGTGCCGAACTTGGCCGCCTGGAACAGGCGCTCGCCATTCCACACCAGCGCATCGATCTCAGCCTGGTTGGCGGGCAAGGCAGCCACCGGCGTGAGCAGCCACTCGTTGAGGAAGGCCACGTCATGGGAATCGAGGACGGTATCCTTGGTCTGCGCCACCAGCCGGTTGTGCTCGGCGTGGAAGATCGCATGCACCGCGGTCAGGCCGATGTTCTCGTTGACCCGGCCGTCACCGGCGATGTAGTGCGCGTCAAGCAGTTCGTTGTCGTAGGTCAGGTTGTTGCCGCGATCGCCGACGAGCTGCGCATTGCCAACATCGTCGTCACCGTCCGACTGCAGAACCCCGCCGGCGACCACCGGCACAGCGTTGTGGGCGATGTCGTTGAGGAAGGCATGGCCGGTGCGCACCGCGTTTACGAGGCTGATCGGGTTGGCTGGATTGCCTTCCATCAGGGTAGTGACGTCGTCGGCTGTACCGGCAAGGCCGTCCAGCCCGTTGTTGACGCGAATGACAACCTGCGGGAAGCCGTTCGGCCCCTTGATGAAGTTGCCATAGGCGTCCGTCGCCAGCAGCGGACCGCTGTCGATATCGGCGTCGGTGAGATTGATGCCCAGGACGTCACGTGCCTGCGCCTTGACCACCTTCCAGGTCGCCATGCCACCGATTTCGGTGTCGTCGCTGGTACCGAACTTGCCGTCCAGCCCCAGGTCACGGTTAGTGATCAGGTTGCCGGTGGCTTTAGGGCCGTCATCCGTCATCACGTATCCGCGCAGGAACACCTGGTGCGACGGATGCGAGCTGTAGGTCTGGTTCTGGTCCACGAACGGCGTGGTGGTGTTGGTGTGCTCATGGATGTCGTCGGCCGTGCCGAGAACGCCATCCGCCCCTGGCTGGTTGGTCGCGCGGGTCAGCACCATGAAGTTGGTGTTGCCACCGGGCACGTACAGCGGATCGTCAGTTTGCAGCGGGATGTAGATGGTGCCTGAACCGCCCTTGGTCACCAGGTCCAGGCCATGGTCGAAGAACTGCCCGAAGAAGGTCATCCAGGCGTTGAACGGCGCAGACAATCCCGCATCCGTCGCGGTGTTCTCGAACAGGTACACATCGTGGTCGTCGCCCGTACCGAACTGACCATCCATGCCGGGGCTGGCGACTATGCGTACACCATCCTTGAGCACGTCGTCGTTATCGCTACCCTCTACGCCGTAGTCGAGATGACCGTTCGCACCCGGGTCGTACGCCGTGGCATAGGCCGCCGGGTTGTTCGACGTCTGGTCGACGATCAGGTTACTGATGGTGCGCGGCTGCGAGTCAAACACAGCGCCGCTGTTCTGTGCATACGATGATCCCGGGATGGCCGGCGAACCGGGGCCGAAGAAACCGGCAGGCACACCTTGCGCCGGGTTGAACACCGGATCGGTCAAGCGCGGGAAGGTGTTATCGGCGGCACCAAACCCGGTGTTGTTGTTGCCGTTGAGGTTCAGCAGGTTGTTGTTCGACCCGTCGACCGAACGCAGGCCCAACGGCGCGCGGATATTCGGGATCAGCGAAAGGATGTCCTGACCGGCCGCGTCAGCCTCGGCAATCTTGATCTGGTCAAGAATGAAGTTGAGGTCGGAGCGGACCATGTGAAGGCCCTCGCCACCCGCCGTGGCATCGGCCACGGGGGTCGGCGCCGTCGGTACGACCGGCGCGCCGGGAGCCACTACGGCCGTCGGCTGCGAGAACACCACTTCAGTCGTGCCATGCCCATCCTGGTAGATCGCCTTGACCCGCAACGACAGCCCGGCGAGGTCCGGAGAGACCTTGAACGAGGTGCCGTCGGCACTCTGGAACGCCAGGTCGCCGGCCGGCAAGAGGATGATGTCCTCGAAAACGCCGCTGCCTGGGTCCGACTCGAATTGCCAGTAGTAGGACACCGAGGAGCTGTTGAGACTGCCCCCGAGGTTGTTGGCATCGGTCACCCCAGCCACGCTGACGGTCAGCATGTCGCCCACCGTAATCGCGCCGCCGTTGTTATCGGTGATGGTGGGGCTGCCAACCGGTTGGGCATTGAGCCCCGGCACCAGCACTTGCTGGCCATCGGCGAACTGCAGGCGCTCGATATGCAGCAGGGTATCGGTACCGTCGCGACCGGCTACGGTATCGGCCACCGTCCAGACATCGTCCGCCAGACTGTCCGTGCCGCGGGTGTCCTGAGTCACCACATACTCAGACTGGGCTCCGGAGAATATGGCGGTGTCGAAGGCCGCCCCGCCCGTCGAGGTGCCGGGCAGGATTTCCCGCACGGCCTTGAGCTGACCGGGGTTAATGGTGCCATCGAGCATGAGGGGAATCATATCGACCATGCTGTCGAAGCTGGCAATCTCGGGACCGGTATGGTTGACGTCATCGCGGTTATAAACGGCAATCCTGACGTTGATCCATTTGTCGCCGTCGATCAGGTCATCGCCACCGCGGCCCTCGATCAGGTCACTGCCATCGCCACCGAGGATGATGTTGCCCGTGGCAAAGCCGGTGGTCGGCAGGCCGGCATCGGCCAGGAACTGCGCCAGTCCGCGGATCAACGCCACGTTGGTCAGCGCACTGCCCGTGGCCCCCCCGTGGTTGAGGATGGTGTCGGCATCGACATCATCGCCCCTGAGTACGTCGCCGTACTTCGAACCGGACAAGCCTTCCACTTCGGCGAAGCGGTCAAGGATCGAGGCGGGCGAGGCGCCAACCGGATTGAACACGCCGGTGTTCTGGTTTGGCGCGTTGCCGTGTGGCTGTGCCAGCGCGGCCATGGTCAGGTCAGCGGTGACGCCGAACTTGTCATCCTTGTAGGTGACCCAGTCGAAGCCGGACATGCCTTCCATCTTGTCCTGGGCATCACTGCCGACAAAGATGTCATCGCCGCCCTCGCCGATCATTTCATCGAAGCCAGCGCCACCGACAAAGATGTCGTTGCCGATCGTATCGTCAGTGAGCAACGGCGCGGCGTTATCACCAGGCGCACCGTCCTGCGTGCCCTTCTCAATCCAGTCATCGCCTTCATTACCGGTCGGTGGCAGGTTGGTCTTGGCACCGAGGATGAAGTCGTCGCCCTGGCCACCGAAGGTGGTGGTGATGTCTTCGGTGGTGACGATGAAGTCCTGGCCATCGCCGCCCAGGATCAGGTTGCCGGCGGCCAGCATGCTGCCGGCGATGATCACGTCGTTACCGGCGTTACCTTCCAGGCGGTTGTCGCCGAACGAGTCAGTGATGATGTCATCGCCTGCGCCACCGAGCACCGCATCGTTGCCGGCACCGCCTTCGAGGATATCGTTGCCGCCGTCGCCGTAAAGGGTGTCATCGCCGTCACCGGAAATGATGATGTCATTGCCGGCGGTGCCGCCCAGGACCACATGGTCTTCACCGTTGTAGCGCAGATAGTTGTTGTCTGTACCGGGGGTATCGGGGTTGTCGCGGACCACCAGCTTGACGATTTCCACACCGTCGATCATGAGGCCACCCGTCGGGTCGGCTTTGCCGCCCGCACCCAGGCCCGTGAACTGATTGTCCTGATTCACTTCGAGGGTGAACGTCGGCGTCAGGAACACGGTGTTCGACAGGTGGGTGACATCGCTGTTGAGCATGATCAGCTTGGCGAAGGAGTTGTTCTCAAGCTCAGTGCCGAAGTTCAGGCCTGCGACACGCGACAGGTAGTAGAAGCGGTCGCCGTTCTGCAACGCCTCCATCTGGGTTTCAAACACGAAGTTGAACGTCGAGCCGAGCATCCCGCCGAACGGCATCTTCTGTTCAGCGAGGCCACCGACCCAGAAGTCGATGTCGTCCACGCCGGTGGTGGTGACGCCATTGACCATGGCGTACTCGCCCGAGCTGTTAAGGAATGCCAGGCGATCGGCCAGATTGGCGGTAAAGGTACGCTCATCGACAGTGCCGGCGTTGATCACCGCGCTGCCGCCGAACACCAGGGCTGCGGCGACCGCACGCATCTCGATCAGCGTATCCACATCGGCTGCGATCAATTCGCTGTGGGTGCCGAAAGCGGCGATGAAGTTGACCAGGGATTCGGGGTGCTTGAGGTGGTCCGCAAAGTCAGCCCAACTGATGTACGGCGTGAGTTGGCTGTCGCCGGTGGCTGCGTACATCTCACGGCGCGCTTCATTCAACGTGGGGATGCCCGTCTCGCGACCGCGCGCCAGGTTCAGGGCCGGCAAATCGAGCGGCAGACCCAGCAGGTTGTTGCGCAATGCTTCGGTGACGAATTCGTCGATCTCGTTGCCGACCTGGCGGGTCGCACCGCGAATGATCGCTCCTGCCGCTTCGTCCGAGGTCGCTCCACTGCCGGCGAACGCCAGCGGGTTGAGGAAGGCCGCGATCAGCCCCATTTGCGAGTCCGGGTTGTTCGGGTCAGTAAGGAGCGGATTGAACTCGGGGTCGAAGCGATCGACGGTTTCGGTCAGCATCGAGTGGCCGAAGCGGTACACCACGTGGGCGAACTCGGCGAGGATGGCCGGGTTGATCGAGGTGTCATAACCGTTGGGGGCAAGGAATTCGTCGACCTGCGGCTGAATGGTCCGCGCGAACTCCTCGAACACCAGGTGCTGGTACTGCATCTCGGTACCGAACTTGGCGGCCTGGAACAGGCGTTCGCCGTCCCACACCAACGCCGCGATCTCGGCGGCTGTGGTTGGTATCGCAGCCACGTCGTCCGCCAGCCATTCATTGAGGAAGGCCAGGTCGCCGGCGGCAAGGATGGTGTCCTTGGATTGCTGGACCAGTCGATTGTGCTCGGCGTGGAACACATGGTGCACAGCGGTCAAGCCGATGTTCTCGTTCACCCGGCCGTCGCCGGCAATGTAGTGGGCATCGAGCAGTTCGTTGTCATAGGTCAGGTTGTTGCCGCCCGCGCCTACGTCCTGCGCATTGCCGACATCGGTGTCGCCATCCGCTTGCAGAACCCCGTTGACCACGACCGGCGCGGCGTTGTGGGCGATGTCGTCGAGGAAGCCATGCCCGGTGCTCACGGCGTTGGCCAGGCTGATCGGCGCATCCCGGTTGCCTTCGACCAGTTGCGTGACGTCATCCGCCGTGCCGGCGGTACCGTCAGCACCGTTGTTGACACGCATCACCACTTGCGGCATGCCGCTTGGCCCGCGGATGAAGTTGCCATAGGCATCGGTTGCCAGCAGCGGCACGCTGTGCACATCGGCGTCGGTCAGGTTGATGCCAAGGATGTCACGGGCCTGGGCCTTGACCACCGCCCAGGTCGCCATGCCGCCATTTTCGCCATTGCCATCATCGGAGGTGCCGAACTTGCCATCGGCGCCGAGATCACGGTTGGTAATCAAACGACCCGTTGCAATAGGGTCGCCTGCCGCGTTGAGGGCGTACTCGCGCAGGAACACCTGATGGGAGGGGTGCGAGCTGTAGGTCTGGCTCTGGTCCACGAACGGCGAGGTGGTGTTGGTCTGGCCATCGTCGGCAGTGCCGACTTGTCCGTCCGCGCCAGCGGAATGCACGGCACGTGACAGCACCATGAAATTGGTATGGCCGCCCGGTACATACAACGGATCGTCCGGTTGCAGCGGAACAAACACGATGTCGGTACTGCTTTTGGTGACCAGGTCCAGGCCGTGGTCGAAGAACTGGCCGAAAAAGGTCATCCACGAGTTGAAGCTGGCGGTCAGGCCGACGTCCGGCGACACGTTGGGGATTAAGAACACTTCCTTGTCGTCTTCCGTGCCGAACACGCCATCCAGCCCGGGACTGATCACCGGGGCGGCCCCGCCATTCGCCGCAACCGCGGCCGGGTTGTTGGCGGTCTGGTCGACGATCAGGTTGCTGATGATGCGTGGCTGCGGGTCGACCACATTGCCAGACGCGGCATAGGCCGCTCGATACTGGGCATCGAGCAGGCGCAGGAAGGAATTGTCCGCGGCGCCAAACTCGGTTTGCCCGGCGACCAGGTTGTTGTAGCTGCCATCGACGGTTCGCAAACCGAATGGCACCTGAGTGTTAGGTAGCAAATCAATGAGGCTGGCGCCACTGGCGTGCGCTTCTGCGATGAATATTTGCTTGAGTATGAATTCCAGGTCCGACTTGTTGAAATTGGCCATTTTTTATTGTCCTCGATCTCTCTGGGGGAAAGGCACGGGACGAAAGAATCCTCCCACGCCCAGTCAGGTACTGGCTTGCGTAGTTCTTGGGTGCAGCTGAATGGCGAGAGCAGGCGTGGGATAGGCAAAGCCGTCCCCCGGCGCCTGGGAATGCGCGCCTGGAATTCGCGAAATGAATGGTTCGCCGAGCGGTTAGGCAGAGCGATCCCGAGCCGAGGGTGGGCCATGGAATCTGGAAGTCGAAGCGAACTTCCTGAACAACTCCGTCACTGCGCAAGACAACGAAATGATCGCCATGTGTGCTCCTTCAGGAAAATCACCGTGCCTTGCATTGCCAAAGTGTTGGCTGGCTTCAGGGAGGCGATCACCCAACATGACTAAAGTTCCATAGCAAAAAACTGTCAATATTACGCCGCAAAAACAGACGACCGGCGTTAGACGTGCCAACTGGCTGTTCTTAAACGATATATAGAAAATGCTAAGCACTTATAGCGCGAAATGTTATTTCAAAGTGTATCGCTAGGGAAACAAACGCCACCTACGCTCCTGCATGTGAATAACCCAGAGAACTTGTCCAGAGAACTACAGCTTGTGCCGACGAGTTACTCAGGGAACTAGATGTATTGATAGTCAATTTCATTTACCGGCAGCGGGTGCGCCGCAAGGGCAACCGGCTTTTCGGTGAGGGAGGACTCAAATGCAAAAGCCGTCGAGCTCACGCTCAGAACTGGCTGACGCGATCTTTCGCCTGCGTCGCAGTTTTTACTCGCTCGGAGCGTTCAGTGGCGTTATCAACGTCATGATGTTGACGCCAGCGGTGTACATGCTGCAGGTCTATGACCGGGCCCTGGTCAGTCGCAACGTCACAACATTGACGATGCTAACCTTGCTGGTGATCGGGCTGTTCCTGCTGATGTCCACGCTGGAAATGGTCCGCACCCGCGTCGTGATCCGGCTCGGCAACTGCCTCGACATGGACCTCAACCGGCGCATCTTCACCGCCGCCTTCGAGCGCAACCTGAACCGCGCCGGAGGCAATCCGGCCCAGGCCCTGCAAGATCTCGCGCAGGTCCGCCAGTTCCTCACCGGCAACGCCCTGTTCGCTTTTTTCGATGCGCCGTGGACGCCGATCTACCTGCTGGTCGCCTACCTGATCCACCCGCTGCTGGGACTGCTCACGCTGATCGGTTCGCTGATCCTGGTGGGCCTGGCCTACCTCACGGAAAAGGCCACGCAGAAGCCGCTGGCCGAAGCCAATCAGGCCTCCCTCTCCTCCGCCACGTACGCCAATAACAACCTGCGCAACGCCGAGGTCATCGAGGCCATGGGCATGCTGCCGTCGATCAGCAAGCGCTGGTACCAAAGCCATTTGCGCATTCTGGAAATGCAGACCCTGGCCTCCGACCGCGCTGCCCTCATCAGCAGCACCGGGCGCTTCGTGCGTATCACCTTGCAGTCACTGATCCTCGGCGCCGGCGCGCTGCTGGCGATCGAAGGCAAGATCACCCCGGGGATGATGATTGCCTGCTCGATCCTCACCGGCCGCGCACTGGGCCCAGTGGAACAGGTCATCGCGTCATGGAAGCAACTGCTCGGCTGCCGTTCGGCCTGGGGCCGGCTCAACGAGATGCTGCAAGACTATCCGCGCCGGCCAGCGAGCATGCCACTGCAGCGTCCGCTGGGCATGTTGGCGGTGGAGAATGTGTATGCCGGTGCCCCCGCTACCAACAACACGATTCTGCGCGGGGTGAGTTTCAGCCTTGTCCCCGGCGAAAGCCTTGGCGTTATCGGCCCGTCCGCCTCGGGCAAATCCACCCTCGCCCGCCTGCTGGTTGGCGTCTGGCCGGCACAGGCCGGCAAGGTGCGCCTGGACGGCGCGGACATATTCACCTGGAACAAGGGCGAGCTTGGCCCCTGGCTCGGCTACCTGCCGCAGGACGTGGAGCTGTTCGAGGGCAGCATCGCCGATAACATTGCGCGCTTTGGCGAAGTGGACAGCGACGCGGTCATTCGCGCCGCCAAGATCACTGGCGTGCACGACATGATCCTGCGTTTTCCGCTGGGGTATGACACCCGCCTGGGCACCGATGGCAGCCCACTGTCCGGTGGTCAAAAACAACGCATCGCCTTGGCCCGCGCGCTGTATGGCGAACCCAACCTGATCGTGCTGGATGAGCCGAACGCCAACCTTGACGACGTCGGCGAAAAGGCCCTGGTCGATGCGCTGGCCGAGCTAAAGGCCCGCGGTGCCACCGTCATTCTGATTTCCCACCGTCCCAACGTACTTTGCGCCGTCGATAAGGTGCTGATGCTGCGTGATGGCGGCGTGCAGATGCTCGGCACGCGCGACGAAGTATTCGCAGCGCTGCGCAAGGCCAGTGTGATGCCTGCAGGCGCGGCGACCCCGCTGGCCTCCGTCAAAGCACGGGAGTGACCGATCATGCAATTGAGCCAACACACCGAGATGATTCAAGCCGATCCCAGGAGCGTGGTAGACCTGGACGTCGGTAAGCCCGCGCGCTGGGGCGTGTGGCTTGTGCTCGCCGGCTTCGGCGGCTTCCTCCTCTGGTCCTGGCTGGCTCCGCTGGATGCCGGCGTGGTAGCGACAGGCACGGTCAAAGTCACCAGCAATCGCAAGGCCGTGCAGCACCTCAGCGGCGGCACCGTGGAGGCCATCCTCGTTCGCGAAGGCGATGTGGTGAAAAAAGGCCAGGAGGTGGTCCGCCTCGATTCGTTGCGTGCCGCTGCCGAACAGGGTGCGGTAGGCGCCCAGTACATCGTCAGCAAGACCGTGGAAAACCGCCTGGAAGCCGAGCGTGACGGCCGCGATGTGGTGGAATTCGACCCTGAGTTGATCAAGCGCTTCAGGGATGACCACCGCCTGGTGGCCGCCATGAATTTGCAACAGCGCCTGCTGGACACCCGGCGCGCCGGTCTTGCGGGTGAAATCAGCATCCTGGAGGAAAACCTGGCGGCGTCGCAGGTACAGCTCAAGGGCCTGCAGCAGGTCTATGGCGCCCGCGCCTCGCAAATCAACTTTCTCAACCAGGAACTGCAAGGCACCCGCGTTCTGGCGGCCGAAGGCTATGTGCCGCGCAACCGCTTGCTTGAGCTGGAACGCAGCAATGCCGACCTGTCTGCCGGCCAGGCCGAGAACCTCAACAACATCGCTCGCGTGCGTAGCCAGACCACCGAAATCAAGCTGCGCATCCTGCAGCGCCAGCACGATTACCTGAAGGAAGTCGAATCGCAGCTGACTGACACCGCCAAGGAAAACACCACCCTGGCTGACCGCTTGCGCGCGCTGGATTATGAAGTGACCCACACGGTGATTCGCTCGCCCATCGATGGCATGGTCCAGTCCCTGAGCATTGCCACGGTCGGAGGAATCATTCAGCCCGGATTCAAGATCATGGAGATCGTTCCGGTCAACGAACCGCTGCAGGTCGACGCGATGATTCCCGTGCAAGCCATCGACAAGATGGTCCCGGGCCTGCCCGTGGACATTGCCTTCCCGGCCTTCAACCATGCCCAGACGCCAAACATTCCCGGCCGCGTGAAAACCATCTCCGCCGACCGCCTGCTCGACGAGGAAAGCAAGCAACCGTTCTATCTGGCTCAGGTGGAAGTCACACCCGACGGCATGAGCCTGCTTGGCAGCAATCATATTCGCCCCGGTATGCCCGCCAGCGTCACCATCAAGACCGGCGAGCGCAATTTGATGAGCTATCTGCTCAAACCGATGCTCGAGCGTGTGGACAGCTCGTTCAAGGAACAATGAAATGGACCGTCATTGCCTATTCTTCTGCCTGCTGGGGCTGTCCCTGCCGACCTGCGCCATGGACCTCAAACAAGCCTGGGATCTGTTGCAGTACCAAGGTCCCGTTTACCGCGCCGCCGTGCATGAAAAAGCGGCCGGCGAGGAAAACCGCGCCATCGGCAAGGCCGGCCTGCTACCGCAGATCAATGCCTCGGCCTACGACAACAAGGTCAATGGCACCCAGCGCCAAAGCGGTATCGAAAGGGATCTGGACTACGACTCCAAGGGTGCCAACGTGCGCCTGCGCCAGCCGCTGTTCAACAAACAGAAGATGGCCGAGTACCGCCAGGGTCAGCAGCGTGCCGACTACAGTGTCGCGGTGTTCGATGCCAAGACCCAGGACGCCGCGGTGCGCCTGGCCGAAAGCTATTTCGACGTGCTCCTGGCAAGCGAAACCATCGTCCTGGCCAAGGCCAAGCTGAGCGCCTTCGATGAGCAACTCGCCTCGGCGAAACGGCGTATGGAGCTGGGGGCCGGCACCGTCACCGACATCGACGAGTCGGTCGCTCGCCGCGACCTCGCCGAGGCCGAACTGATCGAAGCGCAGGACAACCTGGTCAACGCGCGCCGCCAGCTGGAGGAATACATCGGTGAGACTCCCGAATCGTTGACCACCTTGCAGCCGAATTTCGATACACCACCGCTGCTGCCGAGCAACCTGCAGGACTGGCTGGTCAAGGCCCAGGCCGATAGCCCGCTGATCATTGCGCGCCGCTACAGCAGCGACCTCGCCGCAGAAGAAGTCAAGCGCGCCAAGGCCGGTCACTGGCCAACACTGGATTTCGTTGCCGGCTACACCGCAGGCGATAGCCAATCGATCTCCGAGCTGAATCAACGCAACCGCTACGGCTCGATCGGCCTGGAAGTCAATCTCCCGCTGTTCAGCGGCGGAGGCGTCAGCGCGCTGACACGCCAGGCCAGTGCCAATAGCTACAAAGCCCAGGACGAACTCGACGCCACACGGCAGGAGGTCATCTCCGGAACCACCCGTGAGTATCAAGGTGTGCAGAGCGGCGCCAAGCGTATTCGCGCGCTGGAGAAGGCTGTAGCGTCCAACGAACGCTCACTGAGTTCGACACGCAAGGGCTTCAAGGAAGGGGGCACCAGCACCAACTCGGACGTCCTCAACGCCGAAGAGCTGCTCTTCGTTGCGCGCCACGATCTGTTCGAGGCCAAGTTGCGCTACTTGATGTCGCGCCTGCGCCTGGCCTCTTCGGTGGGCAGTCTGGGCGACGACGATATCGACCAGATCAACGACTACCTCGGCCCGGAACTGCTAGTCAGCAACTGACTTTCTCCCGCCCGCCGGTCGAGCCAAATGGCTGGCCGGCGTCCCACCTCGGGGCGAATTACATTCATATTTACCAAAATACGGCTCGCGATCAGGCAATGGGCCGGCGCTCGATTCAACTTTTTCCATTCGCAGCCTCAATAAGGCCCAGATTACCCATACTCCCTTATGGTACGGGCGTCCAAACAAAAGCGCGCGGTGTAACAGGGCCACGACCATTACCATAAATGGGGAACTACACCCACTTTATCGGGGATTTATCACCACATTTGAGGAATATCCCCCACTACCATTCCTGCCATTTTTAACACTCATAACAACCTGTTAATTAAATTGAACTTTTATTTCTCCCTGCGGTAGTGGCTCGTTAGTTGCTCCACCGCTGTTACCCGCACAACTATCGTCCCGGACTTGGAGACGGCGGGGCATCACGCGAGGGGAGAAAAATGAAACGTGCGACGCCACCCTGCAATTCCATTGACTTGCTGCGCAGGTCCAGCCTGCCCTGCGCGATGCTCCTGACCCTGGCCACCGCCGATGCCGCGCCGCTCGACGATGTCAGCCAGCCCCCCCCGACGGACCCGTCGGCGTATACCAATCCTCCTGCCGACCCGCTGGCTGCGGCGGCCGCCCTGGAAGCCTTGAAAACCATGCCGTCGGCCAACCAGGGCGCGATTGCCCTGCCCAACGGCGTATATGGCGACCGCAACACCCCACGTGCCGAGAATGTGCTGCCGCCAAGCCTGCAGACATCGTTCAAGATCCCCACCAACGGCAAGCCCAGCCCGCTGTTCGGGGCCCAGCCCTACACCCAACAATTGCTGTTGTTCGAAGAATTCGGCACGGAAAAACTCGACCCGACGCTGCCCCCGCCGCCGCTGAAATTCCCGGTACCCCTTGCCGGCCCGGCACCGGCCCAGGACCCGGACAGCATCGCTCGTAGCGGCCCGTCGAAGGCGGGACTGGAAGCCTTCATGCGCCAGCCCGGGCTGTTCCCGTTTCCGTCGCAGTACTCCAACGTGCTGGACCGCAACCCGTGGAAAGCACAGATCGAAGCCTTCCTCAACCGCCATCCGGTAGGTTCGCCGGCCGAGGGGCGTCCACCGGGAAAAGGCTGGTCGCACCAGCGTTGGAACGAGTTCTACCCGCAGGTCGCCTTCAAGACCGTGCAAGTGGGCGCGCGGATCAACACCGGCATGCGCGACCGCCGACAATTGCACAACTACGCCGTCGGTGAGTTCGGGCCTGGCGGGCTCTACTACCAGACCTCGGACATCCCGACCACAGCGGGCACGACCAAAGGCATCGACACCCGTTTTCACCCCAGCATGCCGATTCAGAACCACAAGGCGCTATGGACCTTCGATGGCACCTTTCCGGCCAAACTGCTGATGGTGCGTTACGGCCAACCGGTGCTGATGCGTCACTACAACGCCCTGCCGATCGACCCGTCGGCCAATATGGGTTTCGGCCTGCACACCCTCAGTACCCACGAGCACAACGGCCACTCCCCAGCCGAAAGCGATGGCTACACCAATGCGTTTTTCTTTCCGGGGCAGTACTACGACTATCGCTGGCCGCTGCAACTGGCTGGCTACGACACCATCAATACCAAGGCTGAAGACCCGCGCGCGGCGTTCCCTTGCGCACCGGGCGAGACGCTGTTCGTCAACAACGCCAGCCCCGGCCTCAAGACTTGCAACAATGGCTCCATCAAGATCCGTGGCGACTGGCGCGAAACCATGAGCACCCACTGGTTCCACGACCACATGCTCGATTTCACCGCACAGAACGTCTACAAGGGCAACGCGGCGATGATGAACTACTACAGCGCCCTGGACCGTGGCAACGAAGCGCTGCAAGACGGCGTCAACCTGCGCCTGCCCAGCGGTTCGGCGCTGCCGTGGGGCAACCGCGACTATGACGTCAACCTGATGGTGGCCGACAAGGCCTGGGACAAGAACGGTCAACTGTGGTTTAACCCGTTCAACACCGATGGCTTTCTCGGTGATCAGATACTGGTCAACTGGCAGTACCAGCCGCGCCTGAAAGTGCGTGCGCGCAGCTATCGTTTCCGCATTCTCAATGGCTCGGTGTCGCGCTACTTCCGTTTCGCCCTGGTGCGTGAAATCGCCGGCACCGGTGGCGAATTCCCAGGACCTGCAGGTTCCGGCCTGTCTTATACCCGCGTGCCGTTCCACCTGATCGCCAACGACGGCAACCTCATGGAACACGCCGTGCCATTCGACGGCAGCATGGACCTCGATGGCGACGGCGATACACAGGACCACAACGCCATCCTGCCCACCCAGGGCATCGCCGAGCGTTTCGATATCATCGTCAACTTCGCAAAAAACGGGATCAAGACGGGCGACAAGCTGTACTTCGTCAACCTCATGGAGCACCAGAACGGCAAGGGTCCGGAAAGTGTACCGCTGAGCCTGGCCGATGTGCTGTCCGGGAAGTACAAGGCGGTGCTCAAGCTGGGCAGCAAAGGGTTGGAATGGGACATGGGCGACCCGGTGGTGGGCAAGTTCATGCAAATGGTCGTGCAGCCTTATTCCGGCCAGGACGTGAGCATGAACCCGGCCGACTATGAACCCGCCAAACCGGGCAAGCCGATGGGCAAGAAAATGATCCCGCTGACCCTCGACCGTGATAACCCCACCGACCTTGCCAAGCTCCAGGTGGCGCGGCATCGCGAGTTCATTTTCGGCCGTTCCGACGGCACCGACGAAGAACCGTGGACCATCAAGACTGACGGCGGCTTCGGCTACAGCATGGACCCGCGCCGGCTCAGCGCCGCCCCGCAACTGGCCAACGGCCCGACCGATGGCGGCTACAGCGGTGACGGCACCCTGGAAGTGTGGAAAATCAGGAATGGCGGCAACGGCTGGAGCCACCCGGTGCACGTACATTTCGAAGAAGGCATTGTCCTCAACCGCGACGGCAAGGCACCACCGGAATGGGAAAAGTGGGCGCGCAAGGACGTGTATCGCATCGGTGAAGGCATCGACAGTTCGACGGACGTGGAAATAGCCATCCGCTTTCGCGAATTCGCCGGGACCTACATGGAGCACTGCCACAACACCCAGCACGAGGACACCTCGATGTTGCTGCGCTGGGATATCGAGAAGCCTGGGCAATTCCAGTTGATGCCAACGCCCCTGCCCGGCTGGGACGGTGTCACCTATGTGGCTTCCGCGGCGCTGCCGACCTTCCGTACACCGGACAACGGTGACGATGACGATGACGAAAACCAGAAACCGATCGCCAAAGCCGACAGCGCCGTCAGCAACAACGGCCAGGCGCTGATCATACAAGTCCTGGCCAACGACACCGACCCTGACGGTAATGTGCCGCTTAAAGTGGTGGGTCTTGCGCAACCGGACTCCGGCAAGGGCTCGGTCAGCACTGACGGCTTACGTGTGACCTACACACCACCGGCCACAATCGCCGCGCCGTTCACCGCGAGCTTTACCTATCAAGCCAAGGATACCAAGGGCGCGGAGTCGGCTCAGGCGACGGTGACCGTGGCGGTCTCGAAACCGGCAACCCGCTGACGGATGTCAGTAACGGCCACCGTCGTTGGCGCGAGGGCGACGGTGTTCGACCATGAGAACCGTTCGATCATCCTACGAAATAGGTGATCGAACGATTCACCGCGCCACTAACCCCGCACGAACCGCTGCGCCATTACCCGCAACAAACGATCATCCTCCCCCGAGGCGCCAATCACCTGCAGCCCCACCGGCATCCCCCTCACCTGCCCCACCGGCAGGCTGATCGCTGGCAAGCCGGTGAGGTTCCAGGCACTGGTATAACTGAGCACTGCGGCGCGTACATCGATGTCCTGCTCACCGACCCGGACCTCGCGCGCATCGACCGCTGTCGCGGTAATCGGCACGCTGGGCGAGACCAGCAAGTCATAGTTTTCGAACAGGCGCGCCATCGCCGCCTTGAACCGTGCCTGGCCAGCCTGCGCACGGATGTATTGCCAGCCCCTGACTTCACGCGACAATTCGAGGCGCTCGCGCACCTCCTGCTCGAACGCGTGCGGCGCCTCCTGCATGCGCTCGACATGCACCTCGAAGGCCTCGGCGCGTTGCAGCACCAGCAAGGTGTCTTTCATGCCGGACGCCAGCGGCGCAAGTTCGGCAGTCTCCTGCAACGCCTCGCCAAACAGTTGCTGCGCCGCCTGGTACACCTGCCGATCCAGCTCGGCGTCGACCGGGCCGAAGCTGCCGGAGGTGATCCAGCCAACCCGCAAGGGACGAGGCTCGGCATCAGGCGCACAGGCTCGCCCCGCCACCACCTCGAACAACAGGCGCGCATCCTCGACGTGGTTGGCGATCGGGCCCACGTGGTCGAGGCTCGACGCCAGCGGGAACACCCCCTGCAGCGGCACGCTGGCAAACGATGGCTTGAAACCAACCGTGCCGCACAACGCTGCCGGAATACGGATCGAGCCGCCGGTGTCGGTGCCCAGTGCCAGCGGCACCATGCCGCTGGCCACTGCCGCGGCGCTGCCGGCACTGGAGCCGCCCGTGATGCAGCTGGCGTCCCATGGGTTGCGTGCCGCGCCTTGTAACGAGCGGTCACCGGTCGGGCCGTAGGCGAACTCGTGGGTCAACGTCTTGCCGACAATCACCGCGCCCGCCTCGCGCAGGCGTTGCACGCACAGCGCGTCAAAGCTCGGCTTGAAACCTGCGAAATGCGCCGAACCGTAGGTGGTGACGTAGTCGAAGGTGTCGATGTTGTCTTTGACTGCCACCGGTATGCCGTGCAGCGGGCCCAGGTCCAGGCCTTGGGCAAACAGCTCGTCGGCTTTGCGCGCCTGGGCCAGCGCCACCGGTGCATCGACCTGAACGAAGGCGTTCAGGGTCGGATTCAGGCGCTCGATGCTGTCCAGGGCGGCTTGAGTCAGCTCGACGCAAGTCAAGCTGCCCGCGCGCAGCCCCTCGGCCAGCGCGATGACCGATTGACCGAAAAAATATCCAACGTGATCAGGCTTCACCAGGCTCATGCAAACAACTCCATCAAACGGCTGCGGGTATAGGGGATGAAGCAACTTGCCGACCGCCAGGACGCACCATCAGCATCGCGCTCATGCCGACTGCAGTGGCCACCGCCGCCGCCACGAACATCGACGAGTAGCCGTAGCGCAAGGTCAGGTAGCCGGTCAGCATGGGTGCGATGAACGAGGCGGTGTTGGCGATGAAATGGGTCATGCCGCTGTAGGCGCCGACCCGGTTGGAGGGCGCGGTGTCGATCACCACCGCCCAGTAGACCGAGTTGGGCAGCGCGTTGAGGGCATTGGCCAGGGTCATCAGGGCAATCACGCCCCACACGGTCTGGGCCTGCGAGACCAGGATGAAGCACAGCGTGGTCAACAGCAGGCTGGTCGCGGCCAGCCAGCTGCGCGCCACCTTGAGGTTGCCGGTGCGGCGCAGCAGCAGGTCGGAGATCTTGCCGCCCAGCAGCACGGTGAAACAGGCGCCAGTCCACGGAATCATGCCCATGTACCACAGCGACGACAGGTTGTAGTGGAACTCGTCCTGCAGGTATTTGGGGGTCCAGGTCAGCAGCAGGAACGTCACGTACACGAACGAGAAGTAACCGACCGCGTTGAGGAGCAGGTCCTTGTTCTTGAAGAAATGCCAGACCGGCGCAACGCTGTCGGTCGGCGTCGAGGCATTGACTGCCGCGGCGCGCTCCTGGCGCAGGAAGTCGCGCTCGGCCTTGGACACCCGCGGGTTCTCGTCGGGAGTGTTGGTGAAGCGCGTCATGAAGAAGATCAACAGCGCCAGGCTGATCACACCCAGCACCACGAACATGCTGCGCCAGTCGCCGGTCAGGGTTTGCAAGCCTACCGCCACTGGAGCGGTCAGCAGCGCGCCCAGCGGTGTGCTGAGCAACCCCACCGAGACCACGAAGCCGCGCTCCTTGGGCGTGGCCCAGTTGGCCACGCTCTTGTTGATCACCGAGTAGGCCGGGCCTTCGGCAAAGCCGAACAGCACGCGGATAGTGGCGAAGCCGGCCATGGCCGAGCCGCCCATAAAGGCCAGCCCCAGGTCGCCGGCAAACGCGGTGGCGATCTCGAAAATCGACCAGGTGGCACCGGCAATCAACCAGATGCGCTTGGCACCAAAGTGGTCGGCCAGGATGCCGCCGATCAACGCCCCGAGGATGTAGCCGTAACCGAAGTAACCCAGGACCTTGCCCCAGTCGGCCTTGTCGAAGCCGTACTCGGGAAGAATGCTCGCCGAGGCGTAGGCAATCGCACCGCGGTCAATGTAGTTGAGCAGTGCCATCAGCATGATCAAAAAGAAAATCTGGTAGCGGAAAGACGGAATAGCTGCGCTGTTCATAGGGATCTGACTCGTCAAAATGATGGCAGAAGTCAAAAAGTCGGCCGCGTCCGGCGTATTTTTATTGTGTTACCCAAACGTTTGGGTTGGCGAAATGTAGTCAGGGGAAAGTTTTTAGTCAATCGTTTGGGTAAAGCTTTTTTTCCGGGGGCGACGCAGCGATTGAGGTAGAATCGCGCGCCTGAATAATGGACGGTTGGAAGCCTCTCAGACATGCCGAATCAATCTCGCCCCGCCACCCTGAAGTCCATGGCGACTGCACTCGGGTTGCACGTTTCCACGGTGTCACGGGTGCTCAATGGCGACCCGACCGGGGTTGAGCGAGCGGCGTCGGCCGAGGTAATTGAGCGCATCCGCGCGCTGGCCAAAGAGCTGGATTATCGACCGAACACGCAGGCATCCAACCTGAAATTGCGTAAAAGCCAGGAGATCTGCGTGCTCATGCCGCGCCTCACCGACCTGGTGATGGCGACCATTTACGACAGCATCGACAGCGCCGCCGAGCAGGCCGGCTACCTCACCTTCGTCTCCAATACCGACGACCAGCAGCCGCGCCAGATGGCCCGTGCCGAGCACGCCTTGCGCCGCTCGGTGGCCGGGCTGATCGTGGGTGACTCGCACGTGGGAGAAACCCAGCCGCTGCTCGACTTGCTCGCGCGCAAACAGATCCCCTACGTGCTGGTCAGCCGGCAGATTGCCGGGCACGTGTCGGCGGCCAGCGACGACGAATTGGGTGGCTGGCTGGCGGCCGAACACCTGTATCGGCTGGGCTGTCGCGATGTGGCGATCCTGGCTGGCGAACGGCATGCGTCCACCGGCGCTGACCGTACCCGCGGGTTCATCCGTTACTACCGCGAGCAAGGCCTCACCCTGCGCCCCGAGTGGATCCTCAATGGTCCTTTTGACAGCCACACCGGACACCAGCAGGGCGAATACCTGCTGGGGCTCAACCCGCGCCCGCAAGGGTTTTTCGCGGTCAACGACTTCCTCGCCATCGGCCTGATGGGTGCCGCGCGCGACAAGGGGCTGCAGGTAGGCAAGGACATTGCCGTGGTCGGCTACAACGACATCCCGCTGGCCAACGAACTAATCGTGCCGCTGACCAGCGTGCGCTTGCCGCTGGCACAGATGGGCCGGCATGCGGTGGAGTTGCTGCTCAAGCGCATTAACGGCGAGAGCGCCGAGTCCATCATCGTGACTCCGCAGTTGCAGGTGCGGGCGAGTTCATCGTTGATGCGTAGGGCTGACTGAGGGGCGGTTTTACAACCGCAAAAGATCTTCTATTCAGCCCGCTCAATCCGATCCGGCGCCCGGTTCACCGCCAGCTCCCCCAACAGGATGACTTGCGTAATACCCAGCTGGGTATTGCGCAAGTCCCCTGCGTGCGATCCGCCAGCACTGCCAATGCAAACCGGACAACCCTCGCTGCGAACGCTTTCGCCTCCCCATGGCCCGCCCCTGTCATCGATTGCTAACTCCCTGACGCCCAATGAGAAGCAGACAACCTGCTTGTCGCGATACTGGTTTGCTCATCGAACAGTGTCGCGACACGTCTAGACCGATGCCTTTGCGCCCTGATGGGGACTATCGGTTGCATCTCAAAAAAACAATCAGAGAGAGCGCAGAATGAAGTTCAGTTTTATCGATAACAGCAAGCCAACCCGACGGCGCGTTCTACGCGATGCTTTCACCCTGGCTTTGGCCGCCTCCCCCTTGGTCAGCTTCGCCAGGGCAGCCGAGGAAAACGCCGAGGAAGTGACCTTTGCGGCGGGCCCACGGCCACTGGTGCAATACCCGCAAAAACGCCCGCTGACCCTGGTGACCACTCGCCCACCGCACCTGGAGACGCCCTTTGCGGTCTTCAACGAAGGGCCAATCACGCCCAATGACGCCTTTTTCGTGCGTTACCACCTGGCCAATTTCCCGACCAGCATCGATCCGGACAGCTACCGGCTGACCGTCAAGGGTGCGGTCGACACCGCGTTGTCACTGTCCCTTGCAGAGCTCAAGGCGCTGGCGCAGCCGGTCGAAGTGGTGGCCGTCAATCAGTGCTCGGGCAATAGCCGCGGCTTCTCGATGCCGCGCGTGTTCGGCGCGCAGTTGGGCAACGGCTCGATGGGCAATGCACGCTGGCTGGGGGTACCGCTCAAGGCCGTACTGGAAAAGGCCGGGGTGAAAGCCAACGCCAGGCAAGTGACATTCCGTGGCCTCGACAAACCTGTGCTGCCCAGTACGCCGGAGTTCATCAAGGCGCTGGACATCAGCCATGCCATGGACGGTGAGCCCATGATCGCGTGGTCTATGAATGGCACCGACCTGCCCTTCCTCAATGGTTATCCGATACGCCTGGTAGTCCCCGGATATTTCGGCACGTATTGGGTCAAGCACCTGAGCGAGATCGAAGTCGTCGACCATGAGTACGACGGTTTCTTCATGGCTAAAGGTTACCGCGTGCCGGATAACGATTGTTTCTGCATAGCCCCCGGCACCACGCCGGCAAAAACCCAACCGATTTCCAAGTTGCCGGTACGCAGCTTTATCACCAGCGTTAAAGCGGGTGATGTGTTGCCGTTGAAAAAAAGCGTAGAGCTCAAGGGCATCGCGTTCGACGGCGGTGCCGGGGTCAACAAGGTAGAAATATCCATCGACGGTGGAAAGCTCTGGCGTGAAGCCACGCTAGGGCAGGACCTTGGCCGTTTCTCCTTCCGTGAGTGGACGCTGGCGATCACCTTTACCCACAAAGGCGCTACACAGTTGATGGTGCGAGCCACCCACAGCGCGGGCGAGACACAACCGCTGCAAGCCGACTGGAACCCTGCCGGCTACCGCCGCCACGTCGTCGAAACCAGCCACGTGACCGTCGCCTGAGGAGAGCCCCATGAAACCCATCAAATTCATGACCCGCTGGCTGTGCGCGATGCAACTTTGCCTGGCCGGGATGGCCAGCGCAGCACCATTGTCGATCACCCTGCCGCCCGAAACGGCTGCGTTCAAACCCAGTGCGCTGCCTGGCTATCCATTGGCCCAGCAGAAATGTTCCATCTGCCATTCAGCCGACTACATCAGCTTCCAGCCTCCGGGCATGAGCCTGGCGCAGTGGACGGCAGAAGCCGGCAAGATGCAGCACGTATACGGCGCTCCGATCAGCGATCAGGACGTGACCATCATCGGCGCCTACCTGGCGGCGACCTACGGCAGTGCCCGGGCGATCGATGCCGATGTGCAGGCCGCCTCGTATCCGTCGACAGGCCAATCCACGGCAGCACCTGTGGCAAAAGCCGACGCCACGGCCTTGCTGCAGAACAACGCTTGCCTGTCCTGCCACGCGATCGATCACAAGGTCGTCGGGCCGGCCTATCACGATGTGGCTGCCAGGTACGCCAACGACCCGCAGGCACTGGTGAAGGTTATGTCCAGCATTGCGCACGGTGGTAGCGGCAAATGGGGGGATGTTCCAATGCCGCCTTTCGCGCAGTTGAGCCCGGATGATCTGCACAGCCTGGCGACGTTCATCCTGCGCCAGTGATGGATTCGTTTGATCATGCAGGGCCTGGCCCTGCATACCAGCACAGGCCTCAATCAGAACAGGTCGTCATTCTCATCCAGAGGCGATGACTGACGCGCGCATTCGCGCAACCAGTTCATGAACACCTGCAATCGCTTGGGCACCGTCCCCAGCGGTGGGTGGACCAGATAATAATCGTAGTGGCCTGAACGACTGAATCCGGCGAGGGGCAGCACCAGCTCACCGCTGTCCACTCGCTTCTGCACCAGTTGCTGACGGCCAATCGCAATGCCGACGTGGTTCATGGCTGCGGTCACGCTCAAATCAGAACGATCGAAGGTCAGGCTACGTTAGGGAAGCGCGGCGAGCATGTCGTGTTGCTCTGCCCAAAGCGTCCACTCTGCATCGTAGGCGGCATGATCCCAGGCCAGGGAGTCATGCAATGTTGTGCAGTGCCTCAAGTTCTCCGGATTCT
Source organism: Pseudomonas sp. NPDC087336 (assembly GCF_044744285.1). Lineage (NCBI taxonomy): Bacteria > Pseudomonadati > Pseudomonadota > Gammaproteobacteria > Pseudomonadales > Pseudomonadaceae > Pseudomonas > Pseudomonas sp. NPDC087336. The sequence continues at coordinate 5,746 of NZ_JBIUYA010000003.1, read as the reverse complement.
CCTCCAGACGATGGCGTCGCGCATAGTCAGGACTGCACACCGGGGCCATCTGTTCTCGCATCAGCCGGTGGCTCACCAGCCCGGGAAACTCGCCATTGGCGTAGTACAGGGCCAGGTCGATCTTGCGGGTGCGAAAGTCGACATTGTCATTGCCGACCCGCAGGTCCAGTGCCACCCAGGGGTAACGTTCGACAAAGTCCGCCAGCCTGGGAACCAGCCAGCATTGGGCGATGGAAGGCCTTGCATAGACCGCGAGGGAGCCGGCCACTTCAGCTTGTGACGATTGCTCGAGTGCCTCGGACAATTCGCCCATCGCATTCTGCAGAATCTCGAAGATCCGTTCGCCTTCATCGGTCAGGGTGACCTGCCGGGTCAGGCGCTGGAACAGCTTCATGTCCAACGCTGTTTCCAGCCGACTTATGCGGTGGCTGACGGCGCTGGCGGTCAGGCACAATTCCAGCGCCGCACGGGCAAAGCTCAGATGCCGAGCGGCCACCAGAAAGGTATGAAGGTTCGCGAACTGGCTGCTGTTGAGCCTGGAACTGATACGCGGAGGAAGGTTGAGCACGACAGTTTTTCCCTCAGGCCTCCAGGATGTAGCAGGCCGGTTATCTTGCCACATACGGTTTTGCGCTTGAATCAGCGATAGCCTGTCGTGCCCAAGCCGCTCAGGTCGATTTCAACCCTGGGCGAGCAATTGACGGCCCTTGGCCAGGTAAGCGTCCATCTCGTCGCCAGGTACCATGTTGCCGCCTGTCGCCCAGACCAGATGGGTCGCTCGCGCCATAGCCTGGTTGTCCAGGCCCGCACGCGCCAGGTAGCCTTGCTGATCGGCAAGGACCCGGGCAATACCGGGCACACCGGCGAGCGCGGATGGCTCAAGGCGCACCCCTTCGCTGTGTTCCATCAATGCCAGCAAGCTGTACATCTCCTCGTCGCTGACGGTGTAGAAACCACCGAGCAAGCGCTGCATGGCCTTGCCGACAAAACCGGAAGCGCGACCGACCGCCAGGCCGTCCGCAGCCGTCACGTTATCGATGCCGAAGTCTTGCACGCTCACTTCGTCGTGTAGCCCGGTATAGACCCCCAGCATCATGCAGGGCGAGTGAGTGGGCTCGGCGAAGATGCAGTGCACCGCATCACCGAAGGCCAGCTTCAGGCCGAAGGCCACGCCGCCAGGTGCGCCACCCACGCCACAGGGCAGATAAACGAACAACGGGTGTTGCGCATCCACGTTGATGTTGGCCGCCGCCAATTGCCCTTTCAGGCGCTCGGCGGCCACCGAGTAACCGAGGAACAGGTTGACCGAGTTTTCATCGTCGACAAAATGGCAGGCCGGATCGGACTCCGCTTGTTGGCGCCCTTGGGCAACGGCCACGCTGTAATCGGAGGCGTACTCGACCACGGTAACGCCGTGGGAGCGCAACTTGTCTTTCTTCCATTGCCGCGCATCCGCCGACATGTGCACGGTCACCTGGAAGCCCAGTGCGGCACCCATGATGCCGATGGACATACCGAGGTTGCCGGTCGAGCCAACGGCGATTTTGTACTGGCCAAAAAAGGCCCGCGCCTTATCGCTGTCGAGTACTGCGTAGTCGTCGTCAAGCGTCAGCAGGTTGGCGGCCAACGCCAGGTCTTCGGCGTGCTTGAGCACTTCATAGATACCGCCACGGGCCTTGATGGAGCCGGAAATCGGCAGATGGCTGTCGCGCTTGAGCCACAGTGCTCCTGGTAATGCCTGAGCGTAGCGCTCGCCGAGCAATCGCTGCAGTTGAGGCACGGGCAGAATGTCCGATTCGATAATGCCGCCACTGCATTCCGTTTCCGGAAACGCACGCCGCAGATAGGAAGCAAAACGCGTCAGTCGCGCGCTGGCATCGGCGACGTCTGCGGCCGTCAACCCCACATCGCCAAGCGCTTGCACAACCGGCACCACGCCAGGGTTGAACCAGGTGGTTTCTTGCAGCGCGACCAGGTCGCGAATCAAAGGATGACTGGCATACCAGTTTTCAAGTGTCTTGCCCAAAATCATGGCGGGATCCTTTCAAACAATCAGACTGAAATATTAAACAAACTGTGCCAGCACCAGGGTCAGCCCCAGCGCGATCAATGAAGCCAGTACCGTGGCCGAGGTGAACTTCTTCAACGCTTCGGCGAGCGACACACCCAGGTACTCCTTGACCACCCAGAAGGCCGAGTCCGTGACGTGGGTCCAGCCAATGGCGCCGGCACCGATGGCAATGCAGATGATTTCCTTGCTGACGTTGGGATGCGCGCCCAGCATCGGCATTACCATGCCCGCGGCGCTGATCATTGCCACCGTCGCCGAACCCACGGCGAAGTGCATCAAGCCTGCCACCAACCACGCCAGGACGATGGGATTCATGTTCAATTGGGTCAGGGAACCGGACAGTGCGTTACCCACGCCGCTGTCGACCAGGATGCCGTTGAAGGCCCCTCCGGCACCGATGATCAGCAGAATGCTGGCCAGTGGCGGAAAGCTCTTCTGCGTGTGCGCGAGCAAGTCAGGCATGGTCAAGCCGCGGCGCAGACCCAGAGCCCAGTAAGCGAAGAGCACGGCAATGGACAGTGCGATCAGCGGCGTGCCCAGGAACGCAACGATGCTCAATAGCCCGGAGTCATGGGGCAGTCCGGCGGCAAAGCTTTTCCCGACCATCAGCACCAGTGGCAACAGGATGGTCAGCAGCGTCACGCCCAGGCCCGGCAGGTCCCGGGTCGCGCTGTCGACGCAGTGTTCTTCCAGAAACGCTTGCTGAGTGTCAGGCGCGTCACTCTTGCAGACCAGCTTGATCCACAGCGGCCCGGCAATGATCGCAGTCGGCAGCGCGACAATCAGGCCATACATGATGACCTTGCCGACATCGGCACCGAGCATGCCGGTGATCGCCATGGCGGCAGGGTGCGGCGGCAACATGCAGTGCACAGCCATCAGCGACACGGCCAGGGGCACGCCCAGGTACAAGAGATTGATCCGGGTCTCTTTGGCGACCACATAGATCAGCGGAATCAGCAGAACGAAGCCCACCTCGAAGAACACCGGTATGCCCGCGATAAACCCTACGAGCATCATGGCCCATGAAGCACGCTCTTTACCCAGGGCACTCAACAGCGTTTGGGCGATGCGCTCGGCACCACCGGATTCTTCAAGCATCTTGCCGAGTATGCCGCCAAGGCCAATGATGGTTGCGAGGAACCCGAGCGTGCCACCGACACCTTTCTCATAGGAAGCGGCCATCTGGGCCAGGGGCATGCCGGAACCGATGCCCACCACGAAGCTCGCGGCGGTCAAGGCCAGAAATGCGTGTACACGCACTTTGACGATCAGAAAGACAATCAGAATGATGGCGCAAAACAGCACCAGCAATAGGGTGGGACCACTGTGCATACAATCTCCGGAAAGCGCTTTTATTGTTGAAATCAGTGATCTGGATCACTCAGCTTTCCGGCATTAGAGAACGCGACAAGGGGGGCTGACAAAGGATGGATCTTCAAGGGATGGATGACATGGGATCATCTATGCAGAACGTATGGTTCAGACGTGTGGATCGCCCGATGCCTTGCTCGGCACTGCATATTGCGGCTTGAGATGACCGTCCTGATCGAGTAGCCAGGCGTCCATGATCTGCCGCACCACGGGACCGGCGACACGGCCACCGGCTTCGCCGTTTTCGATCATCACCGAAATCACGATCTGCGGATGTTCGGCCGGGGCGAAACCGACGAACAAGGCATTGTCGCGATTGCGCTCGCGGGTTTTCTCGCGGTTGTAACGCTCGCCCTGCTTGATTGCCACCACTTGCGCGGTGCCGCTCTTGCCGGCGATTCGGTACTGCGCCCCCGCTGCCGCGGCCCGGGCGATCCCGCGGGCATCGTGCATGACCATCTGCATGCCGTGGTTGACCTGCTCCCAGTCGCGTGGGTCCTTGAGCAGGATGTTGGGCATCGGATGCTCGTCCACCGGCGCGACCCCGTCCACGGTCCTGGCCAGGTGCGGTCGATTCCACACGCCCTTGTTGGCAATCAGCGCCGTGGCCTGGGCCAGTTGCAGCGGCGTGACCTGCATATAGCCCTGACCGATGCCAAGGATCACGGTTTCGCCGGGGAACCATGGCTGACGACGCGTGGCGCGCTTCCAGGCCTGGGAGGGCATCAACCCGGCGGACTCTTCGAACATGTCCAGCGAGACCTTTTCCCCTAGACCGAACATTGCCATGTAGTCATGCAGGCGATCGATGCCCAGCTTGTGCGCGAGGTCGTAGAAGTAGGTGTCGTTGGAACGCATGATCGCCGCGTCCATGTCCACCCAACCGTCACCGCTGTGGTTCCAGTTGCGGTACTTGTGATCAAAATCCGGGAGTTGGTAATAGCCCGGATCGAAGACCCGGGTCTGCGGTGTAACGATGCCGGCGTCGAGCCCGGCAATCGCGACTTCCGGCTTGATGGTCGAGCCCGGCGCGTACAGCCCGCGCAGCACACGGTTGAACAGTGGTCGGTCAATGGAATCGCGCAGCGTCGAATATTCCTTGGAGCTGATTCCCGTGACGAACAGGTTCGGATCAAAACTCGGGTTGCTGACCATGGCCAGCACTTCACCGGTCGACGGATCAAGTGCGACCACCGAGCCACGACGATCGCCCAGGGCATGCTCGGCGGCCTCCTGCAGCTTGATGTCCAGGCTCAGGACGATGTTTTCACCGGGCACCGGATCCGTGTGCTTGAGTACGCGCAGCACGCGGCCCTGGGCATTGGTTTCGACTTCCTCGTAACCGACATGGCCGTGCAGTTGCGACTCGTAGAATTTTTCGATCCCGGTCTTGCCGATGGACTGGGTGCCTCGATACTCCACCGTATCCAGCATCTTGGACTCTTTCTCGTTGATCCGTCCGACGTAGCCGACTGAATGAGCGAAGTGTTCGCCCAACGGATAATGGCGCACGAACTGCGGCTCGACGTCGATGCCCGGCAAGCGGAACTCATTGACCGCCAGTATCGCGATCTGCTCCTCGCTCAGTTCATAGAACAACGTCACCGGCACGAACGGATGCCGCGCCTGTTTCATCGCCTTGTCGAACACCGTGCGGTCTTCAGCCGGCAGATGCAACAGGCTCACCACTTCGTCCAGCTCTTGATTGACATCGGAGGCGCGTTCGCGAGTGATCGTCAGGTTGTAGCTGGGCCGGTTGTCCGCCAGGACCACGCCATTGCGGTCATAGATCAAGCCTCGGGTCGGCGTGATCGGCAGCACGTGTACACGGTTGTTTTCGGAAATCGTGGAGTGATAGTCGAATTCCACCACCTGCAGGACGTACAGGCGCACCACCAGTGCACAGGTAATGGCGCCTACGAACAAAGCGCAGGCCATCAGTCGCTTGTTGACCAGGCGTGTCTCTTTTTCGTGGTCTTTGATCGGAATCGGCTGGGGCATTTGTGTGGCAACTCTTTGAAAATAGCACCGATCCCTGGGTTTGAAACGGTCCGTTAAAAACGAGCTACACCATACCAAAACGGCTGAATCACCTTCGTGTCATTTTCTTTATGTAGGAGCAAGCTTGCTTGCGAAGGCGGACTGTCTGACACCGCGATTGTGGATGTGCCTGCAGGGGCCAGAAAGACAAAACCCCTACCTGCGCACGCAGATAGGGGTTTTGGAATTTAATCTTGACGATGACCTACTCTCACATGGGGAAACCCCACACTACCATCGGCGATGCATCGTTTCACTTCT